>WRJS01000208.1 GCA_009778475.1 Kiritimatiellota bacterium | reverse complement strand
GTCCGAGCCTGCGCCAGCCAATAATGCAATAATGCAATAATGCAATCACTTTCCTGCTCACTATTCATCCTCTGTGTGGCTCTGATGGTATGAAGGTAGGAGGCAACTGGCTCCGGCGACGCGTCGGGGAGAGGTGGTATAATATCCTGATGGAACCGATGAGCGAAGCAACGCGCACGGGTGACGGCAGGTCAGAAGGTTCGAAGAGGCACATGGGAGAGACACCCGACACTCTGAAAGAACCACGGCGGAAAGCTCATCATGGGGAGAGATGCCCCGGATACTTGAAGCGCCAACTACCGTCTGTTGACCAGCGCCCCCGGCGCGTCGCCCGAGCCAGTTGCGAGAACAAAACGGTAACACAAAAAAGAAAGTCAAATCAATGAAAAATCCTAACAACAAGAAAAAGCAAGACAAGCCCCCGAAAGGGGACGACGTGCGCGCCGGTGCGGGCGCGGAGCGCTACCGGGCGCCGCTGCCGCAGAGGAGCGACGGGAAAGTGGTCGGAGTGGACAGCCACCCCGACTTCGTGGTGGCGGCGGTGTGCCAGGGGCGCGAAGCCTTCTCGGCGCGGACCGTCGAGGTGACCGGGCAAATGGGGATCGGGGAGTTCGTGCAGTGGGCGGCAGGCCGATTCCGGCGCGACGACCTCATCCTCGTGGAGGCCAGCGGCAACAGCTTCCACCTCTGCGCGGAACTGCAGGCCGCCGGGCTGCGCTGCGCGGTGGTCGAGAGCGCGGCGCTCTCGCGCTACGCCGACCCGTGGAAGGACGACGACCGCAGGGCGGCCGAGCGCATCGTCACGGGCTACCTCACGGGGCTGGCGCCCTGCGTCTGGACGCCCGACGAGAAGACCCGCGAGCGGCGCGACCTGCTCCACTGCTACAGGCGGGCCGAGCAGGAGGAGACGGCCGCGGGCAACGAGATCAAGGGCTTCCTCAACCAGCACGGCATCCGCGCCGGCAAGCGCAGCCTCAAGAACTCCAAAACCCTGGAATGGGTGCTCGCGCAAAGGCAGTGGAGCCCCGTGCAGAGGCGCCTCATCGAGGAGCGCTTCGCCGCCCACGCCGCCGCAGCCAGGAGGCGCAGGGAGTTCCGCTCGATGATCTGCGCCCAGATCGCCGCCTGCCCCCTCATGCGCCGCTGCATGAGGCTCGCCGGCATCGGCCCCATCAACGCCTTCGCCGCCCTGGCCGTCATCGGCGACTGCTCCCGCTTCGCCTGCCCCAAGAGCCTGGCCGCCTACCTCGGCCTCAACCCCGGCGCCAAGACCAGCGGCGCCAGCAAGCACGCCAAGGTCGGCGTCGGCAAGGGCCGCGGACGCCAGGACATGCGCACCCTGCTCATCCAGGCCGCACAGGCCCTCCTGCGCTCCCGCCGCCCCGACCCCCTCCAGAAATGGGGCGCCGCACTCCTCTTCCGCAAGGGCCACCGCAACATCGCCGTCGCCGCTGTCGCCCGCAAGCTCGCCATGCGCCTCTGGCGCGTCCTGAGCTTCGAGCAGCCCATCGAGGGCATCGAACACAACGACGCCCTGCTCTCCAAAATGCGCAAGCTCCTCACCGACATGGGCAGGGCCGCCCGCGCCGACCTCGGCCTCACGGGCACCCTGCTCTCCGACGCCGCCCTCCTCTGCCTGCTCAACCCTCTCCCCGCTCCGCCCTCGCCATGACCCGCCCCATCCCTTCTTCGACGCTTGCCACCCCCGTCACGGGTTCGGAGAGACAGCGCAACAGGTTTAACACAAGCCCTATTTAACCTTATTTATCCTTATATTACAGGGTAGGTCGTGGCAAAAAACCGCCCCCAAACCGCCCGCGACGAGGTTCCACTGGGGTCAGGGGTGAAAGCGCGGAAATCTCACACGTTTCACAATGATTTCCGCGCCGATGCACGGGACTTGCAGCGGGGGTGCAGGCGTGATATTCTTTCTCTGCATGGGAACAATCAACCGCCATTGGCCGTCGAATGACGGCTCTTGAGTTGGCAAGCGGCGCGTAAGGAAGCGCGGCTTGTCCTCGACCGCGCCAACCTCTCGAATGAGAGGCTGGCGCGTGAGATCATTGATCTGGAGGCGGTCTTGACGGCACAGGAACACCCGTCGCAGGGTCGTTTTCGTGTGATGATCATGCAAGCGATGCACCGTGTGATTGAGGGGCGCGGCGGTACTTCCACGATCTACGACATCGATGTCAAGAAGCGGCGGGCGTGGTAGATTGAATGAGCAGCTCCTTATACTCGCCTCGCTGCACCCCTCGTGCTCTCGATATGGGCGTGATGTTGCAATCCGAGAATATTTTGCGGATGTCGGCGGTGTCGTTGAGCGAGACCATCCATTGACCCTTAAGCGCGTCTAGACGTTGCTTGAATCGAAGCACGTCCGAAACTTGCCATGCCTTGTAGATGTCCACCTCGCCGCCTGTATACGGTGGGTCGCAGTAGAAAAACGTCTCTGCCCTGTCATAAATGGCAAGGCACTTTTCCCAGTCGAGCTGTTCAATGGTAGTCCGGTCGAGGCGTACGCTGAGCTGCCTGATGGTCTCGAAATTCGCTTCCTTTTGGCGG
>WRJS01000207.1 GCA_009778475.1 Kiritimatiellota bacterium | reverse complement strand
GGTTTGGCACCTCGATGTCGGCTCATCGCATCCTGGGGCTGGAGAAGGTCCCAAGGGTTTGGCTGTTCGCCAATTAAAGCGGTACGCGAGCTGGGTTCAGAACGTCGTGAGACAGTTCGGTCCTTATCCTCCGCGGGCGCAGGAGGGCTGAGGGGCCCGCCCCCTAGTACGAGAGGACCGGGGGCGACCGGCCAACGGTGCTCCGGCCGTCGCGCCAGCGGCGCAGCCGGGTAGCCGAGCCGGGAAAGGATAAGCGCTGAAAGCATCTAAGCGCCAAGCCTGCCCCGAGACTAGCCCTCCCGCCACGAAGGTGGCCTGAAGGCGGGCCGAAGAACACGGCCTCGATAGGCCGGGCGTGCAAGCGCGGCGACGCGCTCAGCGGACCGGTACTAAACCGCCGAGAGGCTTGGCCGTTTCGAACTTCACTTTCAAAAGCGAGAATGGGGCCGCGACGGCCCCCCGCGGGCGCCTGCCGCGCCTGCCCCGCGCCGCGTCGCGCCCCCCTCCCTTCCCGGACGGCAGTTGCCAGTTTTTTGCCGGTGGCCAGCAGAGGGGAGGAGACACCCGTTCCCATCCCGAACACGGAAGTGAAGGGCCCCTTCGCCGAGGGTACTGCGGGGTCCGCCCGCGGGAGAGCAGGGCGCCGCCGGCATCTTCGCGGGGGGCGCGGGCCGATCGGCCCGCGCCCCCCCTCTCTTTGCCCCGCGCCGGGGGCGCAGGGCCTCCCCGGGAGCGCAGGGCTTCTGCCCTGCACCTGCTTAATGGAGGTCGCTCCAAGATGGTGACATCGAATGGATTTGGCGCGACCGCGGCCAATGGGGCATGAGAAAAATCAACGTCCACATGAAATGCACTACGAAAGGAATAAAACGATGCGCCTCACGGTCCTGCTGATTACCGCCGCGCTCGCGGCACACGCCGACCCCAAGCCCAACGTCGTCTTCGTGCTGGCGGACCAGTGGCGCGCGCAGGCAACGGGTTACGCCGGGGACCCCAACCTGCGCGGCAAGACGCCCGTGCTGGACCGCCTCGCCGCCGAGAGCGTCAACTTCCGCAACGCGGTCTCCTGCACGCCCGTCTGCACGCCCTACCGCGCAAGCCTCCTAACCGGGCAGTACCCCCTGCGCCACGGGCTGTTCCTGAACGACGCCCCCCTCGGAACGGCCGCCACCTCCATCGCCCAGGCCTTCGCCGCCGCCGGTTACGACACCGCCTACATCGGCAAGTGGCACGTTGACGGCCACGGCCGCACCGCGCACATCCCCGAGGCCCGCCGCCAAGGCTTCGCCTACTGGAAGGCCCTCGAGTGCGCGCACGACTACAACCGCTCCCCCCACTACGCGCAGGACGACACCCAGCGTCGCATCTGGGACGGCTACGACGCGTTCGCCCAGACCAAGGACGCGCAGTCCTACATCGCCGCACGCGGCCGCGACGCCAAGCCCTTCCTGCTCGTCCTCTCTTGGGGCCCGCCGCACAACCCCTACGACACCGCCCCCGCCGCCTACCGCCAGATGTTCGACCCCGCCGCAATCACCCTGCGCCCCAACGCCAAGGACACCCCCGCCTACCGCAAAGACCTCGCCGGTTACTACGCGCACATCGCCGCGCTTGACGCCAGCCTCGGCGACCTGCTCAAGACCATCGACGCCGCCGGTATCCGTGGCAACACCCTCTTCGTCTTCACCTCCGACCACGGCGACATGCTCGGTTCGCACGATGCCATCCGCAAGCAGAAGCCTTGGGACGAGTCCATCCGCGTCCCTCTGCTCATCCGCCTCCCCGGCGCCCCCGCGCCCGGCCGGGCCCTCGGGATGCCCATCAACACCCCCGACCTCATGCCCACCCTCCTCGGGCTCTGCGGCATACCCGCGCCCGCCACCGTGGAGGGCGACGACTTCTCCGCCGTCGTGCGCGGCGGCCGCCCCGAGCCGCAGGGCCACGCCGCCCTCATCGCCTGCTACACCCCCTTCGGCGAATGGGGCGTCCGGCAGGGCGGCCGCGAGTACCGCGGTGTCCGGACCCCGCGCCACACCTATGTGCGCGACCTCAACGACCCGTGGATGCTTTTCGACAACCACGCCGATCCTTACCAACTCACCAACATCGTCAACCGGGCCGCCAGCGCAGACCTCCAGCAGCATCTGGACGGCGACCTCCGCCGCCTCCTCGAGCGCACGGGCGACGACTTCCGCCCCGGCGCCGAGTACATCAGGAAATGGGGCTACGCCGTGGACGCCACCGGCACCCTGCCGACGGATTAGCAAAGGACTTCGCACATGAAGCTACGATTCAACCATTGGGCACTCATCTCATGTTTCACCGCCTTCATCGGCCTGTCCAGCTTCCGTTTCCGCGCCGCCGCGCTGGAGGCCCGCCCCATGCACGGCGACGAGGCCAATCAGGCCGTGCGCGCGGGCCTGCTGATGGACGAGGGGGTCTATCGCTACGACCCCACCGACCACCACGGGCCCGTGATGTACTACGCCGCGCTCCCCTTCTGCCGTGCCAATGCCGCGGCCTTCGCGGACACCACGGAGCGCGACTTCCGCATGGTGCCGGTGGCCTTCAGCCTTGCAACGCTCGTCCTGATGGCGATGCT
>WRJS01000206.1 GCA_009778475.1 Kiritimatiellota bacterium | reverse complement strand
CCCATCAGGTTGCGCGGGATGGACAGCACGTCGTTCAGATGTACACCGATGGCATACTTGCCCTTGTAGCGGGCGACTAGTTTTTTCAGGCTCTCGAAACGGTGCGGCGCGTAAGGGTCGGGCGGTGCGTAATTCGTCATGTCGTCAAGCGTCTGGATGACGGCCTCGACGACGGTGGAGTGCTGCTCCTCACCCTTCTCCACGACGATACCCCACTCGTTCCTGAAACGGTTCGGCGCGACCTGCTCGGTCGTGAAGTCCGGGTCGGTCAGCAGCGCGTCCAGCCCCATGCGCACGGAGAACTCCTCCAGCGACGCGCCGGGGCAGAGCGCGTGGCGCACCCGCTTGTCGATAATCCACTCGAAATGCGGGATGCGGTCCGGCTCCCCGTTCCTTAATACCGTCATCACCCGTTCAGCGGATGTCATCTCTTTTGCACTCATCAGTTGATACTCCTTGCTCCATTAAAATCAGAGATTGTTGTAATGCGTGCGACATTGCAGAATCACAATCCTGCCGCCTTCGATTATGTAAACTAGCCTGTCTTTCTCATTAATTCTACGGCTCCAGCATCCTGCCATACCTTTCAATAACTCGGGCTTGCCGACACCTGTATTGCCGTTTCGGACAATATCCTTAATAAGGTCGTTGATACGGGACAAGGTTTTCTTGTCCTGCTTCTGCCAATAACAATAATCATCCCAAGCTTTTTCTGTGAAGGCATATTTGACATTCGCGCTCATACCGCCTCACAATTAACTTTCCATAAGTTTATGCATAACGATTTTACCTGTCGCATATTGACGCATAGACTCTTTAAGTGCCTTTTGATTCGCCTTGCTGTAGAAGGGATCCTCTCCGACAATGTCAAAGGGGATGCAACGCTGTATAACGGATTGCCTCAGGAAAAGCCGCACAGCGGCTGTTGTGTCGAGACCGGCCTCAGTAAAAAAGGCATCGGCTTCTTTTTTCAGCTTGCCGTCGAGACGAACTTGAAGAACTGTAGCTTTCATATCGGATACTCCTCATTTGAAATAGTGTCAGTGTATTATTTTTGTATTACAAATGCAACAACAAGTCGATTGAATATTAACTTCTACCCTGCGCCTCTTGGAGCGCGAGGCGGATTTCGTTTTGGCGCGTGGGTTCGTCCCAGCCGAAAATATCGCCGACGATGGTTGCGAGTTCGGTCGCCGTGGCTTCGGTCAGCTGCCCCAGAAGTGTGATGACGCTGCGGCGGCGCGTGAGGTCGGAGAGGTGGGCGATGAGTTCTTGCTGGGCGATGGCGCGTATCTCTTCGACGGTGTAATCGGGCAACGTGCGGAGGCGTTCGCCTTCCGCGACGGGTGCGCGGCCGGGATAGGGGCGGTCGGCGGTGGAGACCGTGCGCGTTTTGCCCAGCACGGGAAGCACCTTGTCCGCCGTCATCTCGGCGAAGGCGCGGAAGGTGGTGAGCTTGCCGCCGACCATGCTGTAAACGGGGAACGCGCGGTCGCCGTCGGGTGCGTGTTCGGCGAGGAAGTGCGAGCGGGACACTTTGCTGGTGTACCCTTCGCCGGATGCCATGAGCGGGCGCACGCCGCAGAAGATATGCACGATGTCGGTGCGCGCGATTTCGATGTCGGGGAACACGCCTCGGAGCGTGGTCATCATGTAATCGATCTCCGCGTCGTCGCAAGCCGCGTCGTCGGGGTTCTGGATGCGGATGTCGGTGGAGCCCATGATGACCTTGTCCATGAAGCGGAAGGTGATGCAGATGCGGCCGTCGGCGTGTTCGTAGTAAATCATGCGGTCGCCGAGGGCGTTGAAGAGCGCGGCGTTGTCGATGACGAGGTGCGAGCCTTTGGTGCCGCCCATGAGGCGCGAGTCGATGCCCATGGGGCGGTTCGCGAAGTCCACCCACGCGCCGGTGGCGTTGACCACGGTTTTCGGGCGCAGGGTGAAGGTCTCGCCCGTGAGCGTGTCGGTCAGCGCGACGCTGTCCGCGCCGAGCTTCTGCGCCTCGACGTAGTTGAGCGCGACGCACTCGGGCTGGGCGCGGCAAGCCTCCAGCGCCATCTCGACGCAAAGCCGCTCGGGCTGGCTGATCCACGCGTCCCAGTACGTCGCGGTGCAAACGATGTCCCCGCGCAGGCCCGGAATCTCCCGCAGCGAACGCTTCTTGCCCATGAGGTAATTCCACGGCGTCTGGCGCAGTCGGCACGTCAGGATGTCGTAGAACGTGAGCCCCATCTTGACGATGAACGCGCCGCGCCCGCCGACCTTCAGGTTCATGCCGAAGAAAATCAGCGGCGCCTTGATCATCCCCGCGAACCACGAGATGATGGGGATGGTCGTCTTTAGCGGCTGGACGTAGTGCGGCGCGTATTTGAGCAAGCGGTTACGCTCCAAGACCGATTCGCTCACGAGACGGAACTCCGCGTTTTCAAGGTAGCGCAGCCCGCCGTGAATCATGCGCGACGACTTCGAGCTTGCCCCCGCCGCGAAGTCCGCCTTGTCCACCAACACGCACCTCACGCCCTGCAACGCAAGCTCGCGCAACAGCCCCGTGCCGTTCACGCCGCCGCCCAAAATCAGCACATCGCAGTCCGTCTGCCCTTTCAGGCGTTGCCACATTTTTTCGCGAGTCATAGGAAGGATAGTTTCTAGGGGTTAGTTTCTAGTTTCTAGTTGCTAGTTTCTAGAATGGACGTGGTGGACTTTGTGGACGATGTGGACGTGGTGGACGGCATGGACACTTTGTCCACCCCGTCCACCTCGTCCATTATTTCAGAAGCCC
>WRJS01000205.1 GCA_009778475.1 Kiritimatiellota bacterium | reverse complement strand
GAGGTCACCTGGGTATAGGTGAAAGGCCCCTCAGCCGCCAGCCCGTCAAAGTAGGCGACAGCGTCCTCGACAGACTCCCATTCGCCCAGCTCGTAGCCGCTGCGCGCGATCAAGTCCAGGAAATCCGGCTCGCGAAAGAAGGCCTCAAAGAGCCTTGCCGCTGCGTGCTTGGGATGGGCGGATTCGTACTCGGTCAAGCGCCCGCTGATGTATACGTTCAGTAGGGCGACCAGCAGGGCGGACAGGACGACGAAGGCGGTCAATAGCCGGTAGAATAGGGGCCTCTTCTTTTTCTTCTTTGGCCGGAGATAAGGCTTACGGTTCATCGGACTTCACCCCAAAATATGTGGGCAGGGGGCGCGGGGGTATGAAGGAGCGCGCCGAGTTGACCATGCCCAGCTTCTGATACCAGTTCAGAGTCGTGGTATCCATGTCGTACTTCTCGATATAGCCGCTGTAGCCCATCGCTGCCGACGAGCCGCCGTCCAGCATGCCTGCCGATACGGCATGGTAGTAGAGCATCGCGTTCACCATGTCATTATGATTCGCACCCAGGTAGGCCGCCGTGCGCCCTTCCGTGACCATGAGGATGACCGTGCCGTCGGCAGCTTGGCCGATCGCCGTCCGCTGGGCCAGGGATGTGCGGGCGTCCGAATAGTGGGCAGTCAGCTCGCCGTCGTGCATGCTGACCAGGGCGCTGTCCTGCTCGAAGCATACGCCGTCCCGTATGCCCAGGGCGTCTGCTTCCTGGCGGGTGAGGCCTTCATTAACCACGACGAGCCGGTCGTCCCGGTCAAAGCCGATAAAGGTATAGAAGTCCGTGTCCTCCCAGACGCAGCGGCCTTCGGAGTAGGTGAGGCCCAGGGGGACGCCGCCCATGCCGGAGCCGTCCGGGTCATAGAAGCCGCCGCCGTTGATCACCGCGACGTTCAGCCCCGGCACTGCGTCGGGGGCGAGTTGCAGGGTGGCGTCATCCACGAGCGTCTGGCTATGTTCGCTGACGGCATCGAAAATGGCCGTGCCGCGACCCGTCACGGTGAGGAGGCCTTCCTCGGAGGGCGCGTCCGTGAACGCCTGCTGGAGGGTGGCGAGGCCGGAGGCCGTGTCGATGGTCAGGCCGTTGCCGGTCAGCTCGGCCACGTCCAAGTCGCTCAGCAGGATGGAGGGCGTTCCGTTGCGCGTGTGAATCTGGATCGTGCCGCCGTCCGCGAACAGGGAGGACAAGGGGTATCCCAAGACGCGGGCGGCGCGCAGGACGCCGCCGTACAGGCGCACGCGCGCGACCCCGCCGTTGCCGACATTGATGACGCCGTTCTGCTGCAAGCGGCCGCCGCGCATGATGAGTTCGGCGCTGCCGATGTTCAGGTCTTTCGAGTCTTGGATGTACTCACCGCCGCTCATCTCCATCTCACCGTTGATGATGCTTGAGTTTTCCGACCCCCTGACGTAGAACAGGCCCGACTCGATGTTGAGGCGGCCCGAGGAGGGTATCTGGGTGGTCGTGCCGTTGATGGTCACATTGCCATAATATGTCCCGACGAGAAACCCGCCGCAATTTTCCAAGCGGCACGTCCCGCCGCGGACGTTCATGATCCCGCGGCCGCCGTTGTCGCCGAGGGCCACCCACTCGTTCGGGGAGGTGAAAAGGAACACCCCGCTGGTGATGTTGACCGTTCCCGTGGACGTCCCTGTGATGACGTCGTTCTGGACGGAAAGCCCGTTCTCTCCGGCCCTGAACCTGCCCGCGTATTGGATGAACGTGCCGCCGTCGATGTTCAGGATGCCGTTGGAGCGTTGCCCCCTGCCGAACATGGAGTTCCCGGGGGTCGTCACCGTGCCGCCCGGCCTCACGTTCATGATGCCGAAAGAGTCCGCGCCATGGGCGAACCCTAGCCCGCCGCGATCATCCAACGTGCCGCCGGCCTCGACCGTGACGATGGCCGTGGCGCCCTCGCCGCTGTGCGCCGCGCCCATCCCCCCGTATACGGTGAGGACGGTGTCGCCGACGATCTCCACCTCGGCCGGGAACTCCCGCTCCGCAAAGTTGTTGCACTCGTTCTTGACGATGAAATTGCCCATGACCTCGTGCGCGCCGCCCTCGTAGCGGATGAGGTTCTTGAGCCCCTTGCCCCTGAACTGATACCACGGCACGCGCGAGGAGGAGCCGGCCTTGAACAGCAGGACGTTGGTGCCCCCGCTCGCGCTGGCCACATACACGGCTGAGTTGTGGGGCTGGAGGGGGTCTGGGTTTTGCATATTGAACCACCCCGTCTCGAGGATGTTCGACGCCACCGTGGGCGTGTGGTAGAACGTCCACACGGCGTTGGAGAGCATGAGCATCGGGCCGGAGGTCTCTTGGATTTGGAACGAAGGGTACATATCAAAGCTGTTCACCCCGTAATACGCGCGGTCGAGCATCCAGTGCGTCCCGAGGGTGTCGAAGGTCACCGTGCTGGCCGCGCCACTGCCGAGCGTGTTGGCGCAGACGCGGTTGGGGGTGCGCCGCCCCTCCGGCGGGAAGGCCACGAGGTAGTGGACATTGTCCCCCGTGAAGTTCGCCGTGTTGCTGTCCCCCGGCACCACGTTCGGGTTCCAGTTCTGCGCGTCCGTGTAGAGCCCCGCAGTCACGCCGTCGCCGGGGCCTTGCCACGTCGCGTTCATCGTGGGCGGCTGGCCGGGCGGCGTGAAAGGCTCATAGATGAGGTCGGCAAACGTGGTGCTCATTGCAGGGAGGTTGCCCCATGTCTTGCAGAAAATCCCGATTTCCGTGGGCGGCAGGGGGCAACTGCGCGTGGCGGCCTCAACCCAGTCCACGCCATCGAAACTGTAGAGGAAGCGGTAGAACGAACCGAGTACCTCGACACGCAAGTGGATGTCCCGCCAAGGCCCTCCGCCCATATCCGGCGCATCCGTGCCGCCGCCATACGTCCCGTTGGGGCCCTCGACACGGA
>WRJS01000204.1 GCA_009778475.1 Kiritimatiellota bacterium | reverse complement strand
ATCGAGTCCGCGACGGAATTGTCAAGCCCCTTTCATTTCCTTGACAGGATTAACAGGATTTTCAGGATTGGCTTTGTCGTTACTTTTCCCCCTCCGCTTTCTTCCTGCGCACCTCGGCGTTGTCCGCCTCCGCCCTCTGCTTGCGCTCGCGCGTCCACTTGCCCAGCACGTCGTTCTCGTCTGGACCTTCAAGGAGGATACTTTTGGTCAGATGAAAAATCATGGACTTGCCGCCATCCCAGATTTTGAACAGCATTTTATCGTCCTGCGGTTCGACACGGATTTTGTTCGTGAGGCTTAGAGGACAAACAGGGAAATAAAGCGTTTTCGCATCCCGAGCTAGACGGCTAGGCATAGTCTTATAGAGCCAACGTTCATTTTTGTAGGTGACACCCAGCATTTTATATTGTCCATTCACATCCGTTATGGTTGTCAGGTGTTCCTCGGAATCGGGGATAACCCCATGATACATCAACGGTTCAGAATCCAACCAAAAACCGTTGCCTAGATACACTGAAACCGTAAAACGTATTTTCTCTGAAAAAGGCGGGGGAATTTCCAAGTAGAGTTTACGGTCTTCGTATACATGCGTCTCCCCTGACAGAAGACTGAAGAAACCTCCATGCCGGGAAATATCCCGATACAACTCGTCTATTACTTCCCCTTCTTTAGTACAACTCAATTGCCCACCCTCAAAATCAAAAACGTCTTTGGCGAGAAGAATAGGGGCTGTTCCCGTATTCTTGATTGCGAGATTAGCAAAGCTAAGCTCTCCCTTTATCACCCAATCCTTGAAGAGCTTAACTTCAATGTGGGCGGTTGTCTCGGCAAAAGCGGACAGTTGAAGTAAACAAAGAACCGTTGTCATTCGCATCATTTTTTTCATGGCGTTTTTCCTTTCATGGTTGTGGCAGGATTGAAAACCTTGCAGGAAGATTGATTTCCTGAATCTCATCTGATGAGGTCTGCAAGTTGGTGAATGGCGCATAAGGCGGGGGACCACTTATAAAGCCTGTTGCGTTAGGCCGGTCTGAACCGCCTATAAGGTGGAATAACTCGTGCGCAATACAAAACTTTATCAAGTCAATAAAATCGTTTGATGAGATATGTGTTCCAGTCTTCAGGAACATCTCCTCGGAAACATTCACGGCGTTCACATACGCCCCCCGAGCCTCAAGGACTTGGCTCGTGCGGTTGTTGGCCGCATTACTGCGCGTATCCATCATGTATCGGCATTGCCCATCGCGTTCGCGCGTCCCGATACGCGACGGCAAGGCAATCTTTATGAAATCCCTGTGTTCCACGTCATTGCGGTTCTTCTGGATGAACAATCCTGGACCTACATATACATCTCCAAATGTTTGCCTGAATGTATCACGATCCTCTCTTCTCAATCGGTCATCCCTGTAAATCCAAGCGGTGGAATCCGCAATCATCTGCCCATTAGGGAACGCATCGGATGCCGTATAGTAATTTGTCCCCGTGTGCTTGTAGAGGCTAAGGACAAATTCACCATTAGTGTAGGTGTGTTCGATGGAGGGCATGGTGAAGGGGGTGACGGTCCAGTACAGGTCGATGCCCAGGCCGCGCGTGGGGTCGGAGTAGAACTGCGCCACGTCCTGCATGACGGCGTTCACGTTGAAGGCCTGCACGGCGGGGGCGTTGACGGCGGCACCCGTGCCGAGGCCTAGCGTGTAGTCGTCCTCGGCCATGACCTGCACGAGGAGGCTCTTGCGCAGGGGGGAGAGGCCCGTGTGGCGCATGCCGATGAAATCCTTGCCGCCGCCGACGGCGAAGCCCCGGTACTCCTGCCACGCGGTCAGGCCGTCGCCCGCCGCGCCGTGGGTGAGGTTGGGGTCGTCGGTGCGGGCGTTGCCGAGGGCGGCGGGCTGGAAGTCGGTGTCCCTGTAGAGGGCGGGGGGCTGGCCGCCGTAGCCGCTCGCCGCCCACTGCCCGCGCGTCAGGTCGCGCCAGGCGTTGGCGATGTGGTTGCCGGAGGCCGCGCCGCCGGCCAAGGGCAGGGGCTCGGTGAGGGTGTGGAGGACCTCGCCCCGCGCGTCGAGGAACTCGGCGGTGAGCTTGCAGTACGCGCCGTAGTCGCGGCAGTAGAGCACGGCCTTGGCCCTGCCGCCCTCGATGTAGGCGGTGACGTTGGTGCTGTTGACGGCGGGGTGGAAGCCGAAGTCGTGGTACTGCGCGCCCGTGAGCCCGGTGGCGGCGTTGGCGCAGAAGCCGTCGTGGCCGGTGAGATCGGACAGGCCGTACCTGACGGACGAGAAGCCTTTCCACACGTCGGCCACGACCCACAGCTGCTGCGGGACGAAGGTCTCGCCGTCGTAGGTCATCAGGTCGTTGGTGACGGCGTGGTGGCCGGGTCGGTACTCGTGGAAACGCTCGGTGACGGCGCCCGCGAAAGGCCCGGGGAGCATCTCCAGCCGCAGGTTGGGGTTGACGTAGGTGAAAACCATCGACGTGGAACAGGTGAGGTTGCTGGCCGCGCCCGCGCCGGTGAAGGTGTAGGTGAGGGTGGCCGTGCCGCCGCCGGGGGACCACGTCTCGATGCAGACGCGGCCGGGCAGGTCGTTGGTGATGGCCTCGCCGGGGTGCAGGATGGCGATGCCTGTGGTCGGCGCGCCCATGTCCCAGACGAAGATGCCGTCGATGTCGCTCTCGAAGGACAGCACCTTTTCGCCCGGCAGGTCGATGTGGTCGTCCAGGCTGATGAGCCGCGACCCTCCCGAGGGGGAGAATACGACCAGCCCGTCGGGCGGCGGGGGGAGGCTGTTGGTGACGTCATAGGCGGTGATGGTCCAGTCCTTGTCGAAGTCGCCGATGAGGTGGGCGCCCATGACGGTGAAGGCGTTGGTCTGGGCCTCGGAAGTGCCGCCGCCCTTGTCCCACTCGAACACGGCCAGCGCGTCCCACGGCGCGGCGCTGGGGGACAGGCCGGCGACGAGGACGGGCTCGCCGGCGGCGACGGTGGCGTTGACGGCGAGGGGGGCGCCGTTGGTGCGGGTGAGGGCGATGTGGCTGGTGACGGACACGAGCTTCGCGGGGCCGGTGTGGTGCCCGGCGTGGGCGGGGCAGGGG
>WRJS01000203.1 GCA_009778475.1 Kiritimatiellota bacterium | reverse complement strand
GACGAGACGCGGCACCGCGCGGCGCTGGCAGGGTATGACCGCCACCTGCTGGACATCCAGATCGGGATTGTCGCGGCGGCGACGGTGGTGTGCTACGCGATCTACACGCTGGCGCCGGAGACGGTGGAGCGGTTCGGGACAGACCGCCTGGGGCTGACGGTGCCGTTCGTGCTGTTCGGGATTTTCCGCTACCTGTCCTTGGTGTATCAGCATGACGAGGGCGGGCGGCCGGAGAAGGTGATGCTGACGGACGTGACGCTGATCGTCACGGTGCTGGGTTACGCGCTGACGGCGCTGGCGGTATTTATGAGTGTGTAGGGGAATGAATGTTACACAGAGGACCACAGAGGGACCACAAAGGTTCACAGAGAATTAAAAAACTCTGTGTAACTCTGTGACCCCTCTGTGCAACTCTGTGTAAGAAGAAAGCGGAGGTTATATGGGGAAGTCGGGTTCGATGTTTATGGCGGGTGTGTTGACGGGGCTGCTGGGGGCGTGCCTCTTGGGGGCGCTGGCAATCCGGCCGAAGGAGTCGGCGGCGGGCGCGGCGGGGCAGATCGTGCTGAAGCTGGGGCACGGGCTGGACGCGCAGCACCCGGTGCATAAGGCGATGCTGCTGATGAAGGAGCGGCTGGAGGAGCTGACGGGCGGGCGCGCGACGCTGGACGTTTACTCGGGCGGTGTGCTGGGGAACGAGACCAAGTGCCTGGAGCAGGTGCAGCGGGGCGAGCTGGCGATGACGAAGGTCTCGACCGCCGCGCTGGAGGGGTTCATCCCGGACATGATGGTGTTCGGCATCCCGTTCGTGTTCCGCGACGAGGCGCATTGCTGGGCCACGCTCCACGGGCCCGTCGGCGAGCGGATGCTGGAGCTGGGGGTCAAGAACCATTTTCAGGGGCTGTGCTACTATGACTCGGGCGACCGCAATTTCTACTCGACGAAGAAGCCCATCCGCTCGGCCGCGGACGTGGCGGGGATGAAGATCCGCGTGATGACCAGCCGCACGGCGATCGACATGATCAGCGCGATGAAGGGGAGCGCCTGCCCCATCAGTTGGGGCGAGCTCTACACCGCGCTCGACCAAGGCACGGTGGACGCGGCGGAGAACAACTGGCCCTCGTTCGTGACGAGCCGCCACTTCGAGGTCTGCAAGTATTTCACCCTGTCCGGCCACCAGCGCATCCCCGACATGGTCATCATCAGCACCAAGGCTTGGGACAAGCTGCCGGGGGACATCCAGAAGGCCCTGCGCGAGGCGGCGCGGGAGTCGGAGGCCTTCCAGCGCGAGCTGTGGCGCGAGGAGACGGAGCGGTGTCTCGCGTTCGCCAAGGAGCAGGGCGTCGAGGTCATCACGCCCGACCTCGAGGGCTTCCGCGCGGCGTGTGCGCCCATCCTCCAGAAGAAGGAGTACGCCGGCATCAAGGCGCTGTACAACGCGATTCAGGAGGTGAAATGATGTGCGCGTATCAGGCGGTGCGGGGGGGCGTGGTCAGACTGCTGGAATGGGTGCTGATCGCGATGGTCGTCCTCATCACGCTCGACGTGCTGTGGGGGGTCTTGACGCGCGCGTTCGGGCATCAGGCGATCTACACGGACGAGCTCGCGCGGGCGCTGCTGGTGTGGATTTCGATGCTGGGGGGGGCGCTGGCGTTCGAGCGCAAGGCGCACCTGGGCGTGGATTTCTTCGTCAGCAAGATGCGCCCCGAGGCGCGTAAGGTGCTGAGCGTCATCACCCAAGGCGTGACGGTTGCGCTCGCGGCCGTGGCGTTCATCGCGGGCGGCATCGCCTTGACGCAGGGGCAGTGGGGGCAGAAGCTGGCGACCATGCCGCGATTGACGCAGGGGCAGGTCTACCTCGCCATCCCCGTTGCGGGCGTGTTCATCCTGCTGTTCGCGCTGGAGAACCTCGTGGCCATCATCCGCACGCCGGCCGCAGAGCTCGGCGCGCAAACGCAATCGGAGGGTTAAGGCATGATCGGCATCATCATCATCCTGACGGCGAGCTTCTTCACGCTGCTCATCATGAACGCGCCGGTGGCGGTGGCCATCGCGGCCGCCTCGCTGCTGGCCATCCTCGCGAACGGCGGCGACCCCGGCTACACCGTGGCGCACAACATGGCCGACGGCGTGGACAGCTTCCCGCTGCTGGCAATCCCCTTCTTCGTGTTCTCGGGGATACTGATGGGGCGCGGCGGGCTGGCGCGGCGGCTGATCGACTTCGCCGCGCTGCTCGTCGGGCGGCTGCCGGGCGGGCTGGCCTACGTCAACACCCTCACGTGCATGCTCTTCGGCGCGAAGTCCGGGTCGGCGGCGGCGGCGGTCTCCTCCGTCGGCGGGTTCATGATCCCCGAGATGAACCGCAAGGGCTACGACCGCGACTTCAACGTCGCCGTCACCGTGACGGCCTCGACGACGGGCCTGCTGATCCCGCCCTCCAACGCGATGATTGTCTACTCGGTCGCGGCGGGGTCCGTCTCGGTCGCCGCGATTTTCATGGCGGGCGTCCTGCCGGGGATACTGGTGGGGGCCTGCATCATCGCGATGTCCGCCATCCTGTGCCTGCGCCACGGCTACGGGAAAGCACACGCCGAAGAGGACGGGCCGCGCATGGAAGCGTGGCGCGTCTGCGTGCGGGCGATTCCGAGCCTGCTGCTCATCGCGCTGATCATCGGCGGCATCCTCTCGGGAATCTTCACCGCGACGGAGGCGGCGGCGGTCGCGGTCGCCTACGCGTTCCTGCTCACCGTCATCTGCTACCGCGAGATACCGCTGAAGGGCATCCCCGAGGTCTGTTTGCAAACCGCGCTCACGACGGCGGTCGTGATGCTGCTCATCGGCGCCTCGAGCGCGATGAAATGGATCATGACCGTCGCGAACATCCCGCAGACGGTCTCGGCCGGGCTGATGGCGCTCTCGAGCAACCCCTACGTCATCCTGCTGACCATCAACGCGATGCTGCTGATGGTGGGAATGTTCATGGACATGACGCCCGCGCTGCTGATCTTCACGCCCATCCTCCTGCCCGTGGTCAAGGCGCTGGGGATGTCCGAGATACACTTCGGCATCATCCTGATCACGAACCTGTGCATCGGCCTGTGCACACCACCGGTCGGAACGTGCCTGTTCATCGGGTGCGGCATCGGCAAGACGACCATCGCC
>WRJS01000202.1 GCA_009778475.1 Kiritimatiellota bacterium | reverse complement strand
GGCCCACGCCCGCGCGCCGCGACGCGATGGCCGGACGGGGCGGCCCGCCGCCCGGAAAGGAGGGCGAGGGGGCGCCGGGGTGGGGGGGGCCAAGGGGCCAGGGGGGGGGCCGCCCTGCCCTACCAATACATCATCCCCCTGCCCGAGCTCGTGCAACAGGCGCTGGGTGTCGGGCCATCGTCGCAGAAAGCCATGGCGGCTTATCGCCGCCTGCTCGCGGAGTACGGGAGCGAGCTTCCGCTCCTGCTCGACCGTGACGCGGACACACTCGGCGCACTCGGAAAAATCGGCGACTGCATCCGCGCCGTCCGCGAAGGGCGCGTCATCCGCCAAGGCGGCTTCGACGGCAAGTACGGCGTCATCAGGGCGGAAGTGTAGCCGCCATAAATTTCGGGTTGACTTCTTCGGGGGGAAAGGGTAATCTATCGGGCGTTCGCATGAATTACGGAAGCCCGTGAGAGTCGGGCGCGGTCGCGCCGCTGTAATCAGCTACAAGTCCCTGTGACGCCATTTTCGCGAGAAGAGAAGGCTGGGGCAAGGTTAAGCTGTAAGCCAGAAGACGGGTTCGTGCAGGTGTCGGCACGCCTTGAAGGTTGCCTAATGTTCCCGCATGAGGAAAAGAAAAATGCAGTACGCATCAACGCAGGGCCGCGCGCCCGCACTGTGGGCCGCTTGCGCGCTCACCATCCCGTGTCTCGCACAAGTCGAGACGGATACTCCGAAACCCGAACATGTCGCTGACCTGCCGCCAATCGTCGTGGAGGCGAGCCGCATGGGGCAGGGCGCGGAGGACCTGCCCGTCGGCGTGACCGTCATCACGGCGGATCAGATCCGCCGCTCGGGCGCGGCGGACACCGTGCAGGCGCTCGAGCGCCTGGGCGGGCTGCACGTGCGCAAAGTCAACGGCAGCCCCATGCAGGCGGAGGTCGTCATGCGCGGGTTCAGCCAGAACGCCCACGGGCGCGTGCTGGTGCTGGTGGACGGCCAGCGCCTGAACCAGCCGGACATGCAGGCGCCGAACTGGTCGCGGGTGCCGGTGGAGGCGGTGGAGCGCATCGAGATCCTGCACGGCGGCCAGACCGCGCTGTACGGCGACTACGCGGTGGCCGGCGTCATCAACGTCATCACGAAGAAGGGCGGCGAGCCGCGCACGGCGGTGACCGTCACGGGCGGGTCGGAGGAGACGTTCGGGGCGCACCTGCGCACGTCGGGGAGCCTCGGCGAGGACACGCGTTATTCGGCGGACGCGGACTGGCAGCGCGGCCGCGGCTGGCGCGAGAACGCGCGTTACGAGGTGTTCGACGCGCGCGCGGAGGTCGGGCATGACTGGACGGAGCGGTTCGCGTCGTCCGTGGGCGGCTTCTACAATTTCGGCGGGTACGGGATGCCCGGCCCGCTGTCCCGCCAGCAGATGCGCGACGACCCCCGCCAGAGCGTCACGCCCGACGACCGGGCCACGGGCGACAGCTGGGGCCTGCGCTTCGGCGCGAAGGGCGAGACGCTGGACTGGGGGACGTTCAGCATGGACGCGCTCTGGCAGCGCACGACGCGCGACGCGAAGTTCTGGAGCTGGGGCAGCCATGACGCGTTCACGCTCTCCTCGCTGATGCTGACACCGAAGTATCAGCTGGACGCGGACATCGCGGGCCGCCGCAACACGCTCATCTTCGGCGCGGATATCGCATTCGACTGGCTGGATTACAACAAGTCCGATCTGCCCGGCGGCGCGATGATGTCGGACGCGAAGCTGGAGCGGCAGAGCGCCGCGCTCTACGCGCACGACACCTTCTACATCCTCGAGACCCTCGCGCTCGCGGCCGGCGCGCGCGGCGAGGTCATGCGCACGACGGCCGAGGGGCGCGGCGCGTGGTACGACTACAGCACGTGGAGCTCGCGCGTCTCGCCGTTCGACGGCGGCAAGACGGACTGGCAGCAGGCGTTCGACGCCGCCCTGCTCTTCCGCCCGGCGAAGGGGCAGAAATATTACGTCCGCGGCGCGACGCTTTTCCGTTACCCGTTCGCGGACGAGATCGCGAACTATCAGGGCTACAGCCAGCCGGGCATGAACACGGATCTCGACCCTGAATACGGCTGGCAACTGGAGGCGGGCCTCTCGCTCGAGCTCTTCGACGCGCTCACCTACGACCTGCGCGGCTACCTCCTCGAGATGCGCGACGAGATCGCCTGGGGCAACGGCCGCAACGTCAACCTCGACAAGACGCGCCGCTGGGGCCTCGAGACGGGCCTGCGCTGGTCCCCCGAACCGTGGGGGGCGCTCGGGATCATGTATCAGCTCGTCGATGCCGAGTTCGCCGCGGGCGCGAACAAAGGCAAGCTCGTCCCGCTCGTCCCTGCGCAGGTCATCACCGTGGACGCCGAGGCGAGCATCGCCTACGGCGTGAGCGTCTTCGGCGCGACGCGCGTGTGCGGCCGCCAATACCTCGGCGACGACAACGCCAATCTCGGCGGCAAGATTCCCGGCTACGCGACGTTCGACGTGGGCGTGCGCTATTCGCCCGCGTTCCTCGAAGGTTTCTCCCTCACCGCCTCCTGCGACAACGTCTTCGACAAGACCTACGCCACGACGGGCTTCTGGGGCTGGGGCGGCGCGGACTCCTTCTATCCCGCCAACGGCCGCACCTGGCGCCTCGCCGCCACCTACGCGTTTTAACCCAAATTCCGCGTTCGTAAAAAGTAACCTGTTTCAACCACGATGGACACAATAGCAGTTTAACCTCATGTTGCCCCATAGCACCGCCCCATCAGCGCCATGCAGTTTGTCCCGTTGATAGCAGTTTAATTTGATGTTGTCACATAGCACCGTAGGTGCTGAACATGAGTAACCGTCGGTGGAGCGTAAGCGGAACCGGCGGCGGCATGGGTCGTCAGAAACCCCAGCCCTGCAAGGGCTGAATGATGCGCCTTGTCCAGCCCCTGCCGGGGCTGATGGCAATCATCTGCCGCCCGCCGGTTCCGCTCGCATACGCTCGCTCCACCGGCGGTTGCTCACGTTACACGCCCTCGGCGTTTTCACAGATGGCTGTGACAGCTTCACCTTAAATGACTATAAATCTTTTTCGCGTATTTCGCGCGCTTTGCGGTTAAAACCGGTCTTGAATCTTGCGTTTTTCGGACAGGTCTATTGGATATTCCCGCTGGCTGGGGCTTCCCGCCTAGTGTCCTGTAAAATACAGATTTCACGATGGAGGGCGAGCGTCCCCGCGAGCCGTTAGGCACATTGCGGCTCCCGCGGGGGGCCGCCCCCCCCACCACCCGCCCCC
>WRJS01000201.1 GCA_009778475.1 Kiritimatiellota bacterium | reverse complement strand
AGCCGTGAAGGCACATTGCGATTGCGGCTCGCGGGGGCGCTCGCCCTCCAGGATGCCGGGAGCACAGGGCTTCCGCCCTGCAATTCGGGACTACGGACACCGGGACAACAGGACGACGGGACGACGACTGATGGCGACTGCAGTCGATCGCGTTCGATTGCAATCGAGCAAGGTGGAAGCCTTTCGCTCCCGGCAATCTGCCACCTTGCGCTCCCGGCAATTCCTAATTCCTCATTCCTGATTTCTATTGACCTCTCCCCCCCTTCTGCGCCATAATAGACGCATTTCTTACAAGGAGCATTATGACGTTAACAGGCACATTCACCGCACTGGTCACGCCGTTCAACGCGGACGGCGGCGTGGACTACACGGCCTTGCGCGAGCTGGTCCAATGGCAAACCGCAAGCGGCGTGACGGGCATCGTCCCCGTCGGCACGACGGGCGAGTCCCCCACCCTCGAATTCGCCGAGCATATCAAGGTCATCGAGGTCACCGTCGAGGCCGCCGCGAAGAAAGCCCTCGTCGTCGCCGGCACGGGCGCGAACGCCACCGCAGAGGCCCTCGAGCTCACGCGCGAGGCCGCGCACATCGGCGCGGACGCCACGCTCCAGGTCACCCCGTACTACAACAAGCCCAACGCCGAGGGGCTGTTCCGCCACTTCAGCGCGGTCGCCGACCTCGGCCTGCCCGTGGTGCTGTACAACGTGCCGGGACGTTCGGGGAAAGAGATCCCGCTCGACACCGTCGTGCGCCTCGCGGGCCACCCCAACGTCGTGGCCATCAAGGAGGCGGCCGGGAGCGTCGAGCGCGTGAGCGCCATCGCGAACGCTTGCGAGCTGACCGTCCTCTCCGGCGACGACAGCCTCGCGCTGCCCATGATCAGCGTCGGCGCGGCCGGGGTCATCAGCGTGGCCTCCAACGTCATCCCCGGCGAGGTGTCCGCCCTGGTGCGGCTCGCGCTCGCGGGCAACCTCGTGGAGGCGCGCGAGATGCACCGGATGTACTACCCGCTCTTCCGCGACCTCTTCCTCGACACCAACCCCATCCCCGTCAAGGCCGCGCTCGCGATGATGGGCCGCATCCTGCCCGTTTACCGCCTGCCCCTCTGCGAGCCATCCGAACACGTGCGCGAGCAACTGCTGCACACCCTGCGCGCACTCAACATCATCTAAAGGAACACCACCATGAGAATCGCAATCCTTGGCGCCGCCGGCCGCATGGGCCAGAACCTGCTGCGCTGCGCCGCGAAAACCGAAGGCTGTGAAATCGTCGCCGCCGTCGAGCGCCCCGGCCACCCGTGCCTCAGCGCGGCCGTCCCCGAAGCCCCCGCCCTGCGCTACACCGCCGACTGGCCCGCGGACGCGCAGGCCGTCATCGACTTCACCTTCCACGAATGCGTCACCGCCAACCTCGCGAACGCCGTCGCCAACAAGCAGGCCGTCGTGCTGGGCACCACCGGCCTCACGGACGCAGAGAAACAGTGCGTCGCCGACGCGGCCGCGCAGATCCCCATCGTCTGGGCCGCGAACATGAGCCTCGGCGTCAACCTCCTGCTCGAACTCGTCAAGCGCGCCGCCGCCGTGCTGGGGCAGGGCTACGACATCGAGATTGTCGAGGCGCACCACCGCCTGAAGAAGGACGCGCCAAGCGGCACCGCGCTGTCCCTCGCCGAGGCCGCGGCCGCAGGGCGCGGCGTGGCCCTGCGCGACGTGGCCTGCTGCGGGCGCGAGGGCATTGTGGGCGAACGCCCCACGGGCGAGATCGGCATCCATGCCGTGCGCGGCGGCGCCATCGTCGGCGAGCACACGGTGTCGTTCATCTCCGACGAAGAGACCGTCGCGATCGCCCACACGGCCACCAGCCGCGAGGCCTTCGCCACCGGCGCCCTCCGCGCCGCCCTCTGGCTCAACGCCCGCGCCCCCGGCATCTACACCATGCGCCACGTCTTGGGCTTCGCCGATTAATGCGGCCTCAAAGATAACACTGGAGGAAGATATGGCGTGCAGCGGCTCGCCGCCGCATACCATAATATTTATGCGCTTATATTTTCAGGGGTTTTGAGGCTGGAGCCAGCAATCGGGGTCGAACCGATGACCTCATGATTACAAAACTCCGTTACACACATCATTTTACTGACTTTTTAACACTACGTTCCCAATTCGTTCCCAATCTCGGTTCAATCGAGAAGAACCTTTTACCGTCACCGGGCGTTGCGAGCGCGCGGTAATGCTTGAAAAACACGACTGTCCCCTGATGCCCCATCTCGGCGGCTATCTTGTTCAAATCCTGCTCATGCTCGTAGGCGTAGGTGGCGAAGCTGTGCCTCATGCAGTCCTTCGGCCAGCCCCCTACCCCAGCGGCCTTGCGCAACTCGGATACCGCCCTGTTCTGCCGCCTTGGCGACAGGTGGGCGATACGTCCGTTCGGCTTGTACGCTTTAAGCCATTTGTGCAGGTTGGGGCGGATGGTTATCGTCCTCGCGTCTGCCGTCTTGGTGTCGCTGCCTGTGAGCGCGATGTAGCGGCCTGTAATCGCCGTGGACGAGATGCGCTGTAGTTCCCCCGGTCTTATACCTGCGAACATCCCGAGCGCAAGGTACGGGATTATACGGGGGTTCACGATCTCGTCGGTGTGGAGCAGTGCGGCGGCCTCGTTGACGGTCAGTATCCCCTTCTGCGGCTCTGGGGCGCGAACCTTCTTGATGCGCGAGGCTGGGCTGGACGACAGCCAGCCCTCGTGGACGGCGTGGTTGAGGAACACGCTGACGTTGACGAGGACGCTGTTATGGCTCACGCCGCTGTACTGGGACACGAACGAGTCTATGTGCTTCGGCGTAACGTCCGCCAGCATCTCTGGTAGCACCGTGGCTAGGCGTTTCAAGGTCTGCCTGTAGCCGGACAGGGTGATGGGCTTGACCCTGCGCTCGCGGCTGTCTAGGAAGCGTCCCACGGCATCCCCGGTGGTGATAGGCTCTCTCGCCTCGCGCTCCATCCAGATGTCCGCCAGTTTCGAAAGCGTGATGCCTGTGGGGAGTTTGGCGATGGCTTCCTGCGCGTCGAGCATCTGGGCGCGTGTGAGGGGGCAGGTGAGTGGCGTGTCGCTGTCGGCGGCATCCAGCCACACACGGGCGGCTCGCTCGTCTGGCTGGCGCGACTCGTGACGCTTCCCCCTGATTGTTATCCGGCAATCAAAGCCGCGCCCGTTCGGTGCAGGGCGGTACTGCCCTTTGCCGTAGTGCGTGGATTTGGATTTGCGTTTGCGAGTCATTAATTAGGCTGGTGTTAGTTGTTGACGATGCGGAGGCGGAAGAACCGCTTCGGCTCTGTCCTTCCGTATGTGCCGGGGAGTGCCTGTGTCCAGTTCACCAAGTCCGCGCTTGACTCCATAATCACCTGCACGTTGCCAACGCCGTCCTCGGGTATCACAACCCCTGTGGAGGGCTGGAACTGTGAGCCGCCTGATGATACTTCATAGGTGAACAGA
>WRJS01000200.1 GCA_009778475.1 Kiritimatiellota bacterium | reverse complement strand
GGGCAGAGCAACGTCGTGTATTACGGCGCGGACTCCAATTCGCTGGAGGTCGCAGGAAAAGATAGTATTTTTACTCAACATTGGCACAGTCAGGGTAGGGCGCGGAGTCCCTCCGCGCCGTCCCTTTGCCCGGCGGGCAGGGACTGCCCTCCCTACCTTGCAAACTCGGCGGGCAGGGACTGCCCGCCCTACCTTGTTCGGACTCTGCCAATCTCAACGTGAAACGCTATAATGTTGAGTGAAATCACTATAAGCGCCGAGGGCTTTCCCGACCTGCAGGACGTGCCATTCGAGCCAGAGGGTGAGGATGTGCGCGTCGGCCTCGGGGAGGGCCTTGATGGTGTGCAGGTAGTCGGCCTCGGGGGGGCGGGCGGCGATGGCGGCGACTTCGCTGGGGACGGGTGCGGCGGCGCGGTCGGCGATGGTTTGCGCGAGGGTGTCTTGCGCGGCGGCCCAGTGTTCGGCGAAGGCGCGGTTGGTGGCGTCGGGGGATTTCACGGCGTTGCCCGCGAGCTCGTTGAGGCGCGAGAGGCGCTCGTTGAGGATTTCGGAGATGCGCTGCAATGCGCCTTGGTGGCAGGCGCGGCGGAAGGGGTCGGCGGCCATGTGGGGGGCGCGGATTACGCGGTACCACGCGTCGAGCGCGAGGATGTTGCCGATGTAGGTGAGGTTGTTGCGGGCGGTGCGCTGGATGTTGGAGTAGGTGCGCGCGTCATAAGGCACATCGATGTCGCGCTTGAAGCCGGGCTTGGCGACGAGGCGGCCGGGCTCGGTCACGTCGCCGCGCCAGGTCTGCCCGGCGGGGATGACGGTCCCGTACTCGATCCGGCACGGGCCGACGATGCCGCCCTGCCCGCCGAGGAAGATGGCGGGGCTGTTGAGCAGCACGCCGCGCGGCACGTCGCCGATGAGCGAGGGGGTGGCCTTGTCGCGCTGGGGGGTGAAGTTGAAGTGGATGTAGGAGGAGCCGATCTCGGAGTGGTCTTTGCGGCTGGTGCCGCCGGCCATGAGCGCGTCGCAGAAGTTGATGAGGCTTCCGGCGGTGACCCACGGCAGGAACACGGTCTGCTTCACGCCGACGCTGTGCGCGAGCGAGGAGCCTTCCTCGAACAGGCACCCGGGGCGGACGTGCGCGCCGCTCGCGGCCTTGAAGCCGTCGAGGAAGGTGGACTTCTCGAAGTAGCCCCCGGCGAGGTGGACGCCCGCGCCGAGCTGGCAGTCGGCGACGGTGGCGGGGGCCTCCGCGCCGATGACGGAGCCGGGGCCGATGGAGAGGGCCGCGCCGCTGAGGCGGCAGCCGGGGTGGATGACGGCGCCGGGCGCGACCCGCGCGGGGTCAACGTCGCTCGCGACGTAGGTGAACTCGGGATGGAGGACGGTCACGCCGTTGGCTTGGAGCAGAGGGATTGGGTTGTTCATATCCGTGTGTTATCCGGTCTGAAAATCAAAGCCGCATTTCGCGGGGGCGATATCCCCGAACGCCGCCAGCCCGAACACGTCCATCCGGCGGACATTCAGCCGTTGGCAATACTCGGCGATGCGTTCCCGTTCCTGCGCGGTCAGTGTAATCATAATGCTTGTCCTTTAAAACGCCCATCAACATACTATACCTTGGGTTGCCTGTCAAGCATTGCAAGCATCACGGGCTTTTCCCCGTCGGTCAAGCGGCGTTGCAAAAACGGAGGATTCATTTTGACCACACATCACAATTTTGATTTTCCGCTTGAACGCGCCGTGCCGGGGTGCTATGCTGTTAACCGTAAATGGGAGGAGATGAAATGAAAATGAACAGGCGTTTCTTTTTGAAGGCGGGCATCGCGGCTGGCGCGGCCCCGTGGATTGTCCCGGCGGGCGTGGTGCGCGCGCAGGACGGCAGGCCGACACCGGCGAACCGCACGACGTTCGCGCTTATCGGGTGCGGCAACATGGGCCCGGCGGGCGTGTTCGGGAACATCATCAAAAACGTGGACGTGCAGGTCATCGCGATGTGCGACCCGTTCAAAAGCCGCCGCGAGGGGCGCGCGCAACAGGTGGACAAGCACTACGGCACCGCGGGCTGCGCGGCCTACCGCGACTTCCGCGAGCTGCTCGACCGCAAAGACCTCGACTGCGTGGAGATCGCCACCGCCGACCACTGGCACGTCCCCATGGCCATCCACGCCGTGCGCAACGGCAAGGACGTGTATGTCGAGAAGCCGCTCGGCACCGCCATCAACTGGGCGCGTGTCCTGCGCGACGAGGCGGTGAAGCGCAAGGCCGTCTTCCAGTTCGGCACGTGGCAGCGCTCCCAGCGCCATTTCCGCAAGGCTTGCGAGATGGTGCGCAACGGCGTGATCGGCAAGGTCCAGCGCGTGGACGCTTGGGCACCGGGCATGAACACGCACGACAAGGGCGGCATCGACAACCCGGATTCCGAGCTCAGCCGCCTGCACGTCGCGGGCCTCACGCCGCAGGTCCCGCCCGACGACCTCGACTTCGACCTCTGGCTCGGCCCCGCGCCCGCCGCGCACTACTCGCCCGCCCGCGTCACGCCGGACGGCGGCTACCACATCTCCGACTACGCGCTCGGCTTCATCGCCGGCTGGGACATCCATTCCATCGACATCGCGCAGTGGGGCCTTGGCACCGACGACACCGTGCCGGTCTCCTACAAAGGCACCTGCAAGTGGCCGGCCGCGCGCGGCATCTTCGACACCATCTCCGCGTGGGACGTGACGTGCAAGTACGAGAGCGGCATCGACCTGCGCCTCCAGGACTGGAAGACCGCCAAGCCCGACATCGCCGCCTACCGCCCCGACAGCGACCACGGCACCACCTTCTTCGGCGAGAAGGGCTGGATCAGCGTGGACCGCGGCGGCCTGCGCACGAGCGACCGCGAGATCAAGTGGGACCAGATTCAATGGGGCGAGAAGGACACGAAGCTGCTCGCCAGCGTGCAGGACAACCAGTGGCACGGCTTCATCGACTCCGTGCGCACGCGCAAGCCGACGGTCAACCCCATCGAATCCGCGTTCAACGGCGACCTCATCTGCCACCTCGCCAACCTCGCCGCCGTCAGCGGCCGGGAGATCAAGTGGGACGCGAAGGCGGAGAAGCTCATCGGCAACGCCGACCTCGCCATGCACCTCGACCGCACCCCGCGTGCGCCGTGGTGGCGGCTGATCAACGGCTAAAGGAGGCGCCGGATGAAAAACCCAAAGGCGAAGAACATCATCGACATGGTGGCGGCAGTGCTGAGGGCCGTCTCGCGGATCATGTCCATCAGCAACCGCTCCGGCTCCACGCGCACCATGCGCCCCCGGACACGCCGCAACAGGAAAAACCCGCCGTACTAGTGTCCTGTAAAATACAGATTTCACGATGCAGGGCGGAAGCCCTGCGCTCCCGGCACGATGGAGGGCGAGCGTCCTCGCGAGCCGTTAGGCACGATGCAGGGCGGAAGCCCTGCGCTCCCGGCACACAATGGAGGGCGAGCGTCCTCGCGAGCCGTTAGGCACATTGCGGCGGCTCGCGGGGGCGCTCGCCCTCCATGTCATGCACTCCATGTCTCGCCATCCCAAGGGGTAAGTAATCCTGTCAAGA
>WRJS01000199.1 GCA_009778475.1 Kiritimatiellota bacterium | reverse complement strand
CCTAGAGACACGCAAAAGGGAGATGAAGATGAGTTCAGTAAATCGGCGGACGTTCTTGAAACGTTCACTCTCCGCAGGCGGGGCGGTCGCGGCTCCGGTCATTATTCCGGCTTCGGCGCTGGGGCGCGACGGTACTGTCGCGCCGAGCGAGCGCATCGTCATGGGTGCGCTCGGCATCGGCGGTCGGGGGGCTGGCGTCCTCACGAGTTGGGTGCTACCTGAGAAGGATGTGCAGTTCGTCGCCATCTGCGACCTGCGCAAATCGCGCCGCGAGTGGGTGAAGAACACGGTGGACACGCATTACAATAACAAAGATTGCAAGATGTACCAGAACATCCACGAGTTCTACGCGGAGCGGCCAGACATCGACGCGGTGCTGCAGGCCACAGGCGACCGTTGGCACGCGCCGGGGGCCGTGCTGGCCATGCAGGCGGGCAAGGACATCTACACGGAGAAGCCGGCGTCCCTCACCATCGCGCAGGGCCAGGCGGTCGTGCGTGCGCAGCAGAAGTACGGCCGCATCTATCAGGCTGGCATGCAGCGCCTGAGCGAGGCGAACTTCATCGTCGCGAACGAGCTCATGCGCCTCGGGCGTTTGGGCGAGGTGCGGAAGGTGGAGGCGCACCTCGCGCCGTGGGGCGGCGTGAATATGCGCAAGGACTGGCTCCCGGCGCAGCCCGAGCCGTCCAGGGACGAGGTGGACTGGGACGCGTGGCTGGGGCCGTGCCCGTGGCGCCCGTACAATGCGGAGTACGTCGGCGGCGGCTGGCGGCACCATCATGATTTCTACAACAGCGTGATCGGCGAGTGGGGCTCGCACACGCTGGCGCACTGCCAGGTGGCGCTGGGGCTGGGGCAGACGTCGCCCGTCAAGTACCAGTTCGTCAACAACGAGACCACCGACGGCATGGAGATGGTGTTCGCGAACGGCATCACCATGTCGCACCACCTGCAAGGCTGGCGCGGCTCGTGCGGCGTGACCTATTTCGGCTCGGAGGGCTGGGTGGCGTGTGCGGACGGCTATTCGCGCCCGGAGGCCTCGAACCCGGTGCTGCTGTCGGACTTCTCGACCGTCCTCCAGAACTATCTGGCGCGGACGGGGCGCGTCGTGGGGCATATGCGCGACTTCCTCAACTGCGTCAAGACGCGGCGGCAGACCATCGCCAACCCCGTCGTGACGCACCGCACGATGTCCACCGTGCATATCGCCAACATCACCAGCTGGCTGAAACGCGACATGACGTGGAACCCCGAGAAGGAAGAGTTCGTCAACGACCCCGAGGCCAACCGCCTCAGGGCGCGCGCCCAGCGCGAGGGGTGGCAAATCTGTTAGTGAAAGGAAAGGAAAAAATGAGATCGTATATCCCTTATCTGATTCTCCCGGTGCTGTGCGCCGCCGCGCTGGCGGCCCGCGCGCAAACATCTGAGGCCGACCTCATCGCCAAGCTGAAGTCGGATGCCTCGCACAACGACAAGGTGATCGCCGCCCACACGCTGGGGCAGGTCGGCACCAAGGCCGCCATCGCGCCGCTCGCCGAGCTTCTTGGCGACGCGAAGATGGCACACGCCGCGCGCTACGCGCTGGCGATGATCCCCGACCCGGCGGTGGACGCGGCGTTCCGCGACGCGGCCGGGAAGCTGCAGGGGCTGCTGCTCGCGGGCGTGTTCCAGTCGATGGGCGACCGCCGCGACGCGGCCGCCGTGCCGCTCTTGGCGAAACGCCTCGGCGACGCCGACGCGGTGCTTGCCGATGCCGCCGCTGGCGCGCTCGGCAGGATCGGCAACGCCGACGCCGCGAAGGCGCTCAAGCCCTTCCTCGGCAAATCCGCCGAGGCTTCGCGTGGCTACCTGCGCTGTGCCGCGGCCAACCCCGCGCTCTACGCCGACATCCTCAAGGCCGGTGACGCCATCCCCAAGGGCATACGCTTCGCGGCGTTGCGCGGGGATCTGCTGGCGAAGGGCTTGAAGCTGGCCGACTTCCAGAGCAAGAACCCCGATGATGTTGACATCGCGCTTGGCGTCGCCCTCGAGCTGCCCAAGTCCGACGCGCTGCAGAAGGTGCTGATTGACGCGTTCCAGAACGTCCCGCCCATCCGCGAGCAGCTTTGCGTGGTCTTTGCCCAGCGCGGCGAGCCCGTCCCGTTCCCCTACTTCAGGAAGCAGCTGACAGAGGGCAATCCCGCCGAGCAGATTGCCGTCGCCCGCATGACGGTGCGCCTCGGTATGTCCGAAGCGATCCCCGACATCGTCGACCTGAGCATGTCGAACACCCCCGCCGTCGCGAGCGAGATGCAGGCCCTGCTCGGGTGCTTCCCCGAGGGCCCCCAGCGCACCGCGGCCCTCAACGCCCTGCTCGGCGCGGCGGACGCCAAGCGCCAGATCGCGGGCATCAACGTCGCCACGCAGATGCGCGACAAGGGCGCCATCCCCACGTTGCTGAAACTCTCCGCCAGCGCGGACAACGCCGTCAGCGACGCCGCGTTCAAGGCCCTGGGCGCCATCACCGACATCACGCACTTCGACGCGCTCATCAACGCCTTCCTCGCCAAGCCCGCCTCCGACGCCGCCCTGCGCGCCATCATGGCCCTCTGCTCGCGGCAGGCCTCCGTCGACACGGGCATCGAAATCCGCAAGGCCCTCTACGGCAACCTCGGGAACGCCGACCAGACGCGTGACATCACCGACCGCGTCAAAGCCCGCGTCAAGAACGGCGTCACCTCCTTCCCCGCCTCCAACGAGCTGGCAGGGGGCGACCCCGCCAACGGCATCGTCAAATACTTCCAGATGACCTACGCCGTCGAGGGCGTCGAGAAACAGGTCAAGCTGCGCGAGAACGAGACCGTCACCTTCGAGGAGGCCGGCATCCCCGCCGCCGTGCGCGGCCCGCTGAACGCCGCCTACGCCAAGGCCAAAGGCGACGCGAAATCTGCGCTCCTGCGCGTCTACTCCGCCTTCGAGGGCCAGCAGTCGCTGGACGTCATCACCGCCGCCGCCAATCAGGACGCCGACGCCGCCCTCAAAGAGGCCGCCACGCGCCTGCTCTTCGAGTCCAAGAGCCTCTCCTCCCTGCCCGCGCTGGAAGGCATCCTCAAAGACGCCAAGTCCGCCGACCGCATGAAGACCCTCGCGCTCCGCGCCTACCTGCGCCTGCTCAACGACTCGGAGATGGCCCCCGGGATGCGTATCGCCTACCTCACTAAGCTCAACGCCACGCTCGCCCGCGACGTGGACCGCAAGACCGTCAAGGACGCCATCGCCGAAGAGATGAAGGCCGGGCAGGACGAGACAGGCTTCACCCCCATGTTCAACGGCAAGGACCTCGCCGGCTGGGACTCCCGCGCCGGCTGGTGGTTCGCCAAGGACGGCCTGCTCATCGGCGAGAGCACCCCCGACAAGCCCTGCAAGCAGAACGACCACCTCATCTGGACGGGCGGCAAGCCCGGCGACTTCGAGATCCGCACCGAGTTCCGCCTCAGCAAGAGCGCCAACTCCGGCATCCAGCTCCGCTCCGAGAACGTCTCTGACCGCGACACCGGCTATCAGGCCGACTCCGAAGGCAACGGCGCGTACGTCGGCTTCCTGTACCACCCCGCCTTCCACCTCGTCGGCGGCCGCGGCGAATGCACCACGCTCGCGTCCGACAAGACGAAGAACGCATGGCGCTT
>WRJS01000198.1 GCA_009778475.1 Kiritimatiellota bacterium | reverse complement strand
GACGGGATGGGATGGTGACGGGCATGAAAAAAACCTTTCATTCATTGACTGCGGCGTGTTTGCAATATGATGTCTCCTCGCGGGTCGTGGTCACGGCTTCCAGCGGGCGGTGTCTTGAGGGCGGTGCTCGGACTTGCGCGAGGGGCGGGGGGCGTAGTCGCCCCACAGCGGGACGTTGAGGTCGGTCCAGCATTTGAGCACGTGGCGCTCGTCGGGGGTGAGGGCGACGTCGGCGTGGTTGGCGTCGGCGAGGGTTTTCCAGAGGCGGCTGTGGAGCGTGCCGAAGGTGCCGGCCTCGGCCTTGTAAGGCACCCCCGCCTGCCAGCCGTAGTCGAAGTAGTGGACGGTGCCGCTGCTGATGAGGCTGCGGTAGGCGGTGGGGACGCTCTCGGCGTCGCGGGTGTTCTCGAGGTTGCAGCGGTTGGGCTTCTCGGTGTTGTGGCATGAGACGCACTGTTTGTCCAGCACGGGCTGGATGACGCGCTCGAACCAGAAGGGGCCCGCGCCCCACGGCGGGGGCTGGGGCGCGGCGGGGGGCTTCTTCATGGCGTCGGCGTTGAGGTAGGCCTGCGTGGGGGTGAGCAGGCGGCTCTCGTGGCAGCCGATGCAGGAGCGGGCCTCGCCGGGCTGGAGCTGTAGCACGGAGCGCATCCGCTGGAGCTCGTTGAGGTTTTCGTCGAGGAGCTGGAAGTACACGACCTTGCCGGATGGCACGGTGAAGTTGGCGGAGCCGTCGGCCTCGACCGGGACGATGCCGAGGACGCCCTTGGCGATGTAGCTGGGCCAGCCGAACGCGCCGGAGCAGATGTCCACGGGCGCGGCGTACCAGTGGAAGAAGGGGTCGTAGTCGTCGCGGTAGCTGCCGTCGGGAAGCTGGTCGAGGGGGGAGGGTAGCTCTTCGACGATGCGGAGCCAGCGGGCGGCGCCTTCGGGGACGCGCCCCTCGAGGCCTTTGTAAACGTTCTCGACGGAGAACTGGCCGCAGGCGGCGGCGGCGAGCGCGGGGTCGGCGGTGCCTTTGCGCACGGGCGGGACGGGGCGCGGCGCGAGGGGGGTGGCGCAGACGCTGTCGATGGCGGGGTCTATGTGGAGCAGTTCGCGGTTGCCGTGGCGGTCGATGAGGAAGAGGCCGAAGCGGTCTTGCGGCGCCCATGAGACGAGGATGATGTCTTGCGTGACGGGGAGCGGTTCGCGGAAGGTCTCGCTGTAGGCGGGGAAACCGGGCCACGGGACTTCGGGCGTGAGGCAGGTGATGGCGGCGGGGTCGTGCGGGCTGCGGGCCGCGTCCATGAGCGCGACGGGGCCGTTGAGGTCGCCGAAGTGGGAGATCATGACCGCGCACCATTCGCGGGTGGCGGGCATCTGGCGGGCGTTGGCGAAGCCCTGCGGGAGCGCGAGGGTGTTGCCGTAGGCGAGCTCGGGGTAGGTCCCGTCGGCGCGGATGGTCCAGAGCATGTGGCCGTAGTCGGAGCCTTTGTCGTTGTACTCGGAGCGCGTCCAGAGGATGCGCCCGTCGTCCATCACGCTGGGGGCGAACTCGGTGAGGTTCGCGTGGGAGAGGGTCGTGATGCCCGAGCCGTCCGCCTCCATGCGCATGAGCAGCGCGGCCTGCGGCCGCCAGCAGATGTAGCGCTTGAGGATGCGCGTGGAGATCATCGCGATGCCGCCGTCGGGCAGCGGCGTGGGCCAGAAGTCGTGGAAGGGCCCTTCGGGGCTGACGCGCCGCCGCGCACCCGTCGCGACATCCTGCGCGTAGATGCGGTAATAGTCCTTGAAGTTTTCGCGGTGCGCGTAATAGACGGTCTTGCCGTCGAAGCTGGCGGACGGGTCGCGGGTCACGCCGTCGCGGCCGGAGTCGAACAGGACGCGGGCCTGCGCTTTCTCGGGGCGGAGGCTCCCGCCCTCGAACGGCACTTCCAACGCGCACACGCCGCCGCCGGGCGACCACGGCGCGTCAAGCTGCACACTGTAGTTGTGCGACGGGCGGAACGGGTTCCGCTTGCTGAACAGCAGCTGCGTCGCGCCCGCCAAGCCCTCGTCGCGCAGGAAGAGGTCGCGCTTGGCGCGGCAGATGTCCAGCAGCAATGCGCGGTCGTTCGCGGGCGCGCCGAGGATGCGCCTGTTGAACGCCTTCACCTGTTCGGTATCCGCGCCCTTGCGGGTCACCATGTCGGCGTACAGCGCGAGGGCCTTCCGCGCGGGCTGGTAGTCCAGCAGGGTCATGCGATAGACGTTGCCGCCCGAGTCCGTGGCGGTCACGGCCGACTGCCAGCCGATGGCGACGGGGCGCGGCCACCACTGCGTGGTCACGGCGTGAGGCCATCTCATGGAGCGCAACTCCTCGCGCGTGTTCTCATCCGCGTCGGTGACGACCGTGATGCCGCCGCCGTTTCCCGTCGTGGCGACGCGCACAGCGTGCTTGCCCTGCGACGGCACCGCCCGCAGGGAAAACGGCGCGGGGAAGAAATTCACGGGCCGCCCTGCGGCGGGCGTCCACCGCCCCCCGATGCCCGCCGTGGCGTACAGCCCCTTCTCCGCGAACCCGGGGAACCACGCCAGCGGCAGCCGCGCCTCGAAGCGCGTCCCGGCGGCGTTGAGCGAGCCTTGCAGCGGCACGGCCTCGCCCTGCGGCGCGACAGGCTGCCAGAGCAGGCCCTCCTCGGCGCGGACGATGAACCCCCGCGCCGAGAGGTCGCAGGTGCCGACCTGCGAGAGGTGCGCCGAAAGGAACTCCGGCGCGTCAACGGCGACGTGCAGGTGGCCGTCGTGGATCGCGGCCTCCACGTGCTGGACGTGGAGCGGGCCCTGTTCCCACGCGCCGATTTTCACGACGCGCACCGTGCCGCGCGAGGCCTGTTCCCAACCCTCACCCTGCGGCGCCTCCGCCAGCGTCGGGAGCGGCAGCACGTCGTCGGGCTGGTGCGCGGGGTGGCGGCGCTCGGGGTACGGCGTGTGGCGCAGGCCGTACTCGACATCCGCATGACCCGCCATTTTGAGCCATGCGTGTTCCTCGCCGAGAATCGCGAGCTTAATCTGATCGTCCATGCGCGCGCGGTCTAACGTGGAAGGCGTCACCGCGCCGACCTGTTCTGCGCTCAGGGGTTCGGACGCGCCGAAAATCTCGAGCTCGTCAATGCGCGGCTCGCTCCCGCTGGTCGCCTTGATGACCACCCGCACATACCGCGCACGGACAGGGCTGAACGTGAAGACCGTGCGGGTATGCACAGGACTGCCCGTGTAGGTGTAAACCGTCTCCCACGCATCCGCCTCCAGCGCGGCCTGAACGGAAAACGCGGTGGGGGCGCGGTCGCGGTGCTGCCCCGAAGAATCGCTCCCCAGCGCGACGCGGCAGACGTGGAACGCCCCGCCCAAGTCGATGCCCGCCCACGCCGGGGCTTGCGTGGCGGCGATCCAGCTATGCTCATTGCCGAGCTTGCCGTCATTCAGGTGCGCGGTCTTGTGGATGGCGTGGCCGGGCAACTCGCTCGACGCGAACGCCACCGCCCCTTGACGCAGCGCAAGGTTCTCCAGCCCGAACGTGTCCTTCTGCGCCGCCGCCACAGGCGCGACGCCGCCCGCCGCCCGCACCGCCACCGGCGGCGGCACATGGCCATGCTGGAACTCGCCCCGCTCGGTGTCCACGACCCTGACCGCAAACGCCGCAAGCAGGCACG
>WRJS01000197.1 GCA_009778475.1 Kiritimatiellota bacterium | reverse complement strand
CCACAAAAAACAGCCCCCCCGAAAAGGCCCGGCCCGCCCCTGCCGACAAGGCGGCGGGACGCGCCACGCATGTAGGTGGCGCAGGGCTCCCGGGAGCGCAGGGCTTCCGCCCTGCATCTTATCGGCAAGGCGGAAGCCTTGCGCACCCGGAAAGCGGGGCGGGGCGTGTCCCGCCGCCTTGCCGGCGGCACGACGGCCTCACGCTGACGAACACCGTGACCGTCGGCAGGGATGTCAAGCAAAGAAGGGAGCAAGTATCTCAAATGAAAACAAACCTGTCGCCATTCCGGCGGGTCTTATGCCTGAGTTGTTCTTGTGCTGGCTTATTCGCCGATGTTGAGAGGCTTCCCCCTAGGGTTCTCTCTGGCTCTGTGTGAAAAAAGATGTGTCTATGTCATTTCAAAATACCATAGAGAAAACAGCGGGTGAAAACTTATTTTCAAAAATCGAACCCGAGCCTTGCCCTCTGCCGCGAGATGAAGTAATATAAGCCCCCGTTGTGTTTTTGACCCATTATCCGTATGAATCTGCTTGATAACATCAACGCGCCGCAGGACGTGCAGGCGCTGTCGGCGGCGGATCTCCCGCGACTCGCGCAGGAGGTGCGCGACGCCATCCTCGAGACCGTGAGCAAAAACGGCGGGCATCTCGCCTCGAACCTCGGCGCGGTCGAACTGACCATCGCGCTCCTGCGCGTGTTCACCCCACCCGCCGACCGCGTGGTGTGGGACGTGGGGCATCAGGCGTACACATGGAAACTGCTCACGGGGCGGCGCGGGCGTTTCCACACCCTGCGCCAGAAGGACGGCATCTCCGGCTTCGTCAAGCCCAACGAAAGCCCGTGCGACGCGTTCATCGCGGGTCATGCCGGCACCGCGCTCTCCGCCGCGCTCGGCATGGCGGCCGCCCGCGACGGCGGCGGCGGACACGTCATCGCCGTCATCGGCGACGCGTCCATCACCAACGGCATCTCGCTCGAGGCGCTGAACAACCTCGAGGACGCGGGCGGCAAAGTCATCGTCATCCTGAACGACAACGAGATGTCCATCGCCCGCAACGTCGGGACGTTCTCGCGCCGCCTCGGGCGTATGCTCACGAGCGTGCGCTACAACCGCATCAAGGCCGCCGCCGAGGCCGCCGGCCACCGCCTGCACATGACCGCCCTGCGCGGCGTGTACCACCGCATCGAGCAGGCCGTCAAAAGCCTCTGGCTCCGCAACGCCTTCTTCGAAGAGTTCGGCCTGCGCTACATCGGCCCCATCGACGGCCACGACTTCACCGCGCTCGAAAACGCCATCCTCTCCGCCCGCGACGACAAACGCTCCGTGCTCGTCCACGTCGCCACGCAGAAAGGCCGCGGCTTCAAGCCCGCCGAGCGCACCCCCAGCCAGTGGCACGGCGTCGGCGCGTTCGACCTCGGCGCCCCCGACACGAAGGCGGACACCCCCGCGAGCCACCCGCGCGTCACCTACTCGCAGGTCATGGGCGAGGCTCTCACCGCGCTCGCCGAGCGCGACGCCCGCATCACCGCCATCACCGCCGCCATGTGCGCCGGGACGGGCCTCGAGCCCTTCGCCCGCCGCCACCCCGAACGCTTCCACGACGTCGGCATCTGCGAGGCCCACGCCGCCGTGTTCGCCGCCGGGCTGGCCGCCTCCGGCCGTCGCCCCGTGTTCGCCGTGTACTCCACCTTCCTGCAACGCGCCATCGACTGCGTCATGCACGACATCTGCCTCCAGAACCTCCCCGTCGTCCTCTGCATCGACCGCGCGGGCGTGGTCGGCAGCGACGGCCCCACGCACCACGGCATCTACGACATCCCCATGCTCCGCTGCCTCCCCAACCTCACCATCATGCAGCCCGCCGACAACGCCGAACTCGCCGCCATGCTCACCGCCGCCCTCGCCCACGACGCCCCCGCCGCCATCCGCTACCCACGCGAGCCGAGCGAAATTAGGAATGAGGAATTAGGAATTAGGAATGAAAGCCAAAACCACCCGATTCCTAATTCTTGCGCCTTGCCGATATTAATCGGCAAGGCGCAAGTCCGCCTCGCGCCCCCCCACGGCAACGCCATCTGGATATGGGCGCTGGGCGATATGCTCCCGCTCGCCGCGCAGGTCGCCGAGCGGCTGTCCGCCCGAGGCGAGGCCGTCGGCATCGTCAACGCCCGCTTCATCAAGCCCCTCGACACCGCCCTGCTCAGCGAGCAGGCCACCGACGGCGCGAAAGCGTTCATCACCCTCGAGAACGGCGCCGTGACGGGCGGCTTCGGCTCCGCTGTGCGCGAAGCCCTGTCGGGGACAGGCGTCCCCGTCCACACCTTCGGCTGGCCCGACCGCTTCATGCCCCAAGGCACCCTCGCGCAACTGCTCGAAGACGCCGGGCTGACGGCGGAGAGGATCGGAATGGGGGGGTATGTTTGATTTTACAATTTGAATTGCACCCCGCACCCGAAACTCGAAACAGAAACGCATGATGGACACGCTCGGCAAACTCCGCTTGCTCTCCGAAGACTCGCAATACGACCTTGCGTGCGCGTGCGGCACGAACGAGAAGGACCGCCGGAGGCGCGGGCAGGACGGCAAGTGGCTTTACCCCGTCGCGCTGGCGGCCGGTGGCTACGGCATCATGTTCAAGACGCTCATGTCCAACGCATGCAGCAGCGACTGCCGCTACTGCCCCCTGCGCCGGGACGGGAATGTGCGCCGCTGCGCGTTGTCGCCGGACGAAACAGCCGCCCTGTTCATGGAGCATCTGCGGCGGCAGTGGCTCTTGGGGATGTTCCTCTCCTCGGGCATCCTTGATACCGCTGACCGCACGATGGCGCAGCTCGTTGCCGCCGCCGAGATTCTCCGCAGGAAGCACAGGTATCGCGGCTACATCCATTTGAAGGTCATCCCCGGCGCGTCGGATGCGGCGATTGACGCGGCGCTGCGGGTCGCGAGCGCGGTGTCGCTCAACATCGAGGTGCCGGGGCGCAAGCACGCCGCAAAGCTCACGGCGCACAAGGACTTCGACGCCGACATCGTGCGCCCCATCAAGTACATCGCCGCGCAGACCGCGAAGGGTATGCGCTACGAGCGGATCCGCACGACGACGCAATTCATCGTCGGTGCATCGGACGAGACGGACTGCGAGATCATCGCTTACCTGGACGGCATCTACAACCGCCTCAAGCTCAGGCGCGCCTACTTCTCTGCCTACCAGCGCGGCCTCGGCGACGGGACCATCCCCGGCGACCGCTTCGCGCTTGAGTCCGAGGCGCAGCAGCTTCAGGACGCCTCCGACCGCCTGACGCGCGAGCACCGGCTCTATCAAGCGGACTTCCTGCTGCGGAAATACAGCTTCGCCCCGCGCGAGCTGGTCTTCGACGCCGCAGGTAATTTCGACCTGCACGAGGACCCCAAGCTCGCATGGGCGAACCGCCACCCCGAGCAGTTCCCCGTCAACCTCGCCACAGCAGGCCGGGACATGCTCTTGCGAATCCCCGGTCTGGGCCCCACCTACGTCGAGCGCATCCTCCACCAGCGCCGCGGCGGACACATCGCCTCGTTCGCCGCCATCGGTCTCAACGGCAAGAACGCCGAAAAGGCAGGGCGCTACAGCGTCTTTTCCTAGTGTCCTGTAAAATACAGATGACGGGAGATTACCCTGTTTGGATGGCGTGACAGGGAGGGCGAGATATGGAGGGACAGAGGTCCCCCGCCCCACCACCCGCGATTTCCTGCATCCTCGCGGGGAGCGTCGCCCCCCCTCGGCCGATCTTCG
>WRJS01000196.1 GCA_009778475.1 Kiritimatiellota bacterium | reverse complement strand
GCGAGGTGTCGGTGGGGGGGGGGGGGGCGGTGGGGGGGGGGGGTGGTTTTGTGTGGGGGGGGGGGGGGGGGGGGGGGGGGGGGGCTGGGTGACGTTGCAGAAGCGGCAGGCGCGGGTGCAGCGGTCGCCGAGGATGAGGAGGGTGGCGTGGCCGCGGGCCCAGCAGTGGCCGATGTTGGGGCAGGAGGCCTCTTCGCAGACGGTGTGCAGGCCGTGTGCGCGGAGGTGTCCTTTGGTGGCCTGGAGCGTGCCGGGGTTGCCGATGCGGGCGCGTATCCAGGGGGGGCGGGGAAGGGGGGGGGTCACTTCAGTTCCAGTTGGTCTCTGGGGGGGAGGTTGGGGAAGGGGTTGTGGGGCTCGGCCTGGTACCAGAAGGCGACGGAGGAGATGTCGTCTTTCAGGGGGAGGTAGCGGCCGCCGTCTTGCCAGCCGAGGGCCTGCATGGTGACCTTGAGGTCGGTGTCGAAGCGGACGGGGTCGGTGATGTGCCAGCGGTAGAGGCCGAAGCGCTGGCCGGGTTTCTCGTACTGGTCGTCGGGGATGACTTGGACGAGGCCGGCGTAGGGGGTGCTGAAGTAGGTGTAGCGGCCGTTGTGGTGGAAGTTGTAGGAGCCGCAGAAGTAGTCCTCGGTGCCGGTGCCGGCGATGGTGGGGAAGTCTTTGTCGCCGTCCATGTAGAATTTGATCTCGCCTTCGCCCCACCAGCCGGGGCTGTTGACGCCCCAGGCCATGTAGGTGCCGACGTAGTGGCCTTTGCCGGTGACGCCGTCGAGGAGGGTGTAGGCGCCGGCGTTTGCGAGGGGGTTCTCGCGGCGGAACTGGGCGTGGAGGTAGGCGGCGTCGTCGGGGACGGGGGTGAGGGCGTAGTTGATCTGGTAGTAGATGGTGATCTCGTTGTCGTGGAGGTTCTCGACGGTGACGCGGGCCTTCTGGCGGAAGGGCATCTGCCAGTAGCAGTTGAAGGCGCTGCCGGGGTTGACGCAGACGGCGAGGGAGTTGATCTGGCAGTAGCGGGCCCAGCCGCAGGCGAAGAAGTCGCCGAGGGGGGTCTCGATGGAGGGCTCGGCCTCGCCGTCCCAGTAGAAGCGCAGGATCATGCCGCGGGTCTTGTCCATGGGCGCGGGGGTGAGCCATATCTGCTGGATGCAGCCGGGGCCGTCGATGTCGGCGAGGGTGAAGGTGTCCTTGGCCTTGATGCGCACGAAGGGGGAGACTTTCCAGCCTTGCCCGAGGTCGCGGGCGGCGTGCCATGCGGAGCCTTCTTCACCGGCCATGGCGGCCTTGCCTTTCTCGCCCGTGAAGTTCTCGGGGCTGACGGAGCGCGTCTTTGCGTCGGACAGCCTGAAGAGGTTCCCCATGCCTGTGCCGATGCCGTTGAACGGTTCCGCGCACACCGCCGCCGCGCACATGGCGGACAGCACCCAGATGATTCGTTTCGTATTCATTCGGTTTCCCTTTTTTGAGTGGTCGGTTTTTATCTTAACGTTTTTCGTTTACGGATGCCAGCACAATTTCCCCCCTGTAAGATTTTTTAAAAATTTGCATGACAAGTGCGGGTGCGTCGTGATATGCTATTGACATGAAACGTAACGGAATACTTTTTGCTTTGGCGCTGTATGGCGCCGCTTGCTTCGCGAACCCAGACTTAAGCCTGTACGCGAAGCCTGATTTCGAGACGTACCTGCCGATACTGGAGCGCATGCCGTTCGGCGCGCCCCCCGACCCGAACGCCGCCACAGCTCCGCCCACGCGCACGGAGCTAGATGCGCTGCGGGCGCAGCAGACCCTCGCGAAGCAGGTCAATATGTCCGGCATGGTCACGATTGACGGGAAGCTGATGATCGGCTTCACGGACCTCAGCGCCAAGCCGCCGGTCAACATTTTCCTCGCGGTCGGGGAGTCGTCGGACGGCTGGAAAGTGATTGAGGCGGATGACGACGAGCAGACGGCGACGGTCTCGAAAGAGGTGGCTGGGCAAGGCGCGGTCGAGATTTCCCTACAGTTCGGCAAGGGCGTGGTCGAGCCGGCCGCGCCGCCTCTCGGCCCCGGCGGGCGGCCGAACCCCGCGTTTGCCGCGGCAAGCCAGGGCGTCGCCGCCGCCGCGCAAATCAACGCCCTGCCCGTCGTCCGCCCGCCGACGCCACTCCCAACTTCCAGCGCGAACGTGCCAGGCTTGGTGCGTGCGCCCACAGGCGTAACAGGCGTAACCGTGGCACCCGTCGGCGCGCGATTGTCGGGGCGGACGGGCGCGGCCGCGACACCCGCTGCCTCCGGCTCTTACAGGGATCGCCTCAACTCGCGCGAGGAGGCGAAGCAGATTGCCCAGAAGATGGAGCAGGAGGAGGCCGACCGCCAGCAGCGGGAGACGCTGAAAAACATCGCTGCCGCCGCCGCGCAAGAGGCCATCCGCAAACAACAGCGCGACGCTTCCGAGGATCAGGAAGGGGACCCTTTCTTTGAAGAGGAAGAGTAGGGTGCGGGTGATCGGCAGCAGGGTAGTAAGCAAGGTCATCCGTCCAAAAGAAGTTCCCCGTTTTCAGGGCAAGACGAAACCCTGTTAACCCTGTCAAAAAAACATCCTGCCGTCATGCCGGAATCCGCATTTTCCCGTACCGCGCGTCTGCTTGGGCAAGCCGCCCTTCGGAGGCTGGGCGAGAGCCGTGTCGCCGTTTTCGGCATCGGCGGGGTCGGCTCGTTCACGGCAGAGGCGCTCGCACGCGCGGGCGTCGGGCGCCTCACGCTCATCGACGCGGACAGGGTGTGCGTCACGAACATCAACCGCCAGCTCATCGCGCTGCACAGCACGGTCGGGCGCCTGAAGGCTGAGGTCATGGCCGAGCGCATCCGCGACATCAACCCTGCGGCCGAAGTTACCGCGCTCCCGATTTTCTACGGCCGCGAGACCGCCGATGCCGTTGACCTCCGCGCGTTCGATTATGTCGCCGACGCCATCGACACCGTGGACACGAAGGTCGAATTGATTGTCCGGGCGCGGCAGGCCGACGTGCCAATTATCAGCTGCATGGGGGCGGGGAACAAACTCGACCCCATGCGTTTCGAGGTCGCCCGCCTCTCCGAGACCTCCGTCTGCCCGCTCTGCAAGGTCATGCGCCGCCGCCTGAAAGAGCACGGTGTCGAAGACCTGCGCGTCGTTTACTCGCGCGAGCCGCCGCTTGCTCCGGCCACGGAGGAGACCATGTGCCGCAGCGCCCCTGGCAGCGTCTCCTTCGTCCCCTCCGTCGCGGGCCTTATCCTCGCTGGCGAAATCGTGAAAGCCCTGACGCGCGAGGGCGGAGAGCCTTCCCGCGCTCCGTAAGGGGCTAGTCTCCCAAAGGGAACAGCCCTCATCGGCGGTCGGTGGCGTGGACGGCGACCTGCATACAAAAGAGGGTCCAGAAGCAGCCGACCAGCCCGGAGAAGTGGACTTGGAGGGGTTCGGGCAGGGCGTAGATGATCATCATGCTGGGCGCCCACACGACCCAGTTGGGCAGGAGCGTGGGGAGCATGAGATGCCTGAACCATTGCCGCGGGAAGCTGGCGCGCGTCCGCGCGAAGGAGAAGTCGTGGCGCTCCCAGAAGTGGAACGTGGCGGAGAGCGGCACGGCCACGAGGATGGTGTAGGCGCTCTGGTCAACGAGCATCTTCGTGATGAGCGTGACCCCGTCGTGGCCCGTCCCGAACGCGAGCGATTGCAGCCGGTACAGCCCGAGCGCGAGCGAGCCCATCATGCCCCAGAAGGCGAAGTTCATGGCGATGGTCAGCGCGGGGCGGCTCACGCGCAGGGCCGGCACGATGAGCATGAACACGCCGGGCAGCAGGCCGCCGAAGAATCCGCGCGAGATGAACGCGGCCGGCACGCCGTATTCGCGCTGCCACTCCGACACGGGGCGGAGTATCCGCTCGACCGCAGGGAACCAGTAGTAGGCCAGCAGCAGGCAGAGGCAGGCGGCCTGCAGCACGAGCGCGGGGATGAGGTTTGCCTTCGCGGCGCGGACACCGGCCTGCCACGGGGCGATAATCGCTTCTCTGTCGTCAGTGCTCATAGGGGGTGCGGGGCTTAGGGGGCGGGGTCGGGCGTGTCCGGCGCGGTGCGGCGGAAG
>WRJS01000195.1 GCA_009778475.1 Kiritimatiellota bacterium | reverse complement strand
GGGGTTGTCGGTTGTGCCGCCGCCACCCGTCTGAGGTTTGCGCAGGTGCCCTTTGATTTCCGCGTACTCCTCGCTGGAGAACGCGTTTGTGAGCCTGTACTCGTGCTCATAATCTGCGGTTGGAAAAACCATGTGCGCCACGAAGGGAATAAATGCGCACGAAGGGAAAATCCAGCAAAATCCTGTTCATCCTGTCGAAAATAAACGTCCGTTTTTTTCTCGCGCAGAGGCGCGGAGACGCGGAGTTTTTTTTTTCAGAAGTTGACCCTGCAAAATCTCTGCGCCTTTGTGTGCCCCACTCGTCGCACATCGCGCGAGCGGGGTCCCCGGCCTCTGCGCGAAATTCGTGTTTTTCGCGGTTCATTCCAGGTTGTGACCTCGCCCCGGATTGCGCATTAAAGAACACCGCCGCAAAGTCTCAAAAAAAACATCAAAGCCGCAGAGCAGCCTTGATGGGGATAGGTAAAACATCCCGAATCTGGATAAAACACGCAAGCACTTAGTTTGGCAACTTCAGGTCAACTTCCATCACCTTGCCGAACATGCCCCGCTTGTTGTCCTTGATCCAGACGAGAGCCTTATATTTCCCTGCTTTGGCCACTTCACCGAAGTAGCCGCCTGAGCCCCCTCAAGACGGGCACAGGTTTGCAAGCGACTCCTGCGCCCGTTTGAGGAGCGCACCGTTCTCATCGAGAATGGCAACCGTCGCCCGCCCGTCCAACACCCGCTCGGCAGACTGCGTCTGGCCGTTGACGGTCTTGGACTTCACCAGCTCGAACGTCACGCGGTACGGGACCTTCCCGCTTTTCGCGTAGCGCTTCAAGGCATCGGGCGTCTGCTCGGGAACGGTGAACGCAGCCGACAACTTGATCGTCTCCGTCTCCGATTCCTTGTACGTCTCAATGAAGGAAGCGATTTCCGCCTCCGTCGGGACGCCCACTGCCTTGGCTGTTGAGCTGAGCGGACGTAAGGTCGGCGATGGTTTCGCCGACTGTTGCGCAAGCCCGATGCCGGCGGCGAGAACAATCGCCACCGTCAAACATGAACGAGCCATTACACGCATATTACGTTCCTCCAACATTGGGACCACAATACCACAACCCCTGCCCGCAGGTCAACCCCAAATTAAAATTTTTTTCCTCTTGGAAATTCCACGGTTAAATGCCCCCCCCGGAAAGGGCGCGGGGGCTCCGGCTGGGTTGCTTTTATGCCTTTTTCAAGGTGAAAAAATCGCCGGAAAAAGACCGTTGACGATAGGCCGTTAGATCCCTTCGCGGACGTTGTTTTTTTCAATTTCGTTGTGGACATCCCAAGCGTTTTTTGGCATACTTGCAACTTTCAAAGGGTATGTAGGGATTTTTTCATGTCCTGAAAAACACTAAATAAGGCATAGAAGAGAGGAAGGAAAGAAAAAGATGTCAGTAAAAACGATGATCTTTATTGATGGGAGTTGGCTCTATCACAGCAGGCAGGCGCTCTTTGAGTCGCTGGGCGAGGAAAGCGGGTTTGAGATTGACTACAAGCGCATACCCGACATCATCGCCCACCAGATCGCCAATGTCTTGGACTCGGAGGTTGATGTCGTGCGCACCAACTACTTCGGGACGATTCCCGTGAACAAGCAGGGCTACAACCCGTCGAAGCAGAAATCGTTCTACGATTTCCTCGCGCTGCAGTGCGGGTACGACACCGAGATCCTGGAGATCGACTTCCGCCGCGAGCCGAACGCCCGCCCGGATGACAAGTGGGTGAACGTCGCGCTCGCGTCGTCCATGCTCTACTACGCCGCCGTGCCGGGCACGTATGACATCGCGATCTTCGTCGGCGGCGACGCGGACTACATCCCGCTCCTGCGCCAGGTCCGCCTGATGGGCAAGCGCGTCCAGATCGTCTCCATGAACAACATCGACGGGAAGCAGTTGAGCAGCACCATGCTGTTGACGACCCCCGGCATCCAGGACATGCCGCCGATGTTCCTCGACGAGCATTCCCAGCAGATACGCCTCGTGCGCGAGGAGCAGACCCGCGTCTGCAAAAGTTGCGGCCACGACGAGGTCACCACGTGGGCAGGCCCCGAGTTCTTCTGCTCGAACTGCCGCACCGAGTACCGCAAGCAGATTCGCACCTGCGACACCTGCGGCCGCCAGGAGGAGACCACCTGGGACAAGACGTTCTTCTACTGCACGGAGTGCCGCTCGAAGCATCGCGGCGCAAATGCGGAGCCCGCCGGATAACCCCTGAGAAGCGGGCAGCACCGCTGCCCACGAGGTATGCCAGTGACTCAACAACACGATGCCACAACCCACGCCGTCACATTTCTGCCAGCGCAGAAATCCGTGCGCGTGCCTTATGGCGCAACCGTGTGGCAGGCGGCCCGTCAGGTCGGCCTGCTGTTCGACACCCCCTGCAACGGCGCCGGCACCTGCGCGAAATGCCGTGTGCATATCCGCGCCGGGCGCACCGAGCCCCAGCCCTCCGCCCACCGCCTCACCGCGGACGAGCTGGCGCGGGGCTGGCGCATGGCCTGCGTCACCACCGTCACCGAACCGCTCGAGGTCGAAATCCCCGACCCCGCCCATCACCTCCACACCATCCTCATGGACGGCGACCCCGTCGAGATCCGCTGCGACCGCCACCCGCGCGGCACGCTCGGCGTCGCCTTCGACCTCGGCACGACAACCGTCGCCGGGGCCCTCTTCGACCTCTCCACCGGCACCGCGCTCGCCGTCGGCGCGGACATGAACCGCCAGATACAGGCCGGCGACGACGTCATCAGCCGCATCGCCGCCATCCGTCAAGACCCCGGCGCCCTCCGGCGCCTCCAGGCGCTCGCCGTCGAAACCCTCAACGGCATCCTCCGCGCGCTCTGCGAGAAAAGCGCCACGCTCGCCCGCGACATCCGCCGCGTGACCGTCGCCGGGAACACCACCATGCAACAGATCCTGCTCGGCCTCGACCCCTCCCCGCTCGGAGAGAAACCCTTCACGCCCGCCTTCACCGACGCGCAGGCCCTCCCCGCCGCGCCCCTCGGCCTCGACACCCACCCCGGCGCCGAGCTCGTCGCCTTCCCGCAGATCGGCGGCTTCGTCGGCGGCGACACCGTCGCCGGCCTCCTGGCCACGCACGTTGACACGCTCGACAAGCCCACGCTCTTCGTTGACATCGGCACCAACGGCGAGATCGCCCTGCTCCACGGCCGCCGCCTCTTCGCCGCCTCCACCGCCGCAGGCCCCGCCTTCGAGGGCGCGCGCATACGCCAAGGCATGAGGGCCGCCACCGGCGCGATCGACCAGATCTGGCTGCAGGCCGGCACCCTGCGCTACCACGTCATCGGCAACATGAAGCCCAGGGGCCTGTGCGGCTCCGCGCTGATCGACGCCGCCGCGCTCCTGCTCCAGTTCGGGCTGCTCAGCCACGCCGGGACGCTCGAGGTCCCCGCCCTGCCGCCCAAAGCCCTCAACAGCCAGCTCATCCAGCGCCTCGCCCAGACCGAGCGCGGCGCGAGCTTCGGCCTGGCCATGGACCGCGACGGCAACCCGCTCGTCTCCCTCACCCAGCAGGACGTGCGCGAGCTCCAGCTTGCCTCCGGCGCCATCCGCGCCGGGATCGACACCCTCCTGAAAAAGGCCGGCATCGCCGCCGCCGACCTCGACACCATCCGCCTGGCCGGCGGCTTCGGCAACTACATCCGCTGCGAGCACGCCATGCGCATCGGCCTGCTGCCCCGCCTTCCGCACGACCGCATCGAGTTCATCGGCAACGCCTCCCTCACGGGCGCCAAACGCGCCCTGCTCTCCCGCGCCGAACTCCAGCGCGCCCAGTCCATCCGCAGCCAGGCGGTCCACGTCGAGCTCGCCTCCGAACCCGGCTTCTCCGACTGTTTCATGGATGCCATGATGTTCGGCGAGCGGTAACGTAATGCTGTGCGCACCGCGCCCTGATGCGCAGGAACGCCAAAGGGCAGACATTTTGTCGCGGCAACCAACGGCTGGCGGCGCGATTCGCAATCCCCCCCCCCCCCCCCCCCCTCCCACCAAAACCCAACAACAACACACACCAAACAAACAAAAACATATACAAATAAAAATATAAAAAAAATA
>WRJS01000194.1 GCA_009778475.1 Kiritimatiellota bacterium | reverse complement strand
TGCGCCTCCTGCCACGCGGACGGCAACGGCAACATCAAGCGCTTCGACAACTGGATCAACCTCGAGCGCCCCGAGATGAGCCTCGTGCTGCGCGCGCCCCTGCCGCAGTCCTTCGCCGCACGCGGCGGCTACGGCCTCGCCCTCTGCCGCGACCGCAAGATGGACCAGACCTTCACGCGGCGCGGCGTGCTGTACGGCTTCGGCTACGAACACGCCGTGCGCGACCTCGACAAGTTCCCCTCGCAGAAGTGGGACGACACCTGGCCCACCGAGGGCAACCCCGTCACGCCGCTGGCCTCAACCAACGCGCCGCTCTACCAGCAGATGCTGAAAATCATTCAGGACGCGCGCGTCGAGCTGCTCGCGCGCCCGCGCATCGACATGCCCCACGCGGACCTCGTCGGCAACGGCATCGTGCAAGGCCGCGCCCGCCAGATCCTGCCCCAGGCGCTGCCCGATCCCCTGCCCGCGGTCACCGCCACGAACGGCGCCTTCGGCTTCGTGCGCCTCGACTGGGAGGACTCCGCCCGCATGATCGGCCTCATCGCCGAAATCCACCGTGGCAAGAAAGACAAGTTCAAGCCGGACGCCACCACGCGCATCGGCCGCACCGAACAGTCCTCCTTCTGGGACACCAACCCGCCCCCCGGCAAAGTCCACTACGCCATCGTCTTCACCTCCGACCCCGCCGAGACCTGCGGCACGCTCAAGAGCGGCGCGGTCTTCGACTACCAGCACGGCGACGGCGAGCAACGCCCCACCGTCGTCGGGATGCCCCCGGGCGAACGCTGCCCCCTCGTCTCCTTCAAGCCCGAACGCGCCGCGCCCGTCCACCTCACCTACGAGGCCCCCAAGCAAGACAGGCAGACGCAGACCGACATCCTGCCGCAGGCCGCGCCCAGGGCCGGGAGCGTCGCGCTCGCGTGGGCGCCCGTCGGCGTCCCCGGCCTCACCTGCTACGACGTGTACGCCGCGCAAGGCAAGGGCAAGCCCGCGAGGCTCAATAAAGAGCCCCTGCGCGTGCCGGCCTATATGGACGCCACGTTCCACGGCATGAAAGAGACCCGCTACGCCGTCACCGCCTACGGCCCCACGCTCGCCGAGCGCAAACCCCCGGCAGACAAATTCTGGGCCACCGCGAAAGCCGACCCCGTGCGCGAAGAACCCGTCTTCAAGCTCGCCCCGGACGCGCCCGGCCTGACGCTCACCGACGGCGCGAAATTCGAGGACGGCACACTGGTCATCAGCGGCAACGGCCACGCGAAGCTGCCGCCCCAGAAAGAGCTCGCCGGGTCGCCCTTCAGCTTCGTGCTGGAGGTCATGTTCGACGAGGCCGGCTCCATGCCCGTGCTGCTCGGCTTCGGACGGTACAAAGGCGACGGCTGGTTCTTCCAGCGCATCGGCGGCGGCTGGCGCTTCCACCTTGCGGACACCGACTGCGACGGCGGCGCCATGCAGGTCGGGCAATGGACGCGCCTTGTCGGCACGTTCGACGGCAGCACCGCCCGCCTCTACCAAGACGGCAAGAAGATCGCCGAACGCGCCATCCCCGAGATGCCCGCCCCGCACAACGCCGAATGGCGCATCGGGCAATACGTCCAGCTTGAACCCGCCTACCAAGTCCACGGCAAGATCCGCCTGCTGGAGGTTTACAGCCGTGTGCTGCAACAGGAGTAAATAAGAAATTAGAAATAGACCTGTTCTAAACCACAATCTCTCAAAAAACTTTTCATTAATGCGTGAATGAAAATGAAAAAAAGACAATACGCATGCGCTAGTCTTCGAAAGGGTTTCCGCTCTTATATCGAGCGGTGGAGAGTGTGCGCGACTTAATAAAGGTCCCTGAAAAATCAAACGCTTTAATCATGTCCGCCTCATAATCGGTGACCAGCACACTCCAGCCGTCTTTCCCGCAATCCCGATCATAATCAAAAATGATATCCAGTTTTTTATCGCCGATGAACTCGATTTGCCCTCTCCGTTTACCTGGGGATGCCGCTATTCGATAATTTTTGCGAATCAAGCAAAATATGCTTGAGGCGATTGAAGTCCTTGGCGGGCCGTTATAGCGTCTAATTGCAACGCCCCTGTCCCTTGGCAATATTTCCACGATTGGACGACCAAATAAAAACCGCCAGTAAATCCCATTTGGGAAAGCGATGTCAAGTGCATCCAATCCGTCTATCTGTTTCACGCACATCGTAATCTCCCTGTCCGCATCCGCCCCTGCCACAAACCCCAACAACTCTTGCGCGATGCTGTTCGTTGCGGTCTGCAAGAGAAACGCAGGGCGGACGGGTTCAGGCACCAGCTTGAAAATCGCCGAGTCGCTGAACATAAGGGTTTCGTTCGTCCCACCCCCGTCAAGGCGGACCCCGGTAACCTTCCCGCCCTCGAAAAGATAAGTCTCGCGTGTCCCGTCCGCTGCGGGAGGCAGCGCAAGCTCCGTTTGAACACCCTGTGTACGGAGTTCAAAGTCTTTCACGGAATACGTGCGGTTCGTCAAAGGCGGCACGAGCCACGATGAATCCGTGGCACGATTCGTCGATGGCGGCACGAGCCAGGACGGGGGCAGGAAAAACACCGTAATGTTATCGTTGGTGCTAGCCCGGACTATGCGCTCCATATCCGCTTTTTCGTCCGCATAACAAGCGAAACTCATCAGAACAACGAAAGCAGTCAACCGTTTCATGCAGCACCTCTTTTTTAGTCCTTGCTTAAATAGTCTTCTAAATCTTGCGCCAACTGCCATGGGGATGTTCCTTGAAACGTCCCTTGTGTGAGGATAAAAAATGGACGAACAATTTACTCATCAGGCATTACCCCTTGCGTTGAGAAAACACTGTACAAAACCTTCCCCCCAAGTTCAACCCCGAATTCACGGGAACCTGTTTTTAACCGCAAAAGCCGCGAATCTTCGCGAAACCTTGCTCCCCCCTTTCGCGTGCTTTGCGTGCTTCGCGGCTCAAAATCAGATTTCACCTGAACCCACTCATCCCGCGCCAAAAAATCTAATCACTAACCACTAATCACTAATCACCAACCACTGATCTCTACTCATACGGCGCATAAAGGAGCTTTATTTCCTCCTCCGTATATTCGCCCCCCTTTGTGATGTCGTCGAGAAACAGTTTGCGGTCATCGGCAAAAGGGATGCGGGCTGCAAAGTCGCGCACCATATGAACAGGCCCTTTGATTTTTTCAGGGGGGGGAAGCGGCTTGGGCTCTGGCGGCGGTTTCGCCATATCCTCCATGATTGCTTGTTTTACCCCTGTGTCGTCAATCGCCTCGTCCAGCAAAGCGATGACATGCGGTAACCGAGAGGGGTTAAGTTGTTTGATGTATTTAATTTCCCCTTTCAGGGATACAATTAATTCCTTCCGCATTCCATCAAGCATCCTCTCGCGCTGGTGCTTCATGTAATGCTTGTCGGCCTCCGCAAGGTACTTCTTGTATTTCTCGCGGATGACGGGGTCTTCAATGCTTTCAGGGTCGCTGCGGGGCCAGAACGGCGGCGGAGGTATTATCTTTGCTGGGCTAGATGGCGGATGGTAGATGTCGTAGCCCGGATCATGCGCGGCGATGACCGCCTGAAGAAACTTCAAATATAAAATAATTTCCCGTCCTTCTTGTTGTGCTTGGTCGGCAACCTTTCTCTCCACGCTTCCAAAAGGTGTCCTCGCCACGGCCGTGGAGTAACTCGTCCTAAGTTTATCTATTTTATACAGCTCGCTCACATCGCAGTCTGCGTGGATGCGCCCGATCTGCTGCAGCATGGCCTGCTCGAACTCGTCGAACCTCCGCAGGGCTTTCTCCTCCTCATCCCCCCACGCGAGGAGGACCATGCCGAACCCAAGAAAAACGGCAAGGATTTTTTTTGCTGACACGCTCATAACGCTCTCCCTAATAGCGACTGATTTCTCCGTAATGCACTAGACAAGAGAGGTAATAAGTAATAGGTAATAAGTGATAAGTGATAGGTAATAGGTAAAAGGTATTCCTCTCAGAAAATTCTTTGTGACCTTTGTGCCTTTGTGTGAGATAAAAGCAAATGATAGGTGATAAGTAATCCTGTCAAAAATAAACCTCCGTTTTTATTCTCG
>WRJS01000193.1 GCA_009778475.1 Kiritimatiellota bacterium | reverse complement strand
TCAGGCCGCTGTCCTCCAGCAGGCGCACGAGCTCATCGAACGGCCGCACGAACGCGCGCTGCGCATTCGTCTTGGCGATGTTCTCCTTGGCGGCGTTCTGGTCATCCCAGAAGCCCGGCTGGGCGGCCTCCGCCTCGAGCCGGGACAGGATGCCCCTGCGGTTCTCGATGTCCAGATAACCGCGCATCTCCTGCAGCCCGCCGTTCAACGCCCCCAGCCGTTGCTGAATCTCATCTATCGCTATCACGTGACAACCCTTCGGTAGGTAAAGAGAGATAGTATGGCAAATTCCCCCCCCTCTCCGCAAGCATTAGGTGCGCAGGGGAGAAAAAATGAAAATCCAAAGGTGGCGCGGGCACTCCCAACTCCGAACTCCGAACCCCGAACTCCCAACTCCGAACTTTCTCGCCCTCCCCCGCTTTTCATGCTTGAATTTGCGCCTTAACAGGTGCAAAATAATATGTGTTTTTTTTCGGCTTCGGAGGGTTTCCTGAACCGCCGCGAGCTCAACTTCATACACGAAAAGGTTGCATCATGCCACACAGGAAGTACGACAAGATTCTGGTGATTAACGCGGGGAGCTCCTCGCTCAAGTTCATGCTGTTTGACATGGCCACGGAGGGCATGCTCGCCAAGGGGATGGTCGAGCGCATCGGCACGGCCAGCGCCAACCTCGTCTATCAGCGCGCGGGCGCGCCCAAGTCCGAGCAGGCCATCGCGGCCGAGAACCACGGCAAGGCCCTCGCCATGGCCTGCAAGATGCTCACCGCCCCCGAGACCGGCGTGCTGAAGACGCTGGCCGAGGTCAAGGCCGTGGGCCACCGCATCGTCCACGGCGCGGAGTTCTTCTCGGAGCCCGTGCTGGTGACGGAGGAGGTCAAGACCTCCATCAAGAAATGCAGCGACCTGGCGCCCCTCCACAACCCGGCCAACCTCGAGGGTGTCGTCGCGTGCGAGACCGTGTTCCCGCAGGTCCCCAACGTCGCGGTGTTCGACACCGCCTTCCACCAGGCCATGCCGCGCCACGCCTACATGTACGCCATCCCCCGGCAGTATTACGACGAGCACCGCATCCGTAAGTACGGCTTCCACGGCACGTCGCACAAGTTCGTGGCGCAGGCCGCGGCCGACTACCTGAAGAAGCCCCTCTCCGCGCTCCGCCTCATCACCTGCCACATGGGCAACGGCTCCTCCATCGCGGCCATCCGCGGCGGCAAGGTGCTCGACACCAGCATGGGCCTGACGCCCCTGCCGGGCATGATCATGGGCACGCGCTGCGGCGACATCGACCCCTCCATCATCTTCTTCCTCGCGCGCAAGGGCATGACCATCGACGAGATCGACAACGCCCTCAACAAGAAGAGCGGCCTCTTCGGCGTCAACGGCATCGGCAGCGGCGACATGCGCGACACCGTCAACGCCGCCCAGCTCGAGGACGACGATGACCTCAACGACGACGGCGACTCGGACAACGACGCCCGCAACGCCATCAAGATGTTCGCCCACCGCACCGCCCTCTACATCGGCGGCTACTACACCCTGCTCGGCGGCGCGGACGCCGTCATCTTCACGGGCGGCATCGGCGAGAACAGCGCCCCGGCCCGCAGGGCCATCATCTCGCGCCTCAAGGCCATCGGGTGCAACCTCGACGCGAAGAAGAACAAGGCCACCTCCGGCACGCTGAACGACATCAGCACCAAGGACTCCACGACCCGCGCCATCGTCATCCCCACCAACGAGGAGCTGATGATCGTGCGCGAGACCTTCCGCATCATCACCGCCAAAAAATAACCCCCACCCACTAATCACTGACCACTAACCACTAACCACTGACCACTAACCACTACCCACTACTCACTAACCACTGACCACTAACCACTACCATGAACATCCTCGACACCATGACCCCCCGCGCGCAAGCCGCCAACGCCACCATCGTCCTGCCCGAGGGGCACGACCCGCGCGTCATCGCCGCCGCCGTCAAGGCCGCCGCCACGAAACTCTGCACACCTGTCGTGCTCGGCACGCCGGAGGAGATCGCCGCCGCCGAGGCGCAGGCCGGCGTCACCCTCGCGTCCGCCGGCGTGAGGGCCATCGACTACACCGCGTCCGACCTCCTGCCCGAGCTCGCCGCCGCGTTCCACGAGAAGCGCAAGGCCAAGGGCATGACCGAAGACGAGGCCCTCGCCACCCTACGCGGCAAGCGCCTCTACTTCGGCGCGATGATGCTCGCGCTCGACCTCGTGCAGGGCATGGTCGCCGGGTCCATCGCGTCCACGGGCGACATGCTCCGCAGCGCGTTCCAGTGCGTCGGCACGGCCAAGGGCATCAAGATGGCCTCCTCCATGTTCATCATGGATCTGAAGGTCCCCGCGCCATCCGGCGACACCACGCTCCTCTTCGCCGACTGCGCGGTCAACCCCAACCCCTCCGCCGAGGAGCTCGTGGACATCGCCCACGCCACCGCCGTCTCCTATCGGAAGCTCATCGGCCGGCAGCCCCGCGTCGCGTTCCTCAGCTTCTCCACCAAAGGCAGCGCGTCGCACGAACTCGTCACCAAGGCCGCCACGGCCGCGCAGCTCACGCAGGCGCGGTTCGCCGAGCAGGGCGTTGACGCGGTCGTTGACGGCGAGATGCAGGCCGATGCCGCGCTCGTCCCGGCCGTCGGCGCGTCGAAGAACAAAAGCGGCGCGATCAAGGGCGACGCCAACGTGCTGATCTTCCCCGACCTCCAGTCCGGCAACATCGGCTACAAGCTCGTCGAGCGGCTTGCGGGCGCGACCGCCATCGGCCCCGTCCTCCAAGGCCTCGCCAAGCCCGTCAACGACCTCTCGCGCGGGTGCAGCGCCGACGACATCTACGCCACCCTGTGCATCACCGTCCTGCAAGGGATAAGCGGGTGAAGGATGAACACCCAACACGGAACACTCAACGTCCAAGTAGGACGTGCGGTGAGGAGGGTACTTGGACGTTGGATATTCCTTGTTGGATGTTGGATATTCCTCTCCTTCCTGCCGGGGTGCGAGCAGGCCCCGCCCCCCGGAGCGGTCACGGTGCTGACGGAAGAGACCTTCGACAAGGCCATCGCGAAGGGCGTCGTGCTGGTGGATTTCTGGGCGGACTGGTGCGTCCCGTGCCGGACGCAGCGGGTGATTGTCGCGGAGGTCGCGGCGCAGGCCAGCGGCAAAGGGGTGAGGGTCGCGAACCTCGACCTCGGCTACGCGGAGGCGCGCGAGAAAGTCGAGCACCTCAACATCGAATACGTCCCCACGCTCATCGTCTTCAAGAAAGGCAAGCCCTTCAAGACCTTTGAGGGCCTCACCCAAAAGGACGCGCTCATCGAGGCCATCAACGACGCGAAAGCCGCGAAGTAAAGTCGCCCCGTCGGCAAACGTTACTCGCCCCTGACACAAGGCATCGCCCCGCGCTACCGGCAGAGGGCTTCAGCCTTTGCGGCGCATGCGGGGCAACGCCCCGCAATCACTAGCGTAGGGCAACGCCCTACGTCAAGGCGGAAGAAAAATCTCAAGGCTGTAGGCCTTGCATCATGATGATAGGTCTTCAGCCTACAGGCATCGGGCGCGGCGGAGATAGGTGTCCTGTAAGATAAAGATTTCACGATGGAGGGCGAGCGTCCTCGCGAGCCGTTAGACACATTGCGGCTTCCTGCCCCATTGGCCGCACGCCGCGCCAATGGGGTCCCCTGTCTCGCCCTCCAATTGGGACATAAAACCAGAGCGCATTTCACTTGGATATTGAATATTCCGTGTTGAATATTGGATATTCCCGAGGGCTTTCAGCAACGTCATCCGTGTTTCAGCGGGCGGAAGCGGACGCGGGTGGGGCGGTCGGCGGTGTCGCCGAGGAGCTTGCGGCGGTGTTCGTGGTAGTCGGCGTAGTTGCCCTCGAACCATGTCACTTTGGAGTCGCCCTCGAACGCGAGGATGTGCGTGGCGATGCGGTCGAGGAACCAGCGGTCGTGACTCACGACCATCACGCAGCCGCCGAAGTCCGCGATGCCTTCCTCCAGCGAGCGAAGCGTCGCGACGTCGAGGTCGTTGGAGGGCTCGTCGAGGAGGAGCAGGTTGCCGCCGCTCCGCAGCAGCTTGGCGAGGGGTACGCGGTTGCGC
>WRJS01000192.1 GCA_009778475.1 Kiritimatiellota bacterium | reverse complement strand
CTTGCAGATGTCCCAGACCTTGCCGCGCTCGAGCTCGTAGTTCATGCTGTAGGAGGCATCGAGGATGATGGCGATGTCGCGCTGGGCGCGGGTGAGGAGCGAGGAGTCGTTGGTGGAGGAACGCAGCACGGGGACGGCGAAGGCCAGCGCGATGGTGATGACCAGCAGGGTGCGCAGGAGCCAGAGGATGAAATTCTCGAAGCGCACGCGGCTGGAGGAGCGGCGCTGGGCGGCCTTCAGGAAACGCAGGGTCGGGAACGGCGTGACCACGGTGCGGCGGCGCTGGAACATGTGCAGCATCAGCGGGATGGCCGCCGCGGTGAGCGCCCAGAGGAACATCGGATTGACAAACGGTAACATATCGTGAATGTCTCGGGGTTCGGGTTAGCGTGACAAACGTTTGCGCTCTTCGAGGTAGGCCCGCACAAACGTATCCATCGGCTCATCGGTCTTGATGAGGCGGTAGTCCACCTTCATCTCGGCGCAGGCCTCGCGGTAGTTCTCGATGAATTCGCCCATCAGGTCCTTGTACTCCTTGGCCATGGCGCGGGGGTCGGCGATCATGCGCTCGCCGGTCTCGAGGTCCTCGAACTCGGCGCCGCGCTTGATGTCGAGGGAGAGCTCCACGGGGTCGAAGGTGTGGAATACAATCACGTCGTGGAGGTTCTTGCGGAAGTGCGCGATGGCCTTGATGATCTCGTGCTGGTCGTCGAGCAGGTCGGAGATGATGACGACCATGGCGCGGCGGTTGATGGTCTCGGCGATCTGGTGCATCACGTCCGCGCCGGCGGTGCCTTTGGAGGGCTTGTAGCCTTGGAGGATCTTGAGGGAGTTGTTGAGCTCGTTGAAGGAGTTCTTGCAGGGCAGGGCGGCGTCCATCTTCTCGCCGTAGATGTACATGCCGATGGAGTCGCGGGCCTTCAGCACGACGTAGCCGATGGCGGCCGCGAGCGAGCAGGCGTAGCTGAACTTCGTGGGCAGGTCCGCGGAGGAGGTGTAGTTCATCGATCCGCTGCGGTCCACGAGCAGATAGACGCGCAGGTTGGTCTCGTCCTGATAGCGGCGGATGAAATACTTGTCGGTGCGGCCGAGGACCTTCCAGTCGATGCGCTTGAGGTCGTCGCCGGGCATATAGGAGCGGTGGTCGGCGAACTCGGTGCTGGCGCCCCGCTGCGCGCTGCGGTGGCGGCCGGCCAGCGTGCCTTCCACGACGTAGCGCGAGTTGAGCATCAGGCGGTTCAGCTTGGCCATTTGCGCGGCATTGAGGAATGCCGATATCCCTTCACCCTGTGCCATCAGCGCCTCCCTGCCGTTGCCACGACCCAGAAATCGTTTTCGTTCTCAATCATCAGCGCGAACTGCCCGTCGGAGCTCAGCTTCAGGAACCGCACCCCGTTGACCGCGCTGCCCTCGCCCGCCGTGCCGCGCTGGGCCCCGGCGTCCGTGACCGTCTCGAACTCGACCATGACGGGCGTCCCCGCGCGCCGCGAGACGATGCTCACGGCCCGCTTGCCGTAACTGGTGAACGGCACGGACTTGAGCGCGGTGAGGCGGTTGCCGAGGGTCTTGCTGTGGAGCGAGAAGCGCTGGTTCGCGGTGTTGGCGACCTTGGCGAGGGCCTTCGTCTCATAGACCCACGCATCGCCGAAGCGGTCGGCCTTGGGCGGGGGGTTGGGCTGCGCGAAGACGGGTGAGAGGGTGGTGGGGAAGGCGACGTTGGCGGCGTAGTATGTGCGCAGGCCTTTCTCGACCTTGGCGTGGTCGAGGCGCGTGAGCCAGCGCCGCGCCAGCGTGTCGGCGCTGCGCGCGATGGCCGGGGCGCCGCGGTCAGAGGTCAGCGCCTTCTGGAACACGTCGATGGCCTCCTGCTCCTTTCCGCTGGCGAGCAGGTGCCAGCCCGCAAGGGTCATGACCGCGGGCAGGTACTCGCCCAGCGTGGAGGCCCTGTCCATGACCGACTGGCAGGCCTCGATGACGGCGGCGTGCCTCGCGGGGTCGGCGGCGTGGACGCGCCAGACCTTCAGGAACGCCTCCTCCTGCGGCGTTGCGGCAGAGATGACTGTTGCCGCAAGCGCGAGCCCTGCGGCAACAAGAACCGTTCGTGAAAAACCGGTCATCATGGGTTAGCGCGTCGCGGCGTAGATGAGGATGTTGACGCCCAGGCGGATGGCGTCGTCCTCCAGGTAGCTGCCGCAATACTTGTTGGGGGAGAGCTCCCACGCGCCGGCCATGCCGATCGGGCTGTAGATGACCGCCGTGTTGCCGTCCGCCGAGTCCATGGTCAGGATGTTCGGGGCGATGGCGGCGGCGTTGTTGTGCGCCTTCTGGATGGCCGGGGTGATCTTCATGCTGGTGATGTCGTTCGGTATTTTGAACAGGGAGTGCCCCGGCCGGAGCATCCCGAAGGAGGTGCCGGGCAGGACCTTGGCCATGGTCTCGCGGAACGACACGTCGAACGCCTTGCGCCCGCAGCAGGCCTCCGCGATGAGCAGGCCGCCGTTGTTGAGGTAGTTGCGCAGGGCGGTGATCTCCTCGGCCTTGAGCGTGAACGACTCGTGGCCCGTCATGTAGATGATGGGGGAGTCCAGCAGCGCGGGGTCGGTCAGGCGCATCTCCTTGGTGGAGAATTTCACGGGCGCGCCGGTTTTCTGGTTGTACTGGGAGAGCAGGACGGACAGGCCGACGTGGCGCGTCTTCCACCCGCCGTTGTCGCCGTAGATGACCTGGGCGATGTTCATCGAGCCGGCGGTGGAGACCTGCTTGGCGTCCTCGAACTTCGTCTTCTTCACGTTGTCCACCATCCAGCTGCGCATGGTGGTGGCGTAGGTCATGATGTTCATGCCCAGCTGCTGCGCGGACTCGGGCGTGTAGGCGATGATGTTGTCGTCCTCCAGCGGGTCCCAGCCCACCTCCATGCCGAAGCGCGAGATGATGGCCACCGTGCGGCAGTCGATGGTCACGCCGTCGAGCCACGCGTCGCTGCCGTTGTGGAGCTTGCGCACGCCGGGGCGGTAGCCGACCTTGTCGAGCTCGTAGTACGAGTGGAAGACGGGGTGGTCCGCGCTGAGGCGCTGCACGGGCGCTTCGGGGAACACCTCGTTCAGCACCTTCACGGCCGAGTCGTAGAACGGCTTCGAGCCCATGCCGGCGTTCAGGATGATGGTGCCGCCTTTGAGCAGGTACTCGCGCAGCTTCGCCTTCTCGTCGGCGTTCAGGCTCCAGTGGTAATGGCCCGAGCGGTAGAGGATGGGGTTCATGTCCGGGTCCGCGTCAATCTCGGAGAACGACTTGGCCTCGAAGTCATAGTCCACGTCCGTCATGCTCTTGAGCGATTTGAGCAGGTTGTTCAAATCGTTCGGCCGCGCGTTCCAGTCCTGATCGCCGTGCTGCGACGTCATCTTGATGAACATCGTCGGCGGCTTGGGCGGGTTCTTCTTCTCCGAGCGCGACATCGGCGTCGCGGGCGGCGGCGGGTACGGGATGAACGTCTCACCGCCCGCGATGTTCGCCGGCGGCGGCGGGATGTCCTTGACCGGCGGCGGCGGGACGAACCCGGCCTCGTCTGACCCGTCACCCGCGAACAGTTGAGCCGCCTCGACAGGCTGCAACATCGCCGTCACCATGGCAACGGCAATACACCCAATCACAACACGTTTAATTGACATAACTACACTCCTCTAATCACCTAAAGCGCAACCTGCCCTAGAACAACCAATCCTAAACCCAGATTTACTTTTGGAAATATGTTATATTGTTTCCCGCCTCCATAGCAAGCTCAGATTTAGCATTTTTTCTTTTTTTTTCCGCAGCCGGAAGAGGGGGGGGAAGTGGCGCGGTACGCTCCCGTGAACGCGCACAAAAACGCCGTTTTCGTTGCCTCGCGCAAAGGCGCGGGGACGCAGAATTTTTTAGACAGGATTAACAGGGTTTTCAGGGTTGCTGATATCCGCAATCCGCGCTGCGCCTTTGCGTCCCTGCGCGAGAATAGTATCCCGTTTTCGTTGCCTCGCGCAAAGGCGCGGGGACGCAGGTTTTTTTAGACAGGATTAACAGGGTTGCTGAAATCCGCTTGCTCGAATGCGTGATGCGGGGTTCAAGCCCCTTGGTGCATGTTTTTTTGCGCACCTGAAAAAAAAAATCATCTCTCCTTCATCTTTTCCCTTGAATTCCTATGTGTTCCCTGTTAAAGTATAACATTGTTTTATCGCAAATGGTAGGTTCGTCACACATAGGGATTCCGCACGGCACGGCACGGCACGGCACGGCACGGCACGGCACGGCACGGCACGGCACGGCACGGCACGGCACGGCACGGCACGGCACGGCACGGCACGGCACGGCACGGCA
>WRJS01000191.1 GCA_009778475.1 Kiritimatiellota bacterium | reverse complement strand
CTCCGCCGCTGCCCACCTTGTTGTTGTCACATGGCGCGGCGGCGTGCAAAACAGGAGTACCGGTCGGAAAATACAGTTTCCAGGAGGGGGGGCGGGCGCCCGCGGGAGCCGTTAGGCACATTGCGGCTCGCGGGGACGCTCGCCCTCCATCGTAAAATCTGTATTCTATGCATATTTTTTCCTTGCAATTCAACCTGCGATATGTCAAACTACACGCTGTTTCATTTGGGGCAAAGAGGAATTCAGAAACAAAGGAAATTGCGATGAAGAAAATGATGATGATGGTGGCGGCCGTGTTGACGGCTGCGGGTACGGCTAATGCCGGGACGATTGAGTGGGCGGTTGCGGGGGCGAACGGGACTTACCTTGCCGTGCTCATGCAACGCATACCTCAAGAGGATTTATATCTAGACAATACGATCGACTATGACATCTATACTGGTGCACCAGCTTCAATCTATGCAGACGTTTATGGAGCGGTGGATGTTCTGCGGCTTAGTACAGCTAATTTCAACGTCAATGACGGTACTTACGATATTGCTTCTTTAGGCGAATTTGAGCATTTGAACGCTACCCATAACTTCGACGGAATCTGGCCCGGGTGGTTTTCCTGGCACCCTGATGACTCATTCATCAGCAGCGACAATATGTTTGACGGAGACTCATGTGACTGGTGCATGGTTCTTTTTAAGGTTCCGAACGATTGGGATGGCAGCGAAAGCGATCTCTCTGGGTTGACATCGATTGACTACATGGCGATAGGAGCAACCCGTGTGATTGGTCCGTGGAATGGCGGGGGCGCGGATACGGTCCGCGTCGAGTTTGACCATGGCGCGTTGGGGAACCCGCTCTTTACAGGTACGTGGACCGTCCCCGAGCCCACGTCCGCGATGCTGCTGGCGGCGGGGTGCGCGGCACTGCTCCTGCGCCGGCGGCGGGGCCCGCAGGGTAATTAGAAGTCAGGAATTAGAAGCAAGGAGGGCGAGTGTCCCCGCGGGCCGCCGAGCAATGTCCTGTTCGGCTCGGCGAGATGTTTGCGTTACCTGATTCATCACTAACCGCTCATCACTAACCATTATGAAACGTCTCCTCCCTGTCACAGCCATCATCTTCGCGGCCGCCTTCGTGGCGCAGGCCCAGCAGAAAATCATCCTCGACACCGATATGGTCGAAATCTTCGACGACGGTATCGCCATGATGATGCTCCACCTTGACCCTGGCGTCGAGCTCCTCGGCGTGACCACCGTGGTCGGCAACTCGTGGGTCTCCGAAGGCACGGCCTGGGCGTTGCGCCAGCTTGAGGCGGTCAAGGCGGCGGACAAAGTGCCCGTCGCCATGGGTTTCACGCGCCCGCTGCGCCCCGAGCGCCACGCCACCATGCCGCTGGAGCGCCAGCTTTTCGGCGTGGGCCATGACCACTGGGCGGGCTCGTTCGGCTACCCCGACCCCGGCACGTGGCAGGAGGTCTATAAGAAGTTCTACGGCGCCGAGCCGGTCGTGAGCCCCATCGGGCAGCACGCGGTGGACTTCATCATCGAGCAGGTGAAGAAGCATCCCGGCGAAGTCACCATTGCGGCCATCGGCCCCTGCACCAACCTCGCCATGGCCCTGCGCAAAGCGCCCGAGATCGTCCCCATGATCAAGCGCGTCATCTACATGGGCGGCTCGTTCTTCCGGCAGGGCAACACCACGCCCGCGGCCGAGTTCAACTGGTGGGCCGACCCCGAGGCCGCCAAGATCGCCGTGCGCACGCCGTTCAAGGAGCAGGTCATCGTCGGCCTCGACGCGTGCGAGAAAATCACCTTCAAGAAGCACGAGTATGAGAAAGTCTGCGGCATCGTCAAGAACCCCATCGTCAAGCGGATGCTCGACACCAACGTGCTGGTGAAGCTCTACGGCGAAAACGCCGACTACACGCACTACATCTGGGATGTGATCGTCGCCGCAATCATCATTGACGAGACGCTCATCACCGAGGAGGTCACGCTGCCCGTGGACGTGTGCGCCGACTACGGCCTCTCCTACGGCCAGTCGCTCGCCTACATCCGTCAGGGCCCTGCGGGCGCCCAGAACGCGCGCATCATCAAGAACGTGGACAAGGATCGGCTCTGGAAGCTCATCTATGACTACTGCGGAAAATTCTAGCCACGCTCACCACCAACCACTGACCACTAACCACTATCCACTGACCACTAACCACTGACCACTCATCATTATGACAACGAACATCTATTTAGGCATCGGCTCGGCAATCTTTTCCCTTGCGGGAGTCTGGGTTTTGTACCGCGCCCTCCAGCTCTGGAAGCACGGGGTCTTGGCGACGGGGACCGTGGTGGAGAAAGGCACCCGCAGGGGGAAGAAAGGCGCGGTGCTTGTCTATCCGATCATCGAATACGCCACGCCCTCGGGCGAAAAGCACCGCCTCAACGGCGTGGCGAGCGCGTCCGACAAGGTGCCCATCGGCGCGACCGTGGACATCCTCTACTGGCCGGGCAACCCGCGCCGCGCGCGTGAGAAGAAGTGGCTGTCCTTCTTCGTGCCGCCCGTCGCGCTCTGGGTGTTGGCGGCGGCGTTCGCGGCGGCGGCGCTGAAGATAATCGGGCAGTGAGTAGATGAGGCCGGGCAGCCATATCGCGGGAAGCGACGTAAGGTCAAACCCAAACTCCGCGTTAGTAAAAAAACAGGGTGCTTCCATTAACCACAATGGACACAATAGAATGCACAATGGACACTATTGGTTTGCGGCGGCATCGGCGACATGAAAACGGGTCGGGAAAAGACTCCGCATGAAGACACGGAAACAACCACGGAACGTTAAGCAAATGAAAAAGTTACTCCCTCTGACAGGCATGATCTTCGCCGCCATCACCGCGCTGGCCGCCACCCAGGAAGTCCACATCCTCGCGGTCAACGACATGCACGCGAACATCGACCAGTTCCCGAATTTCGCGGCGCTCGTGGACGGCATCCGCGAGAAGCACCCCGGCCTTCTCCTCTTCGCGGCCGGGGACAACCGCACCGGAAACCCCATCAACGACATGCACCCCGAGCCGTCCTATCCGATGCTCACGCTGATGAACAAGGTCGGCTTCAACCTCTCCTGCCTCGGCAACCACGAGTTCGACGCGGGCACCGTCTCCCTGCGCCGCGTCATCTACCGCTCCCATTTCCGCTACGTCTGCGCCAACATGACCGCGCCCGACGCGCTGCGCCTGCACGTCGAGCCCTTCAAAATCTTCGAGGTGGACGGTGTCCGCGTCGCCGTGCTGGGCCTCATCCAGCGCGGCGCGAACGGCCTCCCCGACGCCCACCCCGACAACTTCCGCGACATTACCTTCCTCTCCCCCGAGCAGGCCATCGCCAAATACAGCTGGCTCCGCGACCAGTGCGACGTCTTCGTCATCCTTGCGCACCACGCCTACGAGGACTGCGTCGCGCTCGCCAACAGCTACCCCGACCCCGCCCGGCGCCCCGACGTCTTCATCACCGGCCACTCCCACACCGCCGTTGACCACGAGGCCGCGGACACCAAAAGCCTCCACAACAACATCCTCATCACGCAGGCCGGATCGCATCTGAAATTCGCCACCTACATCATCGTCGAGCTCGAGGACGGCAAGGTCACCAAGCGCATGGCCCGCCTGCTCAAGGTCCCCGTCCCGAACATGGACGTTCAGGCGCTCGTCAACGAGCTCAACAACAACGAGTTCTTCAAGCGCGAGCTCAGCCAGTCCCCCAACGGCTTCCCCGTCCACGAAGAGCTCGGCTGCCTCTTCACCGACGCCCTCCGCGCCGAGACCGCCGCCGACATCGCCCTCCAGAACGTCGGCGGCATCCGCGCCGAGACCCTCCCCAAAGGTCCCATCGCCGTCGCCAACGTCTATGAGATGGATCCCTTCGGCAACGAGGCCGTCGAATTCCATCTCACCGGCGAAGAGGTCGTCCGCCTCATCGAGGCCGCTTGGCGGGCAGACCGCAAACGCGCCCCCTACGTCTCCGGAATCACCTACGACATGACCCTCGCCCCCGGCGGCGACAGCGTGGAGTCCATCACCGTGCGCACCGACGCCGACTCCCCGCCCTTCGACCTCCAGCGCCGCTACAAGGTCGTGATGACCAGCTACATCGCCGCCGTCAGCGACTACAAGAAGACGGACATGGGCAAAGAGCTCGGCCGCCTCGCCTCCGACCTCGTCATCGAGTACCTGCAGAAACAGGAATCCGTTGACTACAAGGGCGTGAAACGCGCGAACGTCAAGTAGCGGCGGGCGGCAGATGATCGCCGTCAACCCCGGCAGGGGCTGAACAAGGCGCATCATTCAGCCCTTGCAGGGCTGGGTTTTCTGACGGTCCCTGCCGCCGGTTCCGCTTACGCTCCACCGACGGTTACTCATGTTTAGCACGCTACGGTGCTATGGGACAACATCAGGTTAAATTACTATATATCCCGTATGTAACAATGTTATTGCTAAACACGATAATTACACAAAATCCTGTGTACTTCGGCGCTACGCTGTGCTACTCTATAGACCTCTATGTGAGATTATGAATCTTCAAGTGGCTGGC
>WRJS01000190.1 GCA_009778475.1 Kiritimatiellota bacterium | reverse complement strand
GGGGCGAGCGTCCGCGCGAGCCGTCAGACACATTGCGACTTCCTGCCCCATTGCCCGCACGCCGCGCCAATGGGGTCCCCTGTCTCGCCCTCCATATCACGCCATCCAAACAGGGTAATCCCCTATTCCGTCATCTGTCGTCACCTGTATTTTACAGGGCACTAGAGGATATGAATTTCGGGAGAGGGGGTGCGGTTATAGACCTTGGAGCCGGACGGCACAGAGTGGATGAGCCAGACGTTGCCGCCGATGACGGTGTCGCGGCCGATGACGGTATCGCCACCGAGGATCGTCGCGCCCGCGTAGATGATGACGTTGTCCTCGACATCGGGATGGCGCTTCACGCCTTTGACGAGTGCGCCCGTCTCGTCCTTCGCGAAGCTGAGCGCGCCGAGCGTCACGCCCTGATAGAGCTTCACGCGGCGGCCGATGCGGCAGGTCTCGCCGATGACCACGCCCGTGCCGTGGTCGATGAAGAAGCCGGGACCGATGGACGCGCCGGGGTGGATGTCGATGCCGGTCTTGGCGTGGGCGTGCTCGCTCATGACGCGCGGGATGAGCGGCAGGCCCTGGCTGTAGAGCGCGTGGGCGATGCGGTGCACGGTGATGGCGTACAGGCCGGGGTAGCTCATCACCACCTCCATGGTCGTGCGCGCGGCGGGGTCGCCTTCGTAGGCGGCCTGAATGTCCTCCTGCAACATCTCGCGGATGGCGGGCAGGCCGTCGAGGAGCGCGGTGACGGTGGTGCGGGCCTGCGCGGCGCAGTCGCCGCAGGAGATGCACTTGGCGCGGTTACAGGCATACTCGAGGGCGCGGTGCGCCTGATCGTAAAGCTCGGCGGCGATCTGCTCCAGCGTGTCGCGCAGCTGCGTGTGGCAGTTCTCGTGCGCGACGGGCGCCTGCCCGTGGCAGCCGGGGTACAACACGGCAAGGAGCTTTTCCAGCACCGCCGTGATCGCGGCCGTGCCGGGGAGGTTGACGTCGCGCTCCGTGTTCGCGACAGGGCAGTCCCGGCACGGGGACAGCGCGTCAGCGATTGTGTCCAAATGATTCTCGATCCACGATTTCATACAGGGTTGTCCTCTTTTGACGGGAGTGATTTTTTTGACAGGATTAACAGGAGTGATTTTGACAGGATTAACAGGATTGATTTTGATAGGATTAAAACTAAAAACTAGAAACTAGAAACTAGAAACTAAAAACTCCTCTTGATACAAACCGTCACCGTCTCGGCACCCATGTTGCGGCAGCCGAGCGCGAGCAGGGCGCGGCCGGAAATGCCGTTGGCCTTGCAGATGACATCCTGCACGACAATCCCCTCCTGCTCGCACAGCACGAGGAAATCCTTCAGCGTGAACAGGTGGATGTTCGGCGTGTTGTACCACTCGTAGGGAATCTGCTTGCCCTTGGGCATACGGCCGCTAAAGAGCAGCTGCGCGCGCACGCCGATGGCCGCGAAGTTGGGGAACGTGATGACCGCGTTGCCCGCGACGCGCAGGATCTGCCGGAGCAGGTCGCGCGGCCGCTTGATGGTCTGTAGCGTCTCGCTCAGCACCACGCAATCATAACTATCATCAGGGATCATGGCCAGACCGTCGTCGATATCCTCCTGCAGCACGTCGCACCCGGAGCCGATGGCCTCAATGACCTGCTCCACGTCAATCTCCACGCCGTTGCCCGTTGCCCGCCTCGCCGCGTTCAGGATGTTCAGCAACGCGCCGTTGCCGCACCCCAAGTCCAGCACACGGCCGTCCTGCGGGATGCGGGCGGCGATCTCCTTGAAGTGCGGCGACGGCGGCGCACCCCCCGCAATCTCCTGCGGCTTGGCGAGGAACGCGGCGATGATGCGCTTTAGGTCGCAGATGTGCGTGAGGAACGCGTCATGCCCCGCGCCCGTCTCCAGATGGCAGTACGACACGCGCTTCTGGCGCTTGACCAGCGCGGTCACGATGTCCGCCGACTGCTCCGGCGTGAAGAGCCAGTCGCCGCTCATCGAGACGACCAGCACGCGCGAGGAGATGCCCGCGAAGGCCGCCTCCAGCGACCCCGCCCGCTCCGCCGCGTCGTACTCATCCATCGCCAGCGTGATGTGAAGGTACGAGTTCGCGTCGAAGCGGCGGATGAATTTCTCGCCCTGATACTGGAGGTAACTCTCGACCTGAAAATACGTCCCGAAATTGTCCTCAATCTTGCGCTTGAACGCATCATCCGCATCAAGCCACTCCTGCCGTTTCGCGCGCCCGAACTTCTCGTCCATCAGGTCCTGCGACAGGTAGGTGATGTGCGCCAGCTTGCGCGCGCTCGAAAGGCCATTGTGCGGCTGGCTCCCGTTCACGTAATAGTCGCCCCTGTCCCAGTTGGGGTCCGCGACGATCGCGTGACGCCCCACGATGTCGAACGCCAGCGCCTGCGAGCTGAGGCTCGCGGCCGTGGCCACCAGCATCACGCGGTCGATCTCCGCCGCGTGGCGCACCGCCCACTCCAGCACCTGCATCCCGCCGAAGCTGCCGCCGATGACGCCCGCCAGCCGCGTGACGCCCAGCTGCCGCAGGAACAGGCGGTGCACCTCGACGATGTCGCCCACCGTGATTTTCGGGAACGCCGACCCGTAAGGCTTACCGTCCGCCGGGTTCACGGACGACGGCCCCGTCGTGCCCTTGCAGCCCCCGAGGATGTTCGCGCAGATGACCTGATAGCGGTCCGTGTCGATGCCCTTGCCCGGACCGATCATGCCCTCCCACCAGCCATCCGGCTCCGTCTCGCCGGGGCGCACGCCCGCGACGTGCGCATCGCCCGTCAGCGCGTGGCAGACGAAAATCACGTTATCGTTCTCCGGCGTGATGGCGCCGCAACGCTCATACGCCACCGTAATCTCCGGCAACACGCCGCCCTTCTCCAGCCGGAACCCCTCCGGCGGGAGATTAAGCTGAACCGTCTGCGGGGCAATGACGCCCACCGTTCTTTCTGTACTCGTATTCGCTGGCATACCTCCAAAAAACAATTAGCATAACACGTTTGAATGCCTGATGTCCAACAGGAATATGCAATGTTCAACACCGGGGACCCCGTTGGCGCGGCGTGCGGCCAATGGGGCAGGAAGTCTAACGGCTCGCGAGGACGCTCGCCCTCCATGTGCCGGGAGCGCAGGGCTTCCGCCCTGCAACGTGAAATCTGTATTTTACAGAACGCTAGAAATCGTGCCAGTTGGGGTCACGGCGGGGGGGGCGGAGGTAGCGGAGGGTGCGCGTGGTGAGGGTGGCACGCGTGTTTTCGGGAGTATCCGTGAACGGGTTCTCACGGTCGAATACTTCCGCGAATTGCTCATCTATTTTCTCGGGGTCTTCGCCGGCCTCGATGCGGGCCATTGCCTCGCGGACGTCTTTGTCGAAGCGCAGTCCTCCAGCCTCGGCCATCTCGCGCATGACTTTAACGGCCTCACAGGGGTCGGCGTCGTCATCGTCCAAAGCTTGGATACGGTCGCCCATCCGCGCCATGATCTCGTCCATCCGTTGCGCGGCGGTTTCGTCCGGGCTTTGCGGCGTGCCGTCGCCATCGGCAGGCGGCGTTGCGGAGCTTCCCCGGATGATGTGCGCGAACGTTGAGATTTCACGCTTGAGCGGGGCGTTGCAGACAGGACACGGCGGCCGCGCCTTCGTGTCCACCCGCATCGCGCGGAAGGTGAATATCGTGTGGCAGGGCTCGCAGTAAAACTCGTAGAGCGGCATCGTGCTTATTCGGCTGGCGGCGGGGTCTCTTCGGTTTTCTCTGCGGCAAGTTCTTCCGCGGGGGCTTCCGACGCTACAGGCTCTTCCTCCGCAGGAAGCGTTTCCTCGACAGCCGGGGCTGCCTCCTCGACCGGGGCTGCTTCCTCGGCCGGGGTCTCGTCCTGCGGCGCCACGGGCTGCTCCTCCGTTGCAGTCGCAACAGGCTCCGAAGCGGCAACCTCTTCCGCCGAATCGGCAACAGGCGTCTCCTCCGCAGGAAGCGTCACGTCCTCGGTCAACGCTGCCTCCTCGGTCGGGGTCTCGTCCTGCGGCGCCACGGGCTGCTCCTCCGTTGCAGTCGCAACAGGCTCCGAAGCGGCAACCTCTTCCGCCGAATCGGCAGCAGGTGTCTCCTCCGCAGGAAGCGTCACGTCCTCGGTCAACGCTGCCTCCTCGACCGGGGTCTCGTCCTGCGGCGCCACGGGCTGCTCCTCCGTTGCAGTCGCAACAGGATCCGAAGCGGCAACCTCTTCCGCCGGATCGGCAGCAGGTGTCTCCTCCGCAGGAAGCGTCACGTCCTCGGTCAACGTTGCGACAGGCGCGGCTGTTTCCGCTGTGGCCGACGCTGGCGCGTTATGGCGTTGACCAACGTGGTAGCCCTTTTCGCCGGGCAGGAATCGGAATGCCGGATATGCGTTCGGGACGCTCAGAACGTCGTTGTAAAACTCGATGAGATGTCCGCGCTCGACGAGCCATGCCAGCTGGATCAAGACTTCCTTCTTCTTCTCGTCTTCCGTGCCGCCGAGTGCGACGACGAGCTCTGCCTTCGTACAGGCGGGGTTCGCCTCCACATGCACCAGGATGTCACGCAGGGTCTTCACCGTATGCGAGGCGTCCAGCAAGGTCGGCGTCTTGAGCATGGCGAAGG
>WRJS01000189.1 GCA_009778475.1 Kiritimatiellota bacterium | reverse complement strand
GCTCCACCGGCGGTTACTCACGTTACACGCCTTCGGCGTTTTCAGAGATGGCTGTGACAACTTCACCTTAAATGACGATAACAGGGTTTTCTCTGAAAAACTCTGCGTCTCTGCGCCTCTGCGCGAGACAAAAAACGGAGATTTATTTAAACCACAACGGACTCAATGGTTTTCACAATAGACACAAAACAATGATACGCTATTAATTGACTCATTTCCAATCCCCCCCTTGGCATGGGTTATGCATGAAGAAAAACCGCATGGATAAACTCAAACGGCCGTCAAACGGCCAGAAAGTGAGGGAGACATGAAACTGAACAAACTGACGATTGCAGTTGCCGCCGTGATTTTGGTGGCGGTCTATTTCTGCATGAACAGACTCACGCAGAGTCCCGGCAGGGACAACAGCATACTCGAAAACGCACCTGTGCAGGAATCGGAATCCCGCGCGGGTGACACCCCAGACGCACGGCAGACCCAGCAAGCAAGCGATGCGCGTGGCACGCGCAATGACGTTGCCGCCGCCTTGCCGCAAGGTAAGGTACGCATTCGAATTGGCTTGCCCAAGCCAACTTTTGGGGGGACGCCCAGGGAGATTAAGGGTGCCAATAATCTGGAGCCGCCTCGGGATGGCAAACCCTACCCGCCGATTATCGTGCCGGAGGGTTGTGGCACACTGCTTTCACTCGAATGCAAGGTCACGTCGAGTGACCCTGACCCGATCCTTGGGGAGCTCTCCTACATCACGGATGGCGAGAAGGAATGGGATTCCGCAGCGTATGTCGAACTCGCGCCTGGCACGCAGTGGGTGCAGATCGACCTCGGGCAGGAGCGCGAGATTCATGGTGCGTGCGTATGGCACAACTTTTACGAACCTCGCGTTTACCGTGATGTGGTCTGCCAAGTCTCGAACGACCCTGACTTCATTGACGACATCGTGACCGTGTTCAACAACGACCACGACAACTCATCCAAGCTTGGCGTCGGCAAGGACAAGGAGTACATCGAAACCAACGAAGGCCGCCCGTTCCCGGTTAACGCCGTGAAAGGCCGCTACGTCCGTTTCTACAGCCGCGGCAACACCGCCAACGAGATGAACCACTACATCGAAATCGAAATCTACGGAAGGTAAACGGATAGGAATTTCGGGATTATTTGTGTTGGCATTCGGAGGGGATAGTGATAGACTTTTGCGGCATATTTTTACAGGCATGTAGCGAAAGGAGACGAGTGATGGACGAGCAGATTAAGGCGAAACTGGAGGAGCTCCGCAAGATGCTTCAGGCGGACGGCGGCGATCTGGAACTGGTGGAGATTGTGGACAAGACGGTCAGGTTGCGTCTGCGCGGCGCGTGCGGCTGCTGCCCTCATGCGGCGATGACGCTCAAGCACGGCATCGAGCGCCAGCTCCGCGCAAGCATCGACCCCGAGATCATTGTCGAGCGTGCCGAGTAAGGCGCGTCATGGACAGGCATGAAACTCAAGCTGCTTAGGATGCTTGCGCTGGCCGGTCTGCTGGCTGGGTGTTCGACCGTCCGCGACGCGCGGCGGGCGCAGGGCGAGCGCGGCGCGGACCTCCCGGCCGGGGAGCGGACGGTCACGGCGGAGGCGTTGGGGCTCGGCCCCGGCGCGACCCTGCCGCTGGCGGCCGCGCTGGACATCGCGCTCGCGTGGCACCCGTCAATCGCCATCGCCACGCAGGGTGTCGTCGCGGCGGAGATCGGCATCAGCCGCGCGGGCGCGGGTCTGCGGCCGTCGCTCTCCGCCTCTGGCGGGTACAGCGAGTCCCACAACGCGAACTCCCGGAATGACTGGAAGGTCACGTCGTCAGACTCCTTCAACGCAAGCCTCTCGCTCTCGTGGGTGCTGTACGATTTCGGGCGCACGCGCGCGGCGCGGAAGGAGGCGGTCGCGGGCCTGATCGCCGCGCACGCGTCGTTGCAGGACACCCTCATCCAGCGCACCTACCAAGTCCGCGCCGCGTACTTCGATGTGGCGCAGGCTCAGGCGCAGTGCGCCGTCGCGGAGGAGAACCTGCGGCAGTACGACGAGCTCCTGCGGCGGGCGGAGGCGCGGCTGCGGATCGGCGCGGGCATCCCTTACAACGTGACCAAGGCGCGCGTGGACAGGAGCAACGCGCTACTCTCGCTCGTCGTCGCGAGCAACGCCATCGACACGGCGTGCGCCACGCTGAACAGCCAGATGGGGCTTGCCGAGGCGGCGCGTTATGAACTGGATGCCAGCATCACCCTGCCCGAGGTCGAGGGCGGTTTCGAGGAGCTGAGGGCGGTCGCGTGGACGAACCACCCGACGCTGAAAGTCCTGCACGCCAAGGCCGACGCCGCGTCCTTCGCGGTTGACCGCGCCATCGCCGAGCTCTACCCGCAGATTGCCGCCAATGCGTCCACCTCGTTCACGGAGGCCACGCCGCAGACATGGGCGTTCTCGTGGGGCGCGTCGCTGCTTCAGGACCTGTTCAAGGGCTGGCAGAAGCGCGACAACATCCGCGCGAGCGTGACCGCCCTGCGGCAGGCGCGCGCGGCGGTCGCGATGCAGGAGCAGCAGACCGCGCTCGCGCTGGCCTCCGCGCTCATCGCGCTCAACACGGCGCGGGAGAGCAAGGCCGTCGCCGAGCAGATGGAGGCGCAGGCCAAGGAGAACCTCGACCTCGTCAAGCGCCTCTTCGAGGTCGGCGACATCAGCATACTGGAGCTCACCGACGCGCAGGTGCTGCACGCCAGCGCGCGCAACGCCAGCGTCACCGCGCAGTACGCCCTCGAGAAATCGAAGGCCATGCTGTACTCGATCATGGGAACCCAATAGGCGAGAGGTGATAAGTGATAGGCACTAACCGGTTCATGGCTTATGCGGTACACGCGATCATCCCAACATCCCGCAGGGATGTTTCTCTCGGTAGAAAAAGACATGAGAAAATCATGGCATCCCAGAGGGATGCCTCTTTCGGAACCGAGAGGCGCATCCCTACGGGATGCGAAGGCAAGGGGCATCGGTTTTCTACCGAGAGGCGCATCCCTACGGGATGCCAATGCAGTCCATGTTATGAACGGATTCGTAAGAGGCAAGAACCCATAGCGCATTTCACCTATTACCTGGTGTCAACAAAAAGGGAGAGACAATGAAAGCAGTTGTGACGATTATCATTGTGCTGGCGGTGGGCGCCGGGGGCTGGTACGGGTGGAGCAAGTGGCGGCCGAAACAGCAGGCCACCTCGTGGCGCACGCGCACCGTCGAGCGCGGCGAGATCGTGCAGGAGGTCCGCGCCACCGGCACCGTCCAGCCCATCAAGAACATCCTCGTCGGCACGCAGGTCAACGGCCCCATCCTCAAGCTCTTCGCCGACTTCAACGACGAGGTCAAGGAAGGCCAGACCATCGCCCAGATCGACCCCGCCGTGTACAAGGCCACCGTCGCCCGCGACGAGGCCACCCTCGCCTCCGCCAAGGCCAGCGTCCTCTCCGCCACCGCCAACAACGGGCAGGCCAAGGCCAACGTCGAGCAGACCCAGGCCCGCCTCGACCTCGCCGAGAAAGAGCTCGCCCGCGCCAAACTCCTGCTCGCCGAGGCCCTCGTCTCGCAGGCCGAGTACGACACCCTCCTCGCCAACCGCGACGCGCTCCTCGCCCAGATCAAGATCAACCGCAACGCCGTCGATCAGTCCGCCGCCGCCATCAGCCAGTCCGAGGCCGCCGTCCTCAACGCCGAGGCCGCCCTCGAAGTCTCCCGCGCCAACCTCGGCTACACCACCATCGCCTCCCCCGTGGACGGCGTCATCATCCAGCGCAACGTGGACGAAGGCCAGACCGTCGTCTCCAGCATGAACGCCCAGACCATCTTCACCATCGCCACCGACCTCACCCGCGTCCAGCTGCAGGCCGACATCCCCGAGTCCGAGGTCGGCGGCATCGTCACCGGCCAAGCCGTGACGTTCACGGTGGACGCCTACAGCCGCGTCACCTTCACCGGCCAGGTCACGCAGGTCCGCATGTCCGCCACCACCGTCCAGAACGTCGTCACCTTCCCCGTCATCATCGAGGCCGCCAACCCCCGCCGCCAACTCTTCCCCGGCATGACCGCCAACCTCGCCATCGAGACCGGTCGCGCGCAGGGCGTGCTGAAAATCCCGACCGCCGCCCTGCGCTTCACGCCGCCGGACGACGTCCTCGCCGCCCTGCCCGCCACGGCGGCGCAGGACGCGCCCGGCGATGACGCGCCCCCACCCCCGCGCATGGCCGGCGGCGGCCCGCCGCCCGGCATGGGGCCGGGCGGCCCCCCGGGAGGGCGGCGCGGCGGCGGCGCGGGCGGCCCGTCGAAGATCTGGATACTCGGGGAGGACGGCAACCCCGAGCGCGTCACCGTGCGGCAGAAACTTTCGGACGGCACATCCGCCGGGGTCGAGTGCGACAGGGACCTCGAGGGCCGCGAAGTCATCGTCGGCATCAACACCGCGTCGAGCGCACCCTCGGCGGCGGAGAACAACCCCTTCGCCCCCCGCATGCCCGGCCCGCAGATGCGCCGCGCCGTGCGCTAGGGTCCTGTAAAACACAGATGACGGGATAACGGATTACCCTGTTTTGATGGCGTGATATGGAGGGCGAGGCAGGGAGGGCGAGACAGGGGATCCCATTGGTGCGGCGTGCGGTCAATGGGGATGGAGGGCGAGCGTCCTCGCGAGCCGCAATGTGCCTAACGGCTCCCGCGGCCCCCCGCCCCCCCCCTGCCCTTAACGCCGGCCCGGGGGCGCGCCCCCCCCCGCGGGCGCGC
>WRJS01000188.1 GCA_009778475.1 Kiritimatiellota bacterium | reverse complement strand
CGCCCTGCCGATAAGAGATGCAAGGCGGAAGCCTTGCGCTCCCAGCACCCCCCCCTGCTCATCGCCCTCATCACCCTCGGCGGCGCGGCGGCGGCATGGCGTCGCATGAGAAAAAAATGAAACGGGAGAAGGCCTTCCGCACCACCGCCCCCCATATCCATTCCGGCAACGCCAACCCCGTGTGCAACGTTGACCTTGCGAAATACGGCCTGGCCATGCCCGAGATCGACCTGCCCCCGAACGTGAAAGACGAGATACGGCGCAGGTCATCCGGGAGCGCAGGGCTTCCGCCCTGCCGATAAGAGATGCAAGGCAGAAGCCTTGCGCTCCCGGCACCCCCTGCTCATCGCCCTCATCACCCTCGGCGGCGCAATGGTCGCATGGCGTCATTTCCGCAAGCAATCCCGAAACAGTACCCATCCCCGCCGACAACGGCGGCTTCATCAAAGGCGGCGTTGACAGCTTCCAGATTTTCCTCAACGATGCGCGGCGCACGGAGGAGACGCTGGTGGTCACGCTCATTTCGGATGGGGGCGGGCGCCCCACGCGCCTTTGCCGTCACAGGTCGATGGCCAGCGGCTGGTTGGTGGCGGTGAACCAGTTGGCCACGGTCAGTTTTTTGGCGGGGGGAATGGTCAGCGTGCCTTGCGGCGGCAGCTCGGCGGTCTTGCCGCCGGCCTCGATGACGCACGGGATGTCGCTGAGGTTTCTCAGCGCGAGCCCGGTGTCGGCCGCCTTAATCTCGACGCAGGCGCGGAACAGCTTCTCGACCCACGGCTGACGACCGAAAATCTGGCCCGCCGCCCAGCCGATGGTGCGCTTGGCGAAGAACGCCTCGCGGACCGCGTCGTGCGTCCTCTCGCTCGCCAGGATGAGCGTCATCGGGCGCAGGGGGTTCTGGTGGCCGTAGGCGTTCCATTCACTGGCGTGGATGTCGGAGTTCGCGGTCGGCGCAAGGTCGCGCGTGTTGCACCAGTCCAGCACGATCGGGAAAAGCAGCGTCCCGTTGAACACCTCGATGCCGTGGATGTGTCCCTTGGCGAGCGCCTCCTCATGGGCGGCGGTGAAGCTCATCGGCACGCCGTTCGAGAGGCCACCGCTCTTGGGGGCCACCCAGCCGGGATGATTCCATTGGACGAAACCGCCCTGCTCCGTGGCCACTTCAAGCATTTTCTTCCAGTCATCGACGACGGCCGCGATGGGGTTCGCATCCGTGATGAACAGGGCGTTGAAATGCCCCGGCGGCATGACGCTCTTGGTAATCTCAGTCCCCCGGACGAGGATCAGTTTCTTCTTGTCGGCCTCCGCCTTTGCCAGGGTGTACGACGCATTGTGGTTGTCATTGCTCTGCGCGAGCTTCAGCGCGTCTTTGCCGATGTTGGGGCGGTACTCGATGTGGTCCGTGATGGCAATCACGTCCAGGCCGTTGTCGATGGCCTCGTTCACGCGGTCCTTCGGCATGACCAGTCCGTCGGAGAAGAGCGTGTGGATGTGGAAGTCGCCTTTCAGCACCTTGAAATCCCCTGCGTCGGGAATCGTGATTTTGCGCGGCGACGTTTTGGGCGGGCGGAGTGCCTCCCCGTAACTGACCGCGAACAGGTGGGCGTCCGCAGCCTTCGGCGGCGCGGCGTCTTGGGCGGAAAGCGGTTGACAGGACACGATCAGGGCCGCTGCCGACAACGCAGCGCCCTTTAGGAAATGATGACGGCGGATGGCTGAAGCCCCTCTTTCAAACTTACGCATGACGACCTCCTTTGGTTTACACGACAATGTCTTTACCGCGAACCTTGATGTGCAGCTCGCGGAGTTGCTTCTCGGTCACGTCGGAGGGCGCGTTCATCATCAGGTCTTGCGCCTTCTGGTTCATCGGGAAGGCGATGACCTCGCGGATGTTGTCCTCGCCCGCGAGCAGCATGACCATGCGGTCCACGCCGGGGGCGATGCCGCCGTGGGGCGGTGCGCCGAACTTGAAGGCGTTGAGCAGGCAGCCGAATTTCTGCTCCACCACCTCGGGGCCGTATCCGGCGATCTCGAACGCCTTGTACATGATCTCGGGCAGGTGGTTGCGGATGGCGCCGCTGGAGAGCTCGATGCCGTTGCACACCGCGTCGTACTGATACGCCAGCACGTCGAGCGGGTCTTTGCTGAGTAGCGCGTCCATCCCGCCCTGCGGCATGGAGAAGGGGTTGTGCGAGAACGCGACCGCGCCCGTCTCGGGGTCGGTCTCGAACATCGGGAAGTCCACGATCCAGCAGAAGCGGAACACGTTGGGGTCGATGAGCTCCAAATCGCGCCCGAGCTTCACGCGGATGTCGCCCGCGATTTTCGCGGCCTTGTCGGCGGCCTCGCACACGAAGAAGAGCACGTCGCCGTCGGTCATGCCGCCCATCTGCGCGAGGGCGGCGAGCTCGTCGGGCGTGAGGAATTTCTGGATGGGGCCCTTCACGGTGTCGCCGTCCCACACGAGGTAGGCGAGGCCCTTTGAGCCGAGGCCCTTGGCGTGCTCGACGAGCTTGTCGAAGAAGCTGCGGGGCTTGTCCTTGATGCCCTTGACGGGGATGGCACGCACGACCGCGCCGGACTTGACGGCGGCGGCGAAGGCGTTGAAGCCGGAGGTCTCGAACACGCCCGAGCAGTCGAACATCTCGATGGGGATGCGCAGGTCGGGCTTGTCGGTGCCGTATTTCAGCATGGCCTCGCGGAAGGGGATGCGGATCCACGGGGTGGCGTCGACGGCCTTCTTCGAGAAGTGCGCGAAGGTCTTGCTGACGACATCCTCGACGACGGCGAACACGTCGTCCTGCGTGACGAACGACATCTCCATGTCAAGCTGGTAGAACTCGCCGGGCGAGCGGTCGGCGCGCGCGTCCTCGTCGCGGAAGCACGGCGCGATCTGGAAGTAGCGGTCGAAGCCCGCGACCATCAGCAGCTGCTTGAAGAGCTGCGGCGCTTGCGGGAGGGCGTAGAACTTGCCGTGATGCACGCGGCTCGGCACGAGGTAGTCGCGCGCGCCCTCGGGCGAGCTGCACGTCAGGATGGGGGTCTGATACTCGTTGAAGCCCTGCGCCTCCATGGCCTTGCGGAGGAACGCGATGACCTTCGAGCGCAGCACGATGTTGCCGTGGATGCGCTCGCGGCGGAGGTCGAGGAAGCGGTATTTCAGGCGCACCTCCTCCGCGCCGTCCTCCTCGCCGGGGAGGTACAGCGGCATCTGCTCAGACGCGGCCTCGATGATGCATTCGTTCGCGACGAGCTCGACCTCGCCCGTCGGGATTTCGGGGTTGACCTGCGACGGCTCGCGGACGGTCACCTCGCCCGTGACGGTGATGACGGTCTCGAGCTTCGCATGGCTCAGCGCCTCGAAGAACGGGCGGCTTGGGTGGATGACCACCTGCGTGACGCCGTAATGGTCGCGCAGGTCGATGAACAGGATGCCGCCGTGATCGCGGACGCGGAAAATCCAGCCGGACAGTTTGGCGGTCGCGCCCGCATCCGTGGCGCGGATCTGGTTACACGTGTGTGTGCGGTACAGGTGCATAATCTCCTCTTGGGTTCTCAACGTAAAGAGATAAATATACCAAATCTGCGTAGAGATGTAAAAGGTGAAAAGTAAAAACTAAAAGGCGGATGCCTTTTGGAATGAGGAATCGGAAGGCAACGCATTTCATTTGGATGTTGCTTATTGATGATTGGATATCCCCCCCTCAAAAAATCCTCTTTCCTTCCCCAAAAAACCCTTGACTTCATCGGCAACAGTGTGGTATTGTTTTCGCGTTAATGAAAACCAAGGCCGTTCATGGGTTGAACAGCCGTTACGAAGGAACAGGAGTTTCAGTTATGAAGACGAAGAACAGACAAGGATTCACGCTTGTTGAGCTGCTCGTGGTGATCGGCATCTTGGGTATTCTCTCGGCCGCTCTCTTCCCCGCAATCTCAAGCGCGATGTTGAGGGCGAATCAGACAGCTGTCGGCGCGCGCGGACGTGACATCTACGTCGCGATCGTCGGCGCGAACACCGAGCGCGAGCCGCTAGGCTTGGGCAACGTGTGGCCGAAGACGCAGCAGGAGGGCGGTGGCGGCAGTGCCGCTGAGAATCAGGACATTGCGTCAATGTCATTTCAAACCAGTTCCGACTATTTCTATGAGCTTTATGATGGTCAAAAAGTCGGCCAACAGGATCACAGCCCGTATATCGCGGGGTTTGACTACTCGAAGCTGGCCGGCGCGGGCGTCAGGGCGAAGTCAGGGACGGGAAAGCTGACGGCGGAAAACAATATGTGGACGATCGGCGGGAACGTGCGCGACGAGATGGAGGACATCATCCCGATTCTCGTGACGCGTAACATTAATTGCACGTCCCTGAAAAAGGATCTTCAGGATGCCTCCGTGAATACGAAGCTGGAATGGCACGGGACATACAAAGCGCCTTTCTCGAACAAAGGTTTCGTGATGGTCCGTAAGGGTGGCGGCATCTTCACCGGCTCGGCGAAATATGCCACCATTAACGTTGTCTATGCTAACCAGTCTTTCAGGACGAGCATTCAAGGCGGCAACTCGGCCGAGTTCACCTACTTGGGCCCGAACGAGTTACAACAGCCCGGAAGCTGAGTTGAGATACATATTTTCAAGCAAAAAGGAGCGGCTTGCCCGCTCCTTTTTTTTTGATGGCGTGATAATGGAGGGCGATGCTACGCCGCTGGGTTGCTTCGGGTCATTGCAGATAACGGGATAGGGGGTCACCATATTTTGATGGCGTGATAATGGAGGGCGGGCGTCCCCGCGAGCCGGCCGGCGCATTGCGGGTCCCCGGGGGGGCCGCCCCCCCCCCACCGGCCTTTTTCGCGGGGACGGGGGCTTTTGCCCCGTT
>WRJS01000187.1 GCA_009778475.1 Kiritimatiellota bacterium | reverse complement strand
AATCTTATAGTCTTTCGCGACTTCAATATACGGGCTTGCCGAAAGGCGGTCAATCATCCCTCAAACGAGTGGATGTCCCCTGCGTCAAGAACAAGGCTACGCATTACTGGAACCCCAGAGAAGCGAAAGTTTATCACCCATGGTGTTGGACAAACAAAGGAGGATATTGAAAAGTGGTTTGATCGTGTATTCACGCCGCCGTTAACAATCTATACGGCAAGTAATGAGGTCCCGTCTTCTATTATTGAAACCCTTGTTGAAAATGGCATGACCTACACCGTTCATACGAATCAGGAGTGGATCACATCGGAGATGCGTAAGGCAAATCCGGGATGGAGTACCCAGACAAAGCGGGCGTTCATGTTTGATTTCAGCCTTATTATCGCACCTTCACAAGAAGAAAAGTATGGCATAACAGGAAACATATTTTATCTTATGCATGAAGGGCCTTTGGGCATCCATGACGTTGAAGAAAAGATTAAGGCTAAGCGATGGAACCGGGATTGCTGGGAAAAGGATGATATTCATTTGTATGCCGAGGGCGGTGTGTTGCCGGAAGATGTCCGCCAACTGTTCGGGCCGTTTGGGCTTGAATACACGGTGTTCGACGATAAGGTGCTATACCGTGGGAAGGGGAAAGGTCTCGACGCGAAGAAAGGCGGCACACCATGAAAATGAAGATGGTCTTGGCAGGGCTTTTTATGTCAGCGGGAACCGCCTTTGCCGCGCCGATACAAGAGGCGACGTTCCCCGAGATTTCCCGTTACTATGACGGGATCGTCGACGCGCTCCTTTCGCCCGGCAACCCTTTCCCCGGCAGTTACAAGCCTCTGGCGTTTGACATCTGCTGGTCTCAGCGGGCGCTGTCTCAACAGCAGATCCAAGAGCGGGGCCTGCGGAAGCTCCCCTTCCATTATTACCAGTCTGTCACCTTTGTTTGCGCACAGTTCGATTTTCAGGTGGCGGACACCGACCCGCCCAAGCTCATCCAGCTGAGCAACTGCCTGTTAAGCCGCTACCTCCGGACGAACAGCATTTCCTATACCCCTGTGTTAAGCACCAATCAGGTCGTTGCACAGGCGGAAAAATATTGCGACGTGATAGGCTGTCCGGTGCCGCCCGCGATGAGCGTGCGCGAGGTTTCGTTCCAGGGCGAGGAAAGGAACTGCTGGGTGGTCCGGTGGGCGCCAAGCGTCAACGGTTTTGCGTTCGACGAGTTTTCGCAGTCATACGCCCAGCACGTGACCGTCCACTTCCACGAGCGGTATGGGTTTGTCTGGTATTCAAGCCTGTCGGATTGGCCGCCCCCGAAATCAACCGAAGTGAGAATCACCAAAGAGGACGCCATCACCAAGGCCAGCAAGGCCGTGCTGCTCATCCAGCGCACGCCGTACTACCGGCAGTGCCGCCTGCCGGGGTTTGTGGTGTCGGGCGTCCAGTCGGCGGAGCTGCTGGTCGCCGCGCCCAACTGGCTGCTCGACCCCAAGCGGGCAATCTGGCTGCGCGACAAGCCCCCCGACGAGACGCGCCTGTGCTGGGTGATCACCTTCACCAGCGTTTATACAGGGAAAACCGAACCCAACGCAATCCCGCTCGCGCCCGCCTTCCTCGTCTATATCGACGCCGCCACCGGCGAGATCGTCGGCGCGAACTTCACATGAGGGGGCTGATGAAAATCCACGGCGCGGTCGGCAATGTCATCGACAAAAGGAAAGGGAAGGGTGCGCAATGAAGTCAAGTACGCTTTCAGTCGTCAGTGTTTCGGTTTGCGCGGTCATCGCACTTACGGCCTTGTTATCCTGGTTCTCGTTTTCCCGTGTCCGCAAGACCGACAGGGAGATATACGCCAAGGCGATCCAAGGGATTGATCGGGACTGGGTTGCCGCCTCCAACCTCTACAGCCGGTTAGTATCAAAGCTGGTGGCACCCAATGTCCCGTCTTACGATGAGTACCTGCAGCCGCTCTCGCGCATAGAGGGCACCACTGGTTGCCGGATCTATTCCGACTACATGGGGGAGAACGTCTCCGTAGAGCGATGCCTCCATTTCATGTTCAACCGCAAAACCTCCGTCCCCGTCCATATCTATAACAAACGGCTCATCGACTATGTGAACACAAACGCCGTCCAGCACGTGCCGGGGTTGTCGATGGCGGAGGCCGTGGAGAAGGCGAAGCACTACCTGAATCTTATCGGCGTGCCGCTGGCGACCAACATGGTGCTGAAAGGCTGCATCTTCAACGACTCCCATTACAGGCACTCCTGGAGCATCGGGTGGGAGCCGACGGCGGGGGGGTACCCGTACGACACCGTCATGGAGCCGTATGTCCAGTATGTCGGCGTCATCTTCCATGAGCAGTACGGTTTCCTGAAGTTCTCGATGCACGACTACTGGCCGTCGCCGGAATCGACCGAGGTGCGGGTCACGCGCGAAGAGGCGCTGGCCAAAGCCGAGGCCGCCGCGCCGCTCGTGTTCAGGTCGGATATGTTCCTCGCCCGCAACGTGCATTCCAACTACAAGGTGCGCACGGTGGAGGAGATTGCGCTGCGCGTCTATCTGCCGAACTGGGCGCATGACCCCAAACGCGCCATCTGGGGGCGCGACGCCCCGCCGTCAGAGTCCCGCCTGTGCTGGATGATCCATTTCATCACGGTGGACACGCAGACAGGCAAGACGGGAGACCCCATCAGGGGGAACCCCCAGTACGTCTGGATTTATGTCGATGCCGCCACCGGCGAGGTCGTCGGCGCGAACTTCACATGAGGGGGCTGATGAAAACCTACGGCGCGAAAGACAACGTGATTGACAAGACCAAAAAGGGGGATACGCCATGAAAAAATGGTTTTTCATTCTGGGCATCGTCTCGGTTGGAGTGACCGCCGTCATTTGCGCAGTTATCTGGTTGTATCCCCGAAGCCTAGACATCGCGCTTGTCCATGCTGAGGGCGAGGACATCGGCGAGCCAATGGCATTCCTGCCCGTGTTCACGCCGCAGGACGGCATCGGGCATGGCGAGCCGATCTACGACTGCCCCGGCGCTGACCTTTCATTTGACTTACCCTCGGCGGACGCTTCAGGACTGCGCTCTGTTGCCATGACGTACCTCGGCTTCCGGCGCATCTTAACCGAGACCGCGCCGGACAGCCTTGCGTTCGCAAACAGCGACGCAAACCTCGCCCTTTTTAAATCAGCCCCATTCTATCCAGACGGGAAACTTAGCTGGGATACGTTTGTTGCGGCCGTCGCCGTCCCCGCGCTCGGTATCACCAACGCTGTCTGTTTCTGCGTGGAGACATCCGCCGGCAGTTCCGTCTTTGAGAACCTCCGCCACGCCTTGATTTTCTCTGTCAGCAATGACCACCCGCCCGACATCCCCCGAACCGCCACGCTGGGTATAAGCACCGATTACTCTTCGGACGGCATGACGCTCACGGAGACCGCCGCCGGGACAGACCTCTTCAAGAATCGCCGCTACTCCGTCCGCCTGATGGAGATTTCGGACAAGCCCCGCCTCATAATCTCGGACGGGGCGCTGCTCACCAACGCCGTCTTCTCCGTATGGGAGACCGCGCCGCAGTCCGGCGTCTTCCGTAACTACAATGAGCCTATACCCACCGACCTCCCCCCCGAGGACATCGCGCTGACGGACTTCACGCCGTGGCGGCTGAAGGTCACGGGTTTTGTCATCCCTGCCCTTATTCCGCTGGTCACCGTCTCCACGACGGTGGACAGCGTGAGCGATGTCACGTTCTCCAGGGTCGGCGGCTCGCTGCTCTCCGACCAGAAATTCATCCTCATCCCGGACGGCCCCCCGAAGGCCCCGCCGCCCTTGGGCTACGTCGCCATCCGTTCAGACGTGGAGAGCCCGAGTTGGGAGAACCCGGAGGCGGGCAAAGTGTCCGTAACCATGTCCTGCCGATTCACCCGACCGAAAGCCAAACCCGAGGCCGCACACGACCGCTCGGGTGAACAGGCGGATGAGTTATGAAAACCTTGCTTTGCGTTTTTGGTTTCGCTATTGCTTGCCTGAACGCCGATGCGTCGGGTGTTGAAGACACAACGCTAAACGGAATCAGGCAGTATTACAATTCCATCGTGAAACACATTGCGCCCACGAATGTCCCGTTTGCCGACCGGTACCAGCAGCCACTCACCTTCGACGTTTTCTATGCGGGTGAAAAGGCAACGCCGCAACAGATTCAGCAATGGGGCTATGAAAAACAGCCGTGCTCATATTACCCGTCAACGGTTACGGTTCTCGCCCAGTTTTACTTTCAGGTCACAGATGAGGACAGGCCGCAGCTTCTCGTGCTCAGGAACTTCAGGCTGGCCGAATATATTAAAACGAATGGTGTGCAGCGGATTCCAGCTTTATCCGTCCCGCAGGCCGTGGAGCAAGCCAAACGGTATTGCGACGCGCTGGGATACCCGCTCCCGTCAACCAACATGGTGCTGGAGCGGGTCACGTTCGACAAAGGAGGGTCGCATTGCTGGTCAGTCCGGTGGGTTCCCGAAGTGAGCGGGTATAGGCATGACAATTTCGTCACCCCGTATGAGCAAGCAACGGGCGTTGTTTTCCATGAGAAACATGGCTTTGTCAGTTATGAATGCCAAAACGACTTCCCCGTCCCCAAGCGGATGGATGTCCTTGTCAGGCAGGAGGCCGCCATCGCCAAGGCCTCGAAGGCCGTGCCGCTCATCCAGAGGTCGCCGTACTACCTGCAATGCCGCCTGCCGGGGTTTGTTGTCTCGGGGCTTCGCTCGGCGGAGCTGCTGGTCGCCGCGCCCAACTGGCTGCTCGACCCCAAGCGGGCGATCTGGCTGCGCGACAAGCCCCCCGACGAGACGCGCCTGTGCTGGGTCATCACCTTCACCAGCGTCTATACGGGGAAAACCGAAC
>WRJS01000186.1 GCA_009778475.1 Kiritimatiellota bacterium | reverse complement strand
CGATTTCCGGGCCGTTTAAGTGAAGCCGGGCTATTTTAGGCAAAATTAAAAAAATAAAAACCCCCCCCCCCCCCCCCCCCATGATCGAATTCCGCGACATCGGCGTCCGCTACGGCACGCAGGTTGTTTTGCAGGATGTCAGTTTTCGCGTCAACAAGGGCGAGCGCGTCGGCATCACGGGGCCGAACGGGTCGGGCAAGTCCACGCTCTTCCGCCTCATCCTCGGCGAGGCGGACGCCGACACGGGCGACGTCAACATCGAGGAGTCCCCGCGCATCGGCCACATCCGCCAGCATTTGCAGGCGGACTCCGAGGGCGAGACCCTGCTGGAGTACGCCCTGCGCGGCATCCCCGGCCTCTCCGAGATGGAGCACGAGATTCACGCGCTCGAACACACCCTCTCCGAGGCGCAGGACGACGCCGAGCGCGGCCGCCTCCTCAAACGCCTCGGCGACGTGCAGACCGAGTTCGAGCACGCTGGCGGCTACGAGATCGAGTCCCGCGTCAAAGTCTCCCTCGGCGGCCTCGGCTTTGCCACCGACGCGTTCGAGCGCCCCTTCGCCAGTTTCAGCGGCGGCTGGCAGATGCGCGCCGAGCTCTCGCGCGTCCTCGCCTCCCACCCCGACCTGCTCCTGCTCGACGAGCCCTCCAACTACCTCGACCTCCCCGCCGTCGAATGGCTCCAGCGTTTTCTCAAAGGCTACGACGGCACCCTCATGCTCATCTCCCACGACCGCTACCTCCTGCGCACCCTCACCGACATCACCGTCGAAGTGGACGCCAACACCGCCACGCGCTACAACGGCAGCCTCGACTTCTACCTGCGCGAGCGCGAGGTCCGCTACGCCAACCTCCTCGCCGCCAAAGAGAACCAGGACCGCCGCCGCGACCAGCTCGAGCGCTTCGTCGAACGCTTCAAGGCCACCGCCACCAAGGCCACCCAGGCGCAGAGCCGCATGAAGATGATCGAGAAGATCGACGAGGCCGCCATCACCCTGCCCAAGCGCAGCCTCGCCGCCGCCTACCTGCGCCTCGCCCCCGCGCCGCATTCCGGCGCCCAGACCGTGCGCCTCGACGACGTCTCCTTCTCCTACGACGGCGCGCGCGACATCTTCAGCCACGTCAACCTCTCCGTCGCGCGCGGCGAGAAGGCCGCCATCGTCGGCTTCAACGGCATGGGCAAGACCACCCTCCTGCGCATCATGGCCGGCACCCGCGCCCCCACCGCCGGAACCTGCACCCTCGGCCACAAGGTCATCCCCGGCTACCTCTCCCAAGAATTCTCCGAGACCATCCCCCCCGACGCGTCCGTCTTCGAATGCGCCAAACGCGCCAAGCCCGGCGCCACCGAGAAAGAGCTCCGCAGCCAGCTCGGCGCGTTCGGGTTCTCCGCCGACGACATCGGCAAGCCCGCCGGGGTCCTCAGCGGCGGCGAGAAGATCCGCCTCGCCTTCCTGCGCCTCTTCCTCGCGCCCCCCAGCCTCATGCTCCTCGACGAGCCCACCACCCACCTCGACCTCGAAGGCCGCGCCGCCCTCGAGGCCGCCCTGCGCAGGTACGACGGCACCGTCATCCTCGTCAGCCACGACATCGAGTTCGTCCGCAACACCGTCTCCTCCATCATCGAAGTCACCCCCTCCGCCGTCCGCGCCTTCCCCGGCGGCTACGACTACTACCGGCAGAAAAGTTCGGAGGTCGCCCCGTTGTCCACCCCGTCCATTTCGTCCACTCCGTCCACTGCGTCCCCCAAAGATCTCCGCCGCGCCCGCGCCCAGGAACGCGCGAAATGGCAGCCCAAGATCAAGGCCCTGCGCGAGCGTGTCGCCAAGGCCGAGGCCCGCATCACCGAGCTCGAGGCCGACCTCGAAAAACTCTCCGCCGTGCTCTTCAACCCCACGCCCGGCACCGACTTCGCCGACACCAACCGCCGCCTCAAATACGTCCAGGACCAGCTCAGCGCCTATACCGAGGAATGGGAGCGCGACACCCTCGCGCTCGACGCCGTCCTGCAAGCTCAGAAAGCTGACGAATCAGGGTTGGGCCTGCGGTAGAGGGCAGGTTATATAGTGATTTGGGGACATTGTTACACATCTGCGATGGGACAATATGGGGTACGCTCTTAGGGGATAATGCGTAGAGACGGATGATTATCCGTCTCCCCGTGTCATTGCCCTGTGGAGACGGATAATCATCCGTCTCTACGATGCCTACCATTGAGACGCTCAACTGTATCAAGGTGACGAAGGGGCGTGTTACGGAAGGGAGGCCATGCCGAGTATCCTGTAAAATACAGATTTCACGATGGAGGGCGAGCGTCCTCAGTATTATGGCTTGCGGTTTGATACAGAATGACTGATGTTTGATACACTTTTAAGAAAAGGGGCGTTGCAAGGGGGTTGCAACGCCCTTGATGTTTATCCTACAAGACTCCTTTCACATAGCGGTCGATGCGGCCGAGGACGAACTGGGCACAGTTGAGGGGCCAGGAGTTGCCGAGGGCGTGGCGGCGGGCGTGGCCGGAGGCGGGCCTGCCGCGGAACGGGACGTCGGTGTAGCCGTCGGGGAAGCCCATCAGGCGCTCGTACTCGACGGGGGTCATGTACCTGACGCCCGCGCCGTCGCAGATGCAGCAGGGCTGTTTGGCCGGGAGGCAGAACGACGCGCCGGTGCGCCAGCCTTTCTGCCGCCTGACGAACTCGTTGGCGGGGTCGCGGCTGATGACGTTGCCGGCGATGCTGACCGGGTTGCGAGAGCTTCCCGCATCAGGGGCGGAATCGGTATCTTCCGGTAGTCGTACCGGGCGAGGCACTGGCGGCACTGCTTGGGGGCCAATAAGTATTTCCGCAGGTGCGGCCCAGTCTCCGCGATGTCCCACAAGCCAGAGACGGCGCCGGAGCTGGGGGAGTGCCCTCTCATATCCGGCCACTCGGGTATATTGGCTGTCCAGAACGCGCCATGCGACGCTGTACCTGCCGCCCGCGCCGGTGACGATCCCGGCAGACTTCCAGCCTTCCGGCGGCACGTGAAGCCCGCGCCCCGTGAACATCCGCAGGATGCGCGCGAACGCTTTTCCCCTGTCGCACCACAGCACGCCGGGGACGTTCTCCCAGACGAGCCAGGGCGCCCGCGTGTCGCGAGCCAGCTTTGCAAAAGCGGGGGTGAGTTTCCCGCGCGGGTCGTCGAGGCCTTTGCGCTTCCCCGCGTTGCTGAAACTCGGGCAGGGCGTCCCGCCCGCGATGATGTCGATCTTGCCGTCATAGTCCTCTCCTCTGATGTTGAGCATATCCCCGACGTTGGGGACATGCGGGTAATGCCGCTCCAGCACCGCGCCGGCGAACGGCTGTATCTCCGACACGAACACGCACCGCCAGCCGAGGCGTCGCGCGGTGATCTCGCAGCCGCCGATGCCGCTGCACACGCTTGCCACTCTCATTTGCACATCTCCCTCCTGACGGCATATCCTTCGGGCAGCGTCCCGATCATCTGGAGCTCGGGGCGGTGGAGGCGGGGGGCGCCGGTGAGGGACGGCTCCCATGTCGCGAGCGAGTGGTCCTGCGGTATGCGGGTCAGCGTGCCGGAGGCGATCTCGGCGAGGGCCTCGCGGAGCAGCCGGATGCCCATCGGGAAGAGCCTGTCGCGCCACAGCGCGGACGCGGTCTCGCCCGGCCTGATGAGGCACCAGTCCTGGGTGAGGATGTCGCCGCCGTCGACCGTGTCGCCGAGCCAGAACACCGTCCCGCCCGTCACACGGTCGCCCATCCGCACCGCCCACACGGCCGCGTCCCTGCCCCGGTGCAGCGGCAGGAGCGACGGGTGGTAGCCGATCGCGCCGAGCGTGAGCCTGTCGCGCGCGGGGCGCGAGACGTAGTCGTGCGCGTGCGCGGCGACGAGCAGGTCGGCCGACGGCATCCCGGTGGACGCCAGCCGCCCGCCGGGGTTCACCGCGTACCCCGCCAGCGCGGCGCGGCGGTGGAGCTTGTCGCCCTCGGGCGCGTACACGGCGGCGACCTCGTGCGGCGTGGCCGCGAGCATGTCCAGCGCGGCCGCGCCGAACGACCTCTGCCCGCAGAGGATGATTTTAAGCCTGCGCATCTTTGTGCCCCTCGTAAAGGAAACCCTGCACAGCGCGGAAGTGCCCGCCGTAGCCCGTCGCGGGAACCCTCGCACTGCCCCCGGCATTCGCGAGCGAGCGCACGATGGACGCCCTCGACTTCGCCTTGTTGCCGCCGCACAGGGACGCGGACGCCTGCCGCCACGCGCTCGCGCGCCTGAGCGCCGCCGCCAGGCCCGGGTGCGACGTGTGGAAATAGACCCCGCGCCACACGCGCGCGCCGAACCCGTGGCCGCCCGCCATCGTCAGGCGGCACACCTCGTCCAGGAAGCGCACGCCCAGCCCCGCGCCCTGCCACTCCGGCATGACCACGAGCCGACACGCGCGCATCGCCCCGATCTCCAGCCTCGGCGACACCGCCACATGGCACACGGGCTGACCGCCCGCGAACCCGACGTAGTACCGCGCGGCGATCATGCGCGGGATCTTCAGGTAGTGATGCGGCTCAAAAAGGGGCCACCACGCCCCGCCCGTCCTGTGGATGTCGAGCGCGATCGGAGGCGGCCGCCGAAGCGACCTCCCGGCGAACTCGCCTTTGGTGGTGTCATAAACCCAGTCCGGCTGGAGCCAGTCGATGATGTCGTAGTGGCACGAGAGCAGGACGCACTTGCCGCCCGTCCTGCGCCACGCCTTCCCGAACGCCAGCGAGCCGACCCGCGCGATCTGCCGGTCGATGACGGACGTGAACTCGTCCACCACCGCGAACGGCGGCGCCTCCGCGACCAGCCGCGCCAGCCCCGCGCGGAACCGCTCCCCGTTCGAGAGGCGGCGGAACGGCCGCAGCCACGCCGGAACGTCCCCCAGCCCGACCGCCGCGAGCGCGCCCGTGACGGCGTTGAAGTCGCCCCCCGGCGCGATGCAGTCGATGATCGGCTTGCGCCCCGGCCAGCCCGCGTGGATGTCCG
>WRJS01000185.1 GCA_009778475.1 Kiritimatiellota bacterium | reverse complement strand
AAACGGGGAGGGCGGGCAGCGTGGGTACCGGCGGGTGGCGCGAGCGTATGCGAGCGGAACCGGCGGGTGGCAGGCAATCGCCATCAGCCCCGGCAGGGGCTGCACAAGGCACATCATATAGTGCCTATCAATAACATTGACACCGTTGCGCGCCTCAATGGCAAGCGTCGTAGAGACGGATGATTATCCGTCTCCTGAAGGCAATGACACGGGGAGACGGATAATCATCCGTCTCTACCATTAAACCTGTTTATCGTCATTACATATTCTGGAGGGCGAGGCAGGGGACCCTATTGGCGCGGCGTGCGGCCAATGGGGCAGGAAGCCGCAATGTACCTAACGGCTCGCGAGGACGCTCGCCCTCCATCGTGAAAGCGGTGCTATGTGACAACATCAGTTTAAACTGATATACCTTCCAATAAAAAAGCGCCCAGAGTTTTCGTGTCCTTCGTGTCTTTCGCGGTTCATCCCCCCCCTACCCCACAAACAATGAGCCGCTTGCCTGACGGCAAGCGGCTCATTTGTTTGTTTAATCTGTCTCTGGCAGGTTACCAGCCTTGGGGGGCTGCCGCCGCCGCCGGCGCCGCGTTGGGCGCTGCGCCGCCGCCTTGCTGCTGGCGCTGCTGCATGCGCTGCTGGCGCTGGGCCTGCTCTTCCTTCAGCAGGTCGCCAATCTTCTTGCGCTGTTCAGCGGTGAGGTTGTCGCGGATGACGAGGATGCGCTTGGTCACGAGCTTGGCCTGTTCCCCGCGCAGCGCGCTGATCTTGTCAACCAGCGTGATCAGCTCGCCGGGTTGCGCGTCGGGCTCGACCAGCACCTTCTGCACCAGATCGGCCTGCTGGCGCGAGAGGGTCATGATCTCCTCGTTGATCTTCTGCGCGGCATCGTCGAGCTCCTTGAGCGCGGCCTTCAGCTTGTCAACGCCATCCTGCGTGATGCCGACCTTCTCCATGAAGTCGGGCTGCATGATGCGCCCTTCGATCCAGCCGCCGCCCATCATTCCGCCGGCCATCCCGCCGCCAGCCATGCCGCGGTTGAACGCGCCAGCCGCCGCGCCCGCGCCGCCGGGGCCGCCCGCGCCACGGTTGAACGCCGCGCCCGCGCCACCGGGACCGCCTGCGCCACGCCCGCCGCCGCCGCCACCGCCGCCGGGACCACCGCCGCCGCCGCCTGCGCCGCCCGCCGCACGGCCGCCACGGCCGCCGCCGCCGCCCTGCGCCAACGCGCTGAGCCCAGCAAGTGCAATCACTGCTATCATCGGAATCATTGCCTTCTTCATACCTTACTCCTTCGTTTTGGTTGTGGGCTTCCTGCCCGTTACCGACACACGTTTTGTGTTTCGGATAAACGGGATGCCTTGGCATTTATTGCCGGGCTTCGGAAATTTTTTCAGTTCTCGTTCAGGCGGAAGATGACGGTGAGGCGCGCGGTGGCCTCGACGGGCTTGCCGTCGCGCGTCCCGGCGACGAACCTCGCTTGCGCGAGCGCGCGTTGCGCGGCGTTGTCGAGCTCGGGGAAGCCGCTGGAGGCCACGCGGGTGACCGTCTTTGCGCGTCCCTCGCGTGAGACCAGCACGTCGAAGGCCACGCTCCCCTCTTCGCCCCTCCGCCGCGAGCCGATGGGGTACTTGGGCTTTATCGGGCGGTCGCCGAGCGTTGTCGGCGCGGTGACCCTGTCCTGCTGGGTTGTCCCGTTATCGCCCGCGTTGGCGGGGCCGGGCAGAAGCGCCGTCTGCCCGGGGACTTCGCCGGGCACGGCGGCAGGCGGCACCACGGGCGCGGGGTCGGCCGGGGGTTGCGGCGGAAGAGGCTCCGGCGGCGGGGGCGGTGGTGCTGGCGGCTCGGGTTCGGGTTCCGGCTCGGGTTCCGGGTCAGGCGCATCGGGCGGGGGCTCCGGCTCGGGGACGATGACCGTCTCCGGCTCGGGGTCTGGCTGTAGCACGGGCGTGGGTTCCGGCTCGGGTGGCGGCTCGGGTTCGGGCTCCGGCTCGGGTTCGGGGTCAGGCTCGGGTTCAGGGTCAGGCTCGGGTTCCGGTTCGGGCGGCGGCGGGGGCTGTTCAGGCTCGGGCGTGACCGTGCCTGTGGCGGGGTGTTCGGAAGGGATGTCCTCGTCGATCAGCGCGAGCTCGAGCGTGGCGGCGTTCAGCGCCGGGGGCGTTTCCTCGACCTCTTCGGACAGAGCCCCTGCCCCAACGAGGATAAGCCCGATGATGTGTGCCGCCACCGCGCAGAGGAAACCCAGGATGTTGTCGGAATTCATGTGATCTCACCCTCCCGTCGCGGTGGCCAAGGTTTGTCGCACGCGTAGGCTTGGCGTTGGGCGGCGTCAGCCATAAGCGGGTTGCGCATGAGCGTGATGAAACGGGCGGTCTTTTTTCCGGGGAACTCGATTTGGGTTTCGATGTTTCCGTCTTCGTAAAACAATAGGACTTCGTCGCCGTCCTCATCGCGCCACCAAGGCTCGCCAAGTCCGGCGGCGGCGGCGCACTCGTCCCAATACCGCAGATGCGGCAACGGGGTGCCGTTGCGCGTGACCGTGCCGGGGAATAATTCAAGGTCGATAACCGCATAGTCGAGAACCCCGTCTTGCGCGCCGATTTCAAAACCTTGCTTCTCGTCCTTTACGGTCTGCTCGCGGGAGGGGTCGGGGAAGAAACCGTTGCCCGCCTGGAGTGGTGCGCCGACGCTCATCCCGCAGCAATGGTACGTTGCGAGGTCAACGCGGGAGCCCGCGAGCGGAGGGCACGGCAACGGCTTTTCGCGGTGGCCCAAGATGCCGGCAAGAAGGCTGTCAATTATTTTCTTCACGTCCCGATGCCTCTTTTCTCAAGCCCGGCTGCTCGCTTTCCGCGACCTGGAACGCGATGCGCCCGATGCCGCTGTCTTTCAGTTTGCCGAGCAGCTCAATGCCGACGCCGAGCGAGGCGCTGCGGTCCGCGCTGATCAGCACGGGCTGGCCCTGCTGCTCCCAGAGCGCGAGCGTGGCGGGGATGATCTCGTCCATCGGCATCGGCTGTTTGTTGAGGTGCAGTTCGTCGTCGGCGGTGACGGTGATCATGATGGCCTCGCCGCGCTCGGCCGCGCCCTTCGCCGACGGGAGGCTGACCTTCAGGGCGCGGTGGACGGACATCGAGAACGTGGAGTACACGAAAAAGATGAGGACGAGGAACACGACGTCCATCAGGGAAATCATGTCTATCCGCGCCTTCCGCGTCTCGTATCCCGTGTTCAAGCGCATGGCGGCGCCTCGCCTTGCTGCCTGCCCGTGTTGTAGGCAATCTCGAAATGATGCACGACCTGCTCCAGCTCGTGCGCGCGGCGCGCGAGCTGCGCGACGAAGTAGTTGAACGGGAACAGGCAGGCGATGGCGGCAATCAGCCCGGCGGCCGTGGTGATGAGCGCCTCCGATATCCCGGCGGCGGCGACGGCCGGGTTCTCCATCCCCGACACGTTCAGCGCGTGGAACGTGTGGATGATGCCCGTGACCGTCCCGAGGATGCCGAGCATGGGCGACGCGGTGATGACCGTGTCCATGAGCGAGAGGCCGCGCCGGAGCCTGTCGATCGCCTGCTGCGAGGCCGCCTCCAGCGTCTCCTTGAAGCCCGCCTCGCGGTTCTCCAGTGCGGCGGCGAACACGCGGCAGATGGGCGACTCCGCCTTCTTCGCCACGGCCAGCGCCTCCTCGCACGCGCCCTTGCGCGCCAGCGCGATGACCTCCGCCTGGCCGCTGCGGAAGTAGCGGTTCGCGAAGGCATATTTCCAGAACGTGAGGAAGCGTTCAAACGCGACCGTCAGCCCCATGAGCGAGCAGAGAAGGATCGGCCACATGACCGGGCCTCCCTGCCGGAAAAGTTCAAAAGCCTTGTCAAGCGTCTCCGTCATGCCGTCACATCACTTTCATTTTCGGCAGGTCCTGGATGTCCACGTACCCCGCGAGCGTGCCGTCCGCCTCGAGCGCCGGCAGGTCGTCAATCTTGCACGCCTCGAACACGCGCAGCACATCCACCGCCAGCGCATCCGCGCACACGGAAACCGGGGTGCGCGTCATGTAGCCGCTGACCGGCGACTGCAAGAGGTTCTCGCCCTTCGAGAGCTGGCGGCGCAGATCGCCGTCCGTGAAGATACCCGCCAGCTTCCCGTCCGCGTCCGCGATCAGCGCCGCGCCGCTCTGCGCCGCCGTCATCGCCATGATCGCGTCCTCGACCGTCGCCCCGAGCGGCAGGCGCGCGACCTTGTCGCCCGTGCGCATGATGTCGCGCACACGCAGCACCAGCGCACGGCCGATCGCGCCCGCCGGGTGGAGCATCGCGTAATTCTCCTTGTTGAACTGCCGCGCGTCCAAGAGCGCCATGGCCAGCGCGTCGCCCACGACCAGCGTCGCGGTCGTGCTGGTCGTCGGGGCCATGCCGAACGGGCAGGCCTCCCTGCCGATGCTCACGCGCAACACCACGTCGCTCAGCCGCGCGAGCGAGCTGCCCGCGTCCCCCACCATGCCGACGACGGGGATGGCCAGGCGGCGCACCGCAGGGATCAGCGTGATCACCTCGTCCGACTCGCCCGAGAAGCTCAGCGCCAGCAGCACGTCGTTCTCCGCCACGATGCCGAGGTCACCGTGCATTGCCTGGATCGGGTTCATCAGCACACTCGTGGAGCCTGTGCTCGCGAGCGTCGCCGAGAGCTTCTCCGCGATGTGCAGGTTCTTGCCCACGCCCGTGCAGACAATCTTGCCGCCCTTCCCGAGCGCCGCAAGGATCAGGCGCACCGCCGCGACGAAACCGCCGTCCAGCGCATCCCGTGCGACCCGCACCCCGTCAATCTCAATATCCATCACCTGCCTTGCGCGGGCGAGGATCTCCGCATCATTCATAACTGCCCTTTCTCAAAAAAGAAACATACAGTATGGCATAATCTCGCTGTGATGTCTATTTTAACGTCTTGCCCAAATGAAAGGTTCACTGGGCGAACGTCCCCGCGAGCCGTTAGACACGATGCAGGGCGGAAGCCCTGCGCTCCCGGCACGATGGAGGGCGAGCGTCCCCGCGAGCCGTTAAGACACGATGGAGGGCGAGCGTCCCCGCGAGCCGTTAGGCACATTGCGTATTCCTTCCCCTACTCTTCCTCACACACTCGCGAGCAGTTCGCGCGCGTGGGCCTCCACGACACTGGTGAGGGTTTTGCCGCCGAGCATGCGGGCGATCTCGTCGATGCGCGCGTCGCCGGTGAGCGGTTCGATGCGCATCTTCGTGCGGCCCTTCACCACGTCCTTGCTGACGACGTAGTG
>WRJS01000184.1 GCA_009778475.1 Kiritimatiellota bacterium | reverse complement strand
GGCTGACCGTCGCAACGGTTCGACGGCTCGCTCTTCCAAAGCACCTCGCCGTCGTTTTCGCGCAAGCAGAAGATGGTGCTATCGCTCTGCGAAATCAGATAGAGCACAGGTGTCTCTCCTATCTCCCCCCAGAGCGGCGCGTGCATGAACGTGCCGTCGGTCTCGCGCGTCCAGAGCGTCTTGCCGCTATCGAGATTCAGCATACACACCGTCCCGTGCAGCGACACCGCCACGACCTCACTGCTGCATGGCAACGCCAGAATCCCCTGCCAGTTGCAGTTTGAGAACGCGACCTGCCACCGTATGCCGCCGTCGGACTCGAGCGCGGTGATGCGCCCCGAACGCTCACCCGCGACCCACCCGTTAGAATCGGCGTCAAGGCACTCCACCCCCGACGAGATGGGGACGCGCCACTTGACGATGCTGGTGTCACGCGGCGGTTTCTCGCGAGGTTGAGACGGGGCGGGTGTTTCGGCTCGCGAGGACGCTCGCCCTCCAGGGGGCGCGAACACGAGCCTCAGCGCGAACACTGCGGCGATGAGCATGAAGGCGGACAACGCCCAGATTGGCAGATGGTGTTTTTTCATTTCGCAAAACTCCATCGTATGTCCACCATCCCGCTTGCCGCGCCGTTGGCGCGGCCACGCATCAGTGCGCGTTCCACCTGCGCCGTCTCAGGCGAATGCTTCGAGCGCAGCAGCACATGGACGACGTAACCCTCCGCATCCGTCTCGACGTAAAAGCGGCACTCGCCCGAACGCTCTTTCAAAACATTCAGCCCCTCGGAGGGGAACGTGAACCCTGCGGCGGTCAGCGCGGCGGATGGGGTGATGAAGAGCCCGCCTTGCGGGGTGCGCGGGCTAGGCGCGTCCGCCGCGAGACCCGCGGAGGGGATCTGGATTTCAGCGAGCGCGACCGGGAGCGCGGCGATGACCAGCGGCGGCCTGTTGTTCGCGAAGACGTCGCTCTGCTCCAGGAAGTCCGGCGCACCGAGCGTGTTGTCGAAGTCCAGCGCGCTCAAATCCAGCCCGGGCCTGTTCGAGCGCTCGGACTGGAAGGTCATCCACGTCACGAGGGAACGCTTGAAGAGTTGCGCGGCGGTGTCAGGGTCGAGCGTGACATACGCGGCAGACGGGGGCGGGAGCGGCGCGACGTGGGTGCGCGCCTGCCGGCAGATGGACGCGACCGGCACCTCCGAGAACAGCAGCCCGACAATCCCGAACAGCGCGAACGTCTGCCACCAGAAGAGGACCGGGCGGCGCTTAAATCGCAGTTGGTATTGGCTGGTGGCACGCATGGGGGTAATTGAGAATTAGGAATTAGAAATTAGGAATTAGAAATGGGGAATTGGGAATTGGGAATTTCAGAACGCTCAGACGGCTTGCACTCATTCCGCTTTCTCCGCGACGTTGACGCGTTTTGCGCCGGCCTTGCGGGCCATGTTCACGAAGCGTATCACGTCGCCGTGCGGCACGCGCGTGTCGGCGAGCAACAGCACGTCTTGGTGACGCCCGATGTCCACGCTCTCGCTGAGGCGCTCGGCAAGGCGCGCGGCCTGCTCTTCGTCATGAATCAGGTAACGCTCGTCATCGAAGAACACCAACGTCTCGTCGCCCATCTGCGTCTCGCGCGACAGGGACACCATCAGCACCGTCAGCCCGCCGTGCGAGCCTTCGGTCAGCGGGGCGGCGGGCAACTCGAACACGACCCCCGGCGTGATGGCGATGCGGTCGTGCACGGCGAACAGCGCCGCCACGAGGATGATGGCGGAGACCCACGGCGCGGTGGTGGACAACGCCTGCCCCCACGTCCCGCCGAAGCGGTAAACCGAGCGCTTCTTGTGGATGTCCTGGCTCCAGGTGATGAACGACTGGGTTGTTTTCATGGCGTTGGCCTCACAGCATAGACGTGTCTTCGCGCGTCAGGTAGGCGACGATCTCCGACGCGCCGGCCTCCATCTCCAGCACGATGCGCTCAATGCGCACGATCAGCATCATGTACATGACATGGCAGGGGATTGCCACCAGCAGGCCCGCCACCGCCGAGACCAGCGCCTGCAGCAGCCCGGCGGTCATGTCGGTCGTCTGCACGAGCGGGGCGCTGGCGTTGAAGCCCAGCACGATATTCATCACCCCGTGGAGCGTCCCGAGCAGCCCGAGCAGCGGCGCGATCTGGCACGTCACGGCGATGGACGCGAGGCGGCGCTCCAGCCGCGAGATCTCCGCGCGGCCCGTGTTGTCCACGGCCTCGCGGAGCGCGTCGCGCGTGGCCTTGCGGTGCTGGATGGCGGCCATCGCCACGGCGGCGACGGGCCCGGGCGTCTCCTCGCACAGCATGATGGCCTCCTCGGCGTTGCCGATGTCTAGCACGTTGCAGACGCCCTTGATGAAATCCATGTAGTCAATCTGCGCGCGGCGCAACGCCAACATGCGCTCCAGGAACACCCAGACCGCCCCCACCCCCGCGACGAGGATAATCGGGAACACCCAACCGAACTGTGTAATCACTGACATAAGCCTTCCTTTGGAATTTCTAGTTGCTAGTTGCTAGTTTCTAGTTTTTAAAAATCGCATTCGATGGCAATCGAAACTAAAAACCCGAAACTAGAAACTAAAAACTAAAAACTAGAAACTAGCAACTAAAAACTCTCCCTTCACTTCTTCTTCCTCAACCGCTCCATGCGCTGGCGTATCTCATCCTTCCCGGACACGTCGGACTGGAGCACACGCCCCAGCACGTTCACCGCCAAATCAGGTTTGCCCCGCTGCTCGCACAGGCTCGCCACGTTGAACGTGGCCTGCATGAAGCGGCCGGTAGCCGCGTCATCGTACCACACGCCTGCGGCGCGGTCGTTCAGGTAGCGGACGATGACCTCGGCGTAGTAAGTGTCGATGGCCTCCTCGATGCGCTGGAGTTTCTCGAGGCAGCGCCCGGCCTTGTAGTGCAGTTGCAGCCGCTGGCTCGGGGTCAGCGACGGCTGCTCCAGCACGTCCCGGTAGGCGGCGAGGGCCTTGACGTAATGCGCGCTGTTGTCCGCGCCGAGCGCGAGCAGGCAGTCGCCCTTGCGCAGTTTCGCTTCCCCCGCCCATTCGCCGTCAGGCTCGCCCGTGATGATTTGGTCGAGCAGGAGGACGGCCTCCGGGAACCGCGCCAACTCCATCAGCGCCTCCACCTGCGTCAGCCGCGCCTCAATCAGGCGCGCGCTTTTCGGATACTCCTGCACGAGCCGCGTGACCAGTTCGACCGCGCCCGTGAAATCCGCGTCATTCGTCGCCGCCTGCGCCGCCCACAGCAGCGCGGCATCCGCCCACTCCGCCTTCGCCCAGCGCGTGACGTACTCGACGAAGAACTTCCGCGCCTCTGCGAACCGCTTCCGGTTGAACTCGAACTTGCCGAGCCACAGCATCATGTCGGGCTGGAAACGCGACTCCGGGAAATCGAGGATGAACGCCGTCGCCGCGGCATGCGCGTCGGCATCGCGCCCGAGTTTGTAAAGGCAATCGGTGATCGCGAAACGCGCCTCGTCGCGGCGGGCCGTGTCGCCCTCCGCCACCGCCGCGAAATCCTGCATCGCCGTGTCGAAACGGTACAGGCGGTAATGGGCCTTCCCGCGCCCCATGAGCGCGTCGCTGCGGAACGCCCGGTGCGCGGCGTTCGTCTGGACCGCGGTGTAGGTGCGCAACGCCGCGTCCGCGTCCCCCGCCGCCAAGTGAAGCGCCGCCAAGCGCAAGAGCGCCCTCGGCGCGACCTCGCTCGCCGGGTACGCCTCCGCCGCCTGCCGGTAGCGCGTGAGCGCCAGCGGCAACTGCCCCGTGCGCTCGAGGCTCTCCGCGCTCTGGTACAACGCGCGCGGCGCGAGCGCGGCATCCGGGTGATCCTCCGCAAGTTGCGCATACGCCTGCGCCGCCTCCGCGTAACGCGCGTCCGCCGCCAGCGCGTCGCCCTGCTTGTACAGGCACTCCGCGCGCATGGGCAGGTTCGTCGTCTGCTCCGCCACGCGCCGGAAAACCGCGCCCGCCTCCGCGTAACGCGCCAGTTGAAACAACGCCCAGCCGCGCCCGAGCAGCACATGCTCATCAAGCGACGACGACGGGTGCGTCTCCAGGAAAATACGGTACTCCTCCGCCGCTTGCGACGCGCGGTTGAAACGCAGCAGCGCATCCGCAAGGCGCAGGTGCGCCTGCAGCGAGACCGGCTCGTCCGGGAACTCGCGCACGAGGCGCTTGACCAGCGCCTCGCCCTCCTCCAGCGTCTCGCCATCGAGGCACAACAGATCGCCCAGGCGGAACCCCGCCAGCCGCCGCACCGCCGGCTGCTGCGCGAGGTCATACGCCGCACGCGCATGGGCCACCGCCTCATTCGTCCGCGCCAAGGCAAGCGCGTGAACGCCCATCTCGCCCAGCGCCTGCGCCCTCACGCCCTCGCTCACCTGCGCCGCCGCCGCCAGTTGAGCGAACCGCGCGAGCGCATCCGCCGCCTTCCCCTGCCGCATCAGGATACGCGCATGGAGCAACGCGCCCTCGTCCATCTCGGGCGACTGCACATCCAACTCCGCCTGCGCCGCCAGCACGCTCAACGCCGTATGCTCCTGCACCGCCTCATCCAGCGCCGACGCCCACTCCAGCGCGTTCGCGGCGCGGGTCGCGGCATCCGCCGTGCGCCTGTCAACCTCCGCGAACAGTTCCAGCGCACCCGGCAGATCGCCCTCCGCACGCCGCGCGCGCGCCGCGACACGCAGCAGCGAATCCGCAATGGAATGGTCATCCGGCACAGGCACCGACGACGCGACACGCGCCGCCTCCGCCGCGCGCCCCGCCTTCAGGAGCGCCACCGCCCGCCAATAAGTGAACAGCGCAGGCGACGGCGCATCCCGCTGCGCACCCGCATGACGGTCCAGCGCGTCCAGCGCGTCCTGCGCCTGCCCCTGGGCGCAGAGCGCCTCCAGCAAAACCGCCAACGCCGCGTGATTCCCCGGCGCCTCCTCCAGCGCCCTCTGCGCATGACGCTGCGCCACGGGGTAGAGCCTGTCCTGGAGCGCCGCGCGCGCGACATCCAGTTCTTCCGCGAGCGACACGCCCGCCGAAAAGGCAACCGCAACCATAATCTGTAACATCCGCCGCGACACTGTCCTGAATCCCCTGATAACTTGAAAACAAACAGTATATCCCATCCCCCTAAAAAAATCACGGAGAAAAGCACATCAGGACATGAATTTATTGCCTTGGATCTATATGCTCATTTAAATTGATGTTGTCGCATATATGGCGTGCGGGGGGGTTTCTCCCCCTTTTTTTTGGGGGGAACCCCCCCCCCCCCAAACACAAACACAAAAATTCCCCATCTTTTTTGGGATTTTATTACAACGCAAAGGTAAAACAACACATCA
>WRJS01000183.1 GCA_009778475.1 Kiritimatiellota bacterium | reverse complement strand
GGGGGGGGGGGGGGGGGGGGGGGGGGGGGGCGGGGGGGGGGGGTGGTTGAGGGGGAGGGGGGATTTCATGCGGTCGTCGTGGCAGCCGACGCAGGAGGCCTGCTCGCCGTCTTGGAGGTAGATGAAGGAGCGCATGTTCATGACGCATTTCATCTCGGCGTCGAGGAGCTGGAGCTGGACGGGGGTGCGGGAGGGGAGGGTGAAGGCGGCGGAGCCGTTGGGGGCGACGGGGACGGTGCCGAGGACGCCTTTGGCGACTTCGTCCATGACCCAGCCGCGGTGGGGGACGCGGGGGGTGGGCTGGTTGAAGAGCTGGTTGACGCGGATGTGGCGGATGGTGCCGGGGGGGATGGGGTGGATGCTGTCGTACACGTTCTGGACGTAGAAGGAGCCGGTGCGCGCGCCGGTGCCGGGCTCGAGGGCGGTGGTCATGACGGGGGGCGTGGGGCGGGGGCGCACGGGCAGGGAGGTGAAGCAGGAGAGGCCGTCCTTCGCTTTGTAGATGAGCTCGCGGTAGGCCTTGCCGTTGTGGTTGAACACGAGGTGCAGGGCGTAGGTGTTGTTGGCCTTGTATTCGTGGGGGCCTTTGGACCAGGCGGCGAGGAAGAGGCGTTCGGTGAGGGGGTACGGGGCCATGTAGGTGTCGGTGTCGAAGCCTTCGGACTCGGGGTATTTGGCCTCGGGGGTGAGGCGGGTGACGGGGGCGGGGCCGTCGGTGCCTTGGAGGGGGTCGATGAGGATGACGCAGCCGGCGGTGAAGGAGTGGTGGGCGGTGGCGGTGGCCATGACCTTGTTGCTGTCGGGGACGGGGCGGGGCTCGGTGATGGACTGGGGGAAGGGGGTGAGGTTGCCGTAGAAGTTGGCGACGCCGGTGCCGTCGGGCTTCATGGTCCAGAGCTTGTGGAACTCGCAGTCGTGGCGGTTGACGTATTCCCAGCGGTTGTAGATGATGCGGCCGTCGTGCAGGACGGCGGGGTCGAGCTCGTTGGCCTCGCCCCAGCTGAGGGCCTGGATGCGGGTGCCGTCGAGCTCGCCGCGGTGGATGAGGAAGGCGGGGGCGTTGCGGCCGGCGTGGCAGCGGGCGATGTTCTGGCTGCGCGTGGAGTTGAACACGATGCCGCCGTCGGGGAGGTAGTGCGGGTCGAAGTCCTCGATGATGACGGTGTGGTTGCCGTCGCGCCGCGTCGCGTCCCACGGGTCGGCCGCGGTGCCGGTGACCTGGCGGATGCCCGTGCCGTCCACGTTCATCTCGTAGATGAGGAAGCGGCGGCGGTTGTGGTCCTTCTCGATGGTGTGGTCGCAGAAGCCGAAGATGACGCGCTTGCCGTCGTAGGACAAATCGGGGTGCTGCGTGCAGCCGGGCGGGAGCGCGTCGCGTGTGAGCCACCGCTCGTTCGGCGCGTCGCTTTTCCAGTCCTCCAGCACCAGCAGGCCGGGCGCGGTCTTGTTGTTGCGCCCGAGGTACTGATCCACGTTGTGGTGGTACGTCGGCAGGAAGCGCACGTCCACCAGCAGGTCCTTGAACTGCGCCGCCGGGTGCGCGAACAGGATTTTGCGGCGCAGCGCCGCGAGCTTCGCGCCGAACGCCTCCATCGCCGCCGACCCCTTCTCGCGCTCGGCGGGGGCCTGCTCTTTCAGCGCGGCGACCTCCGCGTCGAACGCCGCCGTCGAGCCGCCCTCCTCGCGCATGAACGCGCACACCGCGTCCACCTGCGCGACCGCGTCATCGAACGCCACATAGTAACGCTGACACGCGAGCGCATCGAGGTACAGCGCCAGCCACTCCGGCTCATTGCCCTCCTTCCGCGTCTCCGTCAAATCCGCCAGTCGCGCCGTGAGCTCGGGCTCCGCGCCGCACTTCGACAGCAACTTGCCGACCGCCTCCGCCGCGACCCGCTGATCGCGCGCGCGCACCCAGTCCCAGAACCCGAGCGTCCCGTCCCGCGTCTCGCGCGTCCACTCCTCATCGAGCTGCCCCGCGCGCAACGGGTCGAACCGCCCCTCCCGCAACAGCCGCGCCGCCTGCTTCTCCGTCGGCTTCGCCGCCACCGACACGCTCACCGTCGCCGACTTCGACCCCTGATGACGGATGCCCACCTTCGCCTCCAGCCGCACATACTTCTTGTCCACCTGATACGCCACGCAACTGTCCACGTGCGCGAAGAAGCCGTGCTTCATGAGCGTCCCCCCGACGTTCTCGGGATACACCCGCATCTCGTCCCAGCCCACGAAATAGAGTTTCGGCGAGAGATCCGTGAGCGGCGTCGCGTTGCCCTGCGCGTCAATCAGCACCGGCTCGCCCCAATACGTGTGGCCGCCCCCGTGGTCGCCCACCGAGCCGAGGTAAATGCGCTCCGCCCCAGTGATGTCCACCGAGACCGGGAGGATTTCGCCATACGCGATTTTCCCGCTCGCGAACGGCGCGAACGCATCCGCCGCCACCGCCGCGTCCGCCTCCACATCCACCAGCGCGCGCCGCACCGCCGCGTTCATCTTCACCATGGACTTGCACACCACGTCCATCGAAAGCCTCTCCTGCGCCCGCGCCGCCCCCCACAGGCCGCAGGCCGCGCACAACAACATCGCAATCCGTTTCATCCTCGCCCCTTATTATTTTATGCTAGCAAGTACAGTGTCAAGGCTTGGCGACTTCCTTTGCGCCCAGCACGGACAGCACCTTGGCCTTGACCGTCGCGAAATCCGCATCCGTGTCGAGCACCCCGAAATTCGAATGCACGGTGCCCGCCATCTCCCCGACGGCGGCCGTCATGGGGCTTCCGAACCCATACGAAATCTCGAAATCCACGATCCGCACCAGTTGCGGGGGAGTGTCCAGCGACCAGACGCGGAAACTGTACGGGCGCGTCATCAGTATCCGGGTGTTCGCGCGGTCCGCGCGCTCAAACCTCCCCATGTTGTAATGCACGTCGATCCTGTATTTGTCCGTGGTGATTGACCCCAGTATGAACCACGCCAAGTCGTCCTTCGCCTGAATGAATTTCTGGAGCGCCACCTTGCCGAAATCAACCGCCTCCTGCTGCTTGCCTGCCGCGAACAGCAACTTGCATTTCGTGGCATGCAGTTTCGGGTCGTCTGGGGCCGCCTTGATTTTCTCCTCAACCGACGCCAGCGTTGGCGGCGCCTCGGGCACGCCCTCCTGCGCATGAGCGTTCACCGCGACGCACAACGCCGCGACACAGATGAATCGTTTCATAAAGCCTCCTCCATTACGAATAAACGCTTTGATTGTATCGTGATTGCGGTGTGAACCACAAGGAAAAATGAAGAAAATTTAGGGCGGCGCACACAGCCCGCACCACCTTACGCATACCGCCGCATCAAGGCGCGGCGGTTTCCTTTTCGCCGTATGCGACCCGCGTCAGTTCCGCCATGGCCCGCAACGGCACCCCGGTGCCTTCCTTCGCGCCCAGCACGGACAGCACCTTGGCCTTGACCGTCGCGAAGTCCGCGTCCGTGGGGAGCATCCCGAAATTCGAGTGCCCGAAAGGGGTCGTCTCCCCGACGGCGGCCGTCATGGGTTTTCCGCGCATATACATGATCTCGAAATCCACGATCCGCACGAGTTTCAAGGGCTCTTCCAGCGACCAGACGCGGAAGCTGTACGGGAAGGTCATGAGCGTGTTGGCGCTCGCACGGTCCGCGCGCTCGCTTGCCCCCATGTTGTAATGCACGTCAACCCTGTATTTGTCCGTGGTGATGGTCCCGAGCATCCACCACGGCTGGTTGTTCTTTGCCTGGACGCATTTCTCGAGCATCACCTTCCCGCAGTCAACCGCCTCCTGCTGCTTGCCCATGTTGAACAGGATGCAGCATTTCGCGCCATACAGCATGGGGTCGTTTGGCGCCGCCTTGATTTGCTCATCAACGGACGCGAGCTCGGCCGGCAGTTTCTGGGCTTCCGACACGATGGTTCGCTTCAAAATGGAATCCGCGGCAAACCGCGCCGCCGCCTTGCACAGTTGCGCGTTCGCATTGATTTGCGCCACAAGCGAACCCCGCGAGACCAGCGCCTCGGGCGCATCCTTTTGCGCATAACCCCCCGCCGCGACGCACAGCGCCGCGACACAGATAAACCGTTTCATAAAACCTCCTCCGTTAAATATAAAACAGTGTACACCCGCCGCCGCCGCCGTGTCAATCACACATTGCCGCCGTATTCCTTGTTGCAAATTGTCCAGCCCCAGCCGGGGTTGATGGCGATCATCTGCCGTCCGCCGGTTCCGCCCGCATACGCTCGCTCCACCGACGGTTATTCACGTTACACATCTTCGGCGTTTTCACAGATGGCTGTGACAATTTCAACTTAACCGACGACAACACAACGCATTTGACGGGAAACGGCAATTACGGATTGTTCAGGAGAATTCCCAGTTTGACATCCGCAGAGCGAAATCATACAATGGACTTTATGAATAAAGGAACAGGAGGGATTATGCGGGGCAGGATGCGTTGGGTGGCGGTGTGCGGGTGCTTGGCCGTGACGGCGGCATGGTGCGATGACGACGGCGTGGAGGTGTCGGAGGCGGCGCTGGACAGGATTTATCTCGGGTCGCGGCCATCGGTGTCGCCGGACGGGTCGCAGTTCGCCTTCGAGTGGTGCGACAACATCTGGCTCGCGCCCGTCAAGGGCGGCATCGCCAAGCCCTTGCAGCCGGCCGCCGCGCAGAACATCTGGCCCGTCATCGCGCCGGACGGCCGCCGCGCCGTGTTCCAGAGCGACCGCGACGGCAACATGAAATTGTTCGAGGTCGATCTCGACAGCGGCGTCACGCGCCAGGTCTCGTTCCACTCCGAGGGCGCGCGCCCTTACGGCTGGACGCCCGACGGCGCGTCCGTCCTCGCCATCGCCACGCGCGACGCGGCCGGCAGTTTCCCGAACCGACCCGTGCTGATCCCCGCCGCCGCGCGCGGCCCGGAGACGCTGCTCTTCGACGCCACCGCCGACGAGCCGTGCCTCTCGCCCGACGGCACGAAAATCCTCTTCACCACCGAGGGCGAGAACCTCTACCGCCAGCGCACGACCAGCAGCAAGGCCGCGCAGATCTGGCTCTACGAGATCCCCGAGAGGCGCTTCACCTGCCTCGTCAAGCGCGACACCGAAAGCCGCACCCCCCTCTGGACCCCGGACGGCGCGGGCTTCTACTACGTCTCCGGCGAGGGCGGCTGCATGAACATCCGCCACCGACCCCTCGGCGGCGGCAAGGAGACGCAGGTCACCTCCTACGCGGCCGACTCGGTCATCCACCCGTCCCTCTCGCAGGACGGCCGCACGATGGTCTTCCGCCGCCGCTTCGACTTCTACCGCATGGACCCGGCCCAGCCCGCCACGCCCCCCGAGCGCATCCACCTGCACGCCGCCTCCCCCGCGCCGCGCCCCGCCTCGCGCCGCCGCTTCTAC
>WRJS01000182.1 GCA_009778475.1 Kiritimatiellota bacterium | reverse complement strand
ACCGGCGGCCGGTAGATTCGGGCCCTATGAGGGATACGGATCGCGCACCTGACGACGACTCGCCGGCCGAGCGCGCCCTGGCGGCTGCTCTTGCTGGCGAGCTGCGCGCGGAGCGAGCGAGGCTGAACCTCACGTTCGACGAACTGTCGTCGCTGTCCGGGATTCCGCGCCGGACCCTCGTCCGTTACCTCAACGGCGAACGGACGCGCTCAATCCCGCTGCCCGCCCTGCGGGCCCTGGCTCACGCGCTCGGGCTGCGGACCTCCGCGATCCTAGAGAGGGCCGAGCGGGCGGTCGGTGACGACCCCGCGCGGTGACGCCAGTCACGGCGCGTTAGTGCCGCTTCCGGGTTGATTAGTGCCACGGCGGGCACTATCTTCAAGGCATGGACATCACGCATGCCGTTGCGAAGGCCCTCGCTGCGCAGCGAGTGATCGCTGGGGTGACGATCTGCCGCCTCGCCGAGGCGTCCGGGATTCCGGAGCGGACTCTCTCGCGCCTGCTCTCGGGCGACGCTGAGATCAAGGTGGCGCAGCTGGGCGCGCTCGCCCGCGTCCTCGGCTCGACCACGCGCGGGGTCGGGGTCGGGGGGGGCGTACATGAGTTTGGAGGCGCGGGGGAGGGTGTTGTCGGGGGGAGGCTCGGTGGTGAAGGCGAGGTCGGTGAGGGGGGACCATTCGGCGCCGTCGTAGCAGCGGGCCATGACGGTGTGGTTGGTCTCGGCGATGATGGTGACGCTGCCGCCGCCGGGCGCGCCGCCGCCGCCGCCGCCAGCGGCGGAGGTTGCGGAGAGGGTGAAGTCGAAGTAGAGGTCGGTGCTGGTGGCGTTGCTCTGGTGGACTTCGGCGGCTAGCACGTTGGCGCCTTCCTGTAGGTGCTGGACGGGGATGGTGTAGTTGTAGTAGGTGTTCTGCGCGGGGGAGCCGAGGTTGCTGGCGGCGTAGTCGTCGTAGGTCGGGGTGCCGGGGTTCATGTTGTAGCGGATGACCTCGGTGCCGTTGAGATAGACGACCGCGCCGTCGTCGATGAGCATGGTGACGTTGAGGGCGGTGACGTTGGCGGCGCCGGAGAAGTTGAAGGTGTGGCGGAAGTAGGTGGTGGTGACCTGTGCGCCGCTGGTGCCGTTGACGTAGCGCTTGGTGACGGTGGCGACGGGGTTGACGGTGGCGCTGCCTTGGAAGCCGAGGGTGGAGGGGCCTTGCGGCCATGCGGCGTCGCTGTAGGCGGGGGACTTCCACGACGCGCCGTTGTTGTTGGCGGGCGCGTTGCCGTTGTCGTAGTATTTCCACACGGAGCCGTTCGCGAGGAGCGTGACGGGCGGCGACGGGGGCGCGGCGGGGTTGCCGACGGCGATGGCGGCGGGGTTCACGCCGCCGCCGGGGAGGCGGGGGTCGGAGCCGTCGAGGGTGTAGTAGAACGCGCCGGGGGCGGAGACGGTGACGGGCGTGCCGATGTCCACGAGCGGGGCGGCGAGGTCGTGCGCGGGGGCGGCGAGGGCGGGGAACCAGCCGCGCTGGCGGTAGTGGTTGAGGAGGTTCGGCTCGCGCTGGGTCATGAAGTTGAGGACGGTGTTGCAGGCGTTGCTCCACGTGGCGACGGTCTTGCCGCGGCCCCAGCGGGCGGACTCGGGGACGACGGCGTCGCCGAGCATGTCCATGCGCGCGCGCCAGCGTTCGTGGGACTTTGCGATGGTGAGCGCGCCGCCGCCGAGGAGGTGCTTCTGGACTTGGTCGGCGAAGTGCATCTTGTAGTCGGGGTGGGCGCAGAGGCGCTGGTGGAGGGTGTTGGGGTTGAAGCGGCGCAGGTCGGTGAAGCCGGAGCCCATCATGGTGAAGTCGTAGGCGGGGTTGTAGGTCCCGTTGAGGCCGAAGGCGAACTCGGAGTCGTGGCAGAACCATTTGAAGCCGTCGGGGTCGGCGCGGTTGTAGAGGGCGGCCATGTTGTTGCCGTGGCCGCCCCAGTCGGAGATGGGGGAGTCGGGGTCGGCGGTGTGGTGCATGACGAGGACGCGGGCGATGAGGTTGGTCTCGTCGAGGTAGGCGGGGTAGGCGGGGTTGGGGGTGCCGTCGGGGTTGCGGCCGAGCATCCGCATGTAGTTGCCGGCGGTGGAGCCGGAGGGTGCGTAGCCGCCTTGGGGGAAGGTGCAGTTCCAGAGGGCGTTGAGCGCGTCGGTGTTGCCGTCCACGGCGTAGAGGTTGCGGTCGGAGTGCGAGGTCTTGAGCGCGTCCCAGTCCTTGTTGGCGCCGCCGAAGTAGGTCACGCCGTAGTGCGACTCGGGGCGCTCCTGCGTCTCGTAGAGGCCCCAGTACACGCCGTTGATGAAGACGTGGTAGGGGCGGCTGCGGGTGTAGGCGACGCCGAGGTCGCGCTGGCAGTCGCGGGAATAGACGTCGCGGAGGAAGGTCTCGTTGGCGTCGTTCTGCTGGCCCCATGAGCCGTTGCTGGTGCAGCGCAGGTCGAAGCGGTTGAACTCCTCGGCGCCCTCCGCGTCGAACATCGGGAAGAGGAGTTTGTTGTCGCCGCTGTACTCGCGGCGGAAGTAGATGCGGAAGGCGTGCTTGGGGTTGCCCTTGGAGCGGCTCTGGGCGCCGCGGATGCGCAGGCCGCCGTTCTTCTGGAACTCCTTCTGCGGGCCGCGCACGGGGTCGATGAGTTCGAGCGAGATGGGGCGCTCCCAGCCGATGCCCTCGTTGCCGGGGTTCGAGTAGATGCCCTGCGTCGCGCCGGAGAAGTCGTCCTGGTGCATCACGATGGAGAGCGTGGGGATGGCGTTGGTGAAGCCCGTGCGGATCTCGGTCGGGTAGGCGGCGCGGATGTCCGAGCGCATGGTGTATTCGTAGGTCTGGCCGTTGGACGAGCCGCTGGGCCACGGGCTGCCGGGGAAGCCCTGCGTCAGGACCTGCTCGAGGAAGAGCCACGAGACGGTCGCGGTGTTCTGGAAGACGCTCTCGGGGTCGATGACCGCCGCGCGGATGACGGTCGTGGCGGAGACGGGCAGGGGGTTCGTATAGATGATGCTGTTGCTCTTCGTGGGGACGCTGCCGTTGAGCGTGTAGCGGATGACGGCGGCGGGGTCGTCGCACGAGAGCGTGGCGGTGAACGGCGCGGTCTTGTAGCCGTGCGGCTCGCTGATCGTCACGGCGGGCGTCGGCGCGGTGTGCGCGGCCGCGTTCGCCGCGCCCGGCGTGGGGTCTTTGAAGTACGCCAGATGAAGGGCTTTCGTGTTCTGCACGAGGCGGACTTGCAGGAAGAAGTTCTCGTTGGTCGCGCTGTGGCGCAGGCCGTACACCGAAAGCGTGTTCGTCCCCACGGTCAGGAGCGCCGTCGGCACGCTGATGACCTCCCACGTCATATAGTCCTCCACCGGGCGCTGGACGGACGCAGGAGAACGGTCGTGGAATCCCCCTAGTGGCGGGTTGACAGGCACAGGTATGTTCGCCTCCCCGAGGAGGGTCCCGGCAAGCCATGCCTGATACCCGTCCGAGTAGCGCAGATAGAGCGTGAACGCATCGTTCTCGTCCGGCAGCTCGTCAATGACGAACGACCACTCGCTCCGCATTTGCAAACGCTTCTGGGCGCCCCCGTCCATCTGCGTCTTGATGTTCGTCTCGATCAACGCGCCGAACGCCCCCGCGTGCAGGACGGGACACGCCGCGCCCCCGACGAGCGAGAACGTCGATACATTATAGTTCTGCTGGTCGCCCTGCGCGACGGCGAACTCCAGCCCTGCCCCGCCATTACCCTGAAACATGATGAGGTTGACGCTGTACACGCCCGCGACGGGGAAGTTGAATACGCCGAACGTCGGCTGGATGCCACGCGTCCCCTCATACTCCGACATGAAACTGACGCCGTGTCCCGTGATGCGCAGCCTGAATCCGTCGTCGCTCGCCACCGCGAACGTCCACAACCCCGGCGAGGGGACATAGACTCCGCCCTCGGCGGTGACGACAAACTCCTCCTGATTGCTTCCCGGCAGGGAGGGGAACGCGGCATATCCCCCGAAGATGCCCGTGGTGCCAGAGCGCATGAAGTTGACGGTCTGGTATTGTCCCGCGACCGGATACCCGGACTTCCAATAGGCTGGGTTGGCGAGCATACTCTCAGCCGTGTCGATGTGCCGGACGTTGCTGTTCATCTCGTAGTATTTGACGGTGAAGTTGCCCTGCACCTGCGCGTCTGCGAAGCCGAGCGCACCCACGCCGTTGTGCTTGACTACGTTTTGGGGGAGCGAACCGTCGGGCACCCAAAAGACGCACGGCGCACCATCGCCAATCGGTATGATTTCTTTCGGCGCATACCCGTAGGAGACATCACGGAACTGCGGCGGGAACGTGAACGCGCTCACGGCCTCCCCGCCGGGGTCGATCAGCGCCAGATACTCGCCGCTCTTCGACAGGCTGAAATTGGCGTGCACCTCGCCGTTCTGGACGGGCGTGCCAGAACCGTCCGCAAAGACGACCAGATAGCCGTGCGGCGCGACGCTCACGCCGGACGGGAACACGAACTTGCGCGGGTTGCTCTTGCTGTCCGTCAGCGACCAATCCTCCAGCGAGACCGCGCTCCCGCCGTCATTATACAACTCGATCCAGTCCGCCGCGTCACCCGCCGCCGTCAGCAGCGACTCCTTGTTGTCCGCGCAGATTTCATTGATACGGACAGCGGCGACGAGCGGCGAGGACATGAAAAGCACCAAGAAACACACGCACACCTTAATTGCCTTCATAATAAATATCTCCATCGAATTGTATATAAGTATCTCAAAGATTAGCTGTGGGTACAACAAAAATCCTGATGAAAACAAATATCAATCCACCAGCGGTTCCGCGGGCCACTGCTCTGCAAGCGTTACGATGCCTTCCAGCGCGTCGGCTTCGGGGATGACGCGAATTTGCTTGCCGCGCACGAAGAGGACGAAACAGCCGTCGCCGCCCGCGACGGCGATGTCCGCGCCACGCGCCTCGCCGGGGCCGTTTACGACGCACCCCATCACGGCGATGTGCGGGCGGGGAGCGTCGGGATGTTCGCGATAAAAGCGTTCGAGGCGTTCCTCGACTTGCGTTGCCAGCATCGCGACATCCACCCGTGTGCGCCCGCATGTCGGGCAGGAGGTGACCGATGCGCCGGGGGCGCGTAGCCCGAGGCTCCGCAGCAACTCCACGCCGACACGCACCTCTTTCACGGGCGTGTCGGTGAGCGAGACGCGGAGGGTGTCGCCGATGCCTTCGGAGAGCAGCACCCCGAGCGCGACACACGAGCGCACCGTCCCGGGGATGAACGTCCCCGCCTCGGTCACGCCGAGGTGGAGCGGGTAGTCGGTCTGTTGCGCGAGCAAACGGTACGCCGCAATCGTGCGCGGGACATCCGAAGCCTTCACCGAAACCTTGATGTCGTGGAAGCCCTCCGCCTCCAGCAGGGCGACGTGCCGCAATGCGCTCTCGACAAGTGCCTCGGGCGTCGCGCTGCCGTGTCGCGCCAAAATGTCTTTCTCCAGCGAGCCGCCGTTCACGCCGATGCGGATGGGGACGTTCCGCGCCTGTGCCGCCTTGACGACCGCCCTCACGCGGTCCGCGCCGCCGATGTTGCCGGGGTTGATGCGCAGGCCGTCCGCGCCGGACTCCAGCGCCGCGAGCGC
>WRJS01000181.1 GCA_009778475.1 Kiritimatiellota bacterium | reverse complement strand
GAGGTCCTCCATGATTTCGTTGGCAGCGACGGTCACCGGTCTTTCCGGGTCGTCCTCGGTCAGCGCGGGCTTTCCCTCGATGATGTCTCGCGCCCTCTTTGCCGCAAGTATCACCAGCGTGTACCTGCTGTCAGCCTTTTTCCTGATCTCGTTGATTGACGGGTAAAGCATCTATGTCTCCTCCTTGTACTTTTTTATGATTTCAGAAGCGCCTCGCCCGGTTTTCAGGTGCTCGGCGACGATCACGGACTTCACCTTCGCAACCGCCTCCGCCAGCACACCGTTCACGACGCAGTAGTCGTACCTCTCGATGAGCTCTATCTCCTTCAGGGCCTCGCCGAGCCTGCGGCTGATCGCCTCCTCGGTCTCACTGCCCCTTTTCTCTATCCTGTTCCGCAGCTCCGCCATTGACGGCGGCAGTATGAACATCAGTATGGCGTCAGGGCATCTTTCCTTAACCTGGAAAGCCCCTTGAGTGTCGATCTCAAGCACCACATCGGTGCCGCCGCGCAGCTTGTCCGTGACCGGCCGCTTCGGCGTCCCGTAATAATTTCCGTACACCAAGGCGTGCTCCAAAAGCTCGTCCGCGCCGATCGCCCGCTCAAAATCCTCAGCGGAAGTGAAGATGTAGTGATCGCCCTCCACTTCTCCCGGCCTCGGGAGCCTCGTGGTCATGGAAACCGACAGCACAGCGTCCACTTCCTCAAGCAGCCGCCTGCAAACAGTCCCTTTTCCCGCCCCTGACGGGCCGGAAACCACAAAAAGATGTCCCTCGTTCATTGCCGGTCTCCCTTTTGCTCATATATTAAAGTAGAGTACCCTTTATTTTATCACAAAAATCAGATAATTGCAAGCACTCAGAACTTTTTTTTACTGCACGTTCTGAATTTGCTCCCTGATTTTCTCGATCTCGCCTTTTATCTCTATCATCATGTTCGTGACTTCGATATTGTTGGCTTTTGAGCCAATTGTGTTTGCCTCCCTGTTCATTTCCTGCACCAGAAAATCAAGCTTCCGGCCGTCTGACGCGCCATCCCCCTTTATGGCCGCCTCCATCTGGCGGAGGTGGCTGTCGAGCCTGACCGTTTCCTCTGTAATGTTGCTCTTGTCAGCGAATATGGCGGCTTCCACGGCTATCCTGTCCTCCGGTATGGCCACGGCGCCCTCAGTCAGCTCCCTTACTCTTTCCTTCAGCCTCAGATGATAGGCTTGGGTTATCCCCGGGGCGAGGACCTCTATCCTCGCGACCAGCGCTCTGATGACGCCGCACCTCAACATGATGTCCTCAGCGAGCCTCGCGCCCTCCGCGTCCCTCATCCCGTCCAGCTTCGCCGCCGCCAGCCCCGCCGCCGCGCACACCGCGCCCATGAAAGCAACCGCCCTCCTCACATCAACTCTTTTCATCTTTTCCCTCCGTTCGAGTAAACGCAACACGGTAACACAAAACGCCCCCCCTGTCAACACCGCGCCGCACACGCGCCTAGTGTCCAATACAGATGACGGGATAGAGGGTTACTCCTTTTGAGAGACGCATTATAGGGCGCGTTGCACCCTGTTGTCGATGATTTTTTTTAGGTATTTTATACTCATGGATGACCCTATTGAAATAAAAGCGTATTTAAAAGAATTCGGCAATAATTTACGGCGCGCACGCGTGACACGTTGCGTAACCCGTGAGTCGCTTTCCGAAAAAGCAAACTTAAACATCCGGACGCTCCAGAGAATTGAGGCTGGGCAAATGAACGTCCTCATCACAACCGTCATACGACTCCGGCAGGGGCTTGACTGCCCTTGGCATGAGTTGCTCCCGCCCTCCCGCCAGCAAGAGTGATCTGCGTCCACCTGCGTAATCTATCGAACGTGATTGTTTGGGGTGAACCCATTATCACCGCCCCCCATTCGTCACCGTATAGGCATAAGTATAGTCACCAACAGTTGCGGATTCTACTTCCAACTCATCAATATAATCGCATAGTCCATCGAGGGGGTCAGCGGGCATTTTAGTGCGGCATCCTGTCATCGCCACCAACGCAACTGCGCTTAAACAAACCAACTTCATTCTCGTTTTCATCATTCTGCCCTTTTCCCTGTTATCCATCGACTCATCCGCTTACTGTGGACACACGATGCCGTCAGGGGTTAAATACACGAGGGACGCTAGGTTTGTGCCTCCTGCGACCGGAACACTCCCAACCGGATAGACCGTGCCGACGGTCGCATTTTTTGCCGCACCATGGGAAACGGCGCCGCCTTTACGGACCATGACAAAACACTTCCTGCCGAACGGCGTCTTATACTGTTGCGACCATTGCAGCGGGGCGTCGGGATTACCGTGCGTTTTGATGTGGAACGATGAGCAGTCAACATTCCGCGTCACCAGCACGGGAATCCTATCGTCCATGTCCTCCCGAAGATTCCCCGCAATGCACCACATATTGTTCTCGGGTTTCAGCACCCCTGTCCCGACCACTCTCGGGACGCCTGCCCCCGCCAGCTTGGAATAGTCAAAACCCGCGATATACGGGCTATGCTCGGGCGTTCCAGCATTCGCCCCGTCATACAGATCGTAAAAATACTCTGTACTGTTCTGGAACATTTTTTCCATAACGTAGTATGTTTGGGCATCTTGATGCATGTATTCCTCAGCTATCGTGACTCTCGGCCAGATACTCATAGGTCCTAAGTTTTCACACGCCGCCCCGACAAGCGCAACATAAATGTCCCGGCCATGCGCACCAACCATCACCTGGTCGGCTTTCAGTTTTGCCCGCGAAACGGCAGGGATAAGCACGAGCGTGAGGAGCGCCAAGCCCCCTATCACCGCAAACAGTTTCATCATCGAAAAGCTTTGTGCGTTTTCTGATTTCATTTCAACCTCCTGTCCTGCAAGTCACCCGCCCCGTGAACCGCAAAACCGTTTTCGTTCCCGTTTTCGCCTTAAAATAACAACAGGATAAGCATTAGACTTTTCTGCGAAATAACGCAAGCATAAAAAACAAATTTTTTGCGCCACGGCATTGTTTCACACACAGCCACAACGTCACATGGTATAGTAGGTTAACTCAGATTTTAGGACAGGTCCATTTAAGGGACAAGGTCTAATATTGGGATTCCCAAACAAAAACAGACACCCATTTTCCTGTTGCATTACCCCTGCGATATGCGCTATTATTTCCGTTTCTGTTTCAGGAAGGAGCGAACGATGCAAAGACTCATCTGCCTCACACTGCTCGGCGCGGCGTTGCCCATGCCTGCACGGGATGCCGCCCCGGAGCCAAACGGTGTGTCCGCGCAGGGCGCGTTGACAACCGGGGCATTGTTGTTGATTAAAAAAAAGGCCCTCGCGATGAAGAACACACTCATCGACCCTCCCCCGCCACGCGAGAGGAGCAGGACGTGACCGTCACACGGCGCACATTCATGCAAGCGGCGGGCGCGGCGCTCGCGTTCCCCGCCATCATCCCTTCCCGCGTGCTGGGTGACGAGGCGCCCTCGAAGCAAATCACGCTCGGCAAGATCGGCGTGGGCATCCACGGATCGGGTGTCAACCTGCGCAACTTCCTCGCGCAGCCGGACGCGCGCGTCCTCGCGGTCTGCGACACCTTCCGGCACCGGGCGGAGAAGGCGAAACAGGCGGTTGACCAAGCCTACGGCAACAGCGACTGCAAGATGTTTCAGGACTTCCGGCACATCATCACGGACAAGGCCATCGATGCCATCGTCATCAGCACGCCCGACCACTGGCACATCCCGATGTCGCTCATGGGCTTGGACGCGGGCAAGGACGTTTTCTCCGAGAAGCCGACCAAATTCATCTCGGAGGGGTTCGCGCTCAACGCGGCCATGACGCGCCGCGCCGCCGTCTATCAGGTCGGGCTGGAGGACCGCTCGCTCCAGTATTACCACAAGATTGTCGAGTGGTGCCGCAACGGCGCGATCGGCGACGTCGAGCGCGTGGAGGTCACGCTGCCGAAGTTCGCCGCCCTGGGGCCGCCCCGCGAGGACCCCATCCCCGACGACCTCGACTACAACCTCTTCTGCGGCCCGGCCGAGAGGGTGCCGTACAACGATGCCTACGCAAGGCGGTGGTGGCGCTGCGTGCGCAACTTCGGCTACGGCTCGCTGCTCGACTGGGGCGCGCACCTCTTCGACACCGCCCAGCTCTGCGCCGACGCGCCCGACACCTGCCCCGTCGAGGCCGAAGGCAAGGGCGACATCCCCGAGAACTCCCTCATGGACGTCCCGATCACCTTCGACGTCAACCTCACTTACTCCAACGGTGTGACCGTCAACCTCGCCACGGAAGGCACGGGCATCAAGATCATCGGCTCGAAGGGATGGATCAGCAGCAAGGCGTGGAACGACCAGCTTGAAGCGAGCGACGAGGCCATCCTGCGGATCAAGTACAAGGCGGGGGAGTCGAAATACCACCCTATCCCCAAGAGCGAGCAGCGTAACTTCCTCGACTGCGTCAAGTCCCGCCAGCCGACCACCTACCCCGCCTCAACGATGCACACCATCCATCTGGGCCTCCACGCCGCGGACATCGCGATGCGCCTGGGGCGCAAGGTGCGGTGGAACAACGCCGCCAGCCAGTTCGTCAACGACCCCGAGGCCAACGCCCTCGCCACCGCCCCCACCCCGCGCAAGTGGGAAAGCTAGGGGCACGGCTGCAAACGCATTCTGAACGGCAGAAAGGACGTGCATGTCAACCCGGAAATACGCCCCGAACGGATTACCGCCCGAACGCCCCCCGCAGGCACATGGCTACACCCTCCTTTCTCTTTTTTCGGGAGCGGGCGGGTTGGACATCGGTTTTGAGAAAGCCGGTTTTAAAACGGTATGGGCGAACGAATACGATAAGGCCATCGCCCCGTCGTATCAAAAATATTTCCCCGGCGTCAGCTTCGACGGCCGCTCCATCTCAGACGTTCCCGACGACGAGCTTCCCGCAAATGTCCAGGGCGTTATTGGCGGGCCGCCGTGCCAGTCATGGTCAGAAGCCGGCGCGCGGCGCGGCATTAACGACCGCCGCGGCCAGCTGTTCTTCGAATACCTCCGTGTGATTCGGAAGGCACAGCCAAAGTTCTTCGTCGCGGAGAACGTCCACGGCATGATTCACTCACGGAATGAAAAATCATTCAGGCAGATCGTCTCGCTTTTCGCAAAAGAAGGTTACACGGTCGTCTGGAGATTGCTCAAAGCCAGCGACTACGGCGTGCCGCAAGACCGTGAGCGCGTCTTTATCGTTGGTTATCATCGCTCCCTCGGCAAGCGTTTTGAGTTCCCGGCCCCGATCGGCACGAAAGTATCCCTGCGGGACGCCATTCACGACCTGGCCAAAATCCCGCCGGGGAAAAGCAAGGGCAAAATCAAGAACCACGAATTGCACGAGAGCGGGTACTCGCCGATATTCCTTTCCCGAAACCGTGTCCGCGGGTGGGACGAGCAATCATTCACGATCCTTGCGGCAGACCGGCATATCCCCTTTCACCCCCAAGCGCCCAAAATGCCCCGCAGCCCAGATGGCGGGCGCATGCTTGCCCCTGGGCATGAGCACACGTACCGCCGCCTGACCATCCGGGAATGCGCCCGCATCCAGACGTTCCCCGATGATTACGAGTTTATCTATACGAACATCCGCCATGGCTACAAAATGATCGGCAATGCAGTCCCCGTAAACCTCGCATACCATGTCGCCAAAACCATCTTTGCCGACATGAAAATGTGCTTGCGCTTTGACGGGGGATGGGGCGACGAGATGACGGGGCAACAGGACAACGGACTGCGGGACGACGGGGTGGTATAGTCATTTCAATTGATGTTGCCGCGCTCCACAACGGCACGGCCCCCGATCTTTCGAATGACGGGGCGGCGGGACGACGGGATAACGGCACCGCACCACTTTTCGGGCTTGCGCGGGGCGGGAATGAAAACGAAGTTGTGGTTGCGCAGGGGGGCGTTCCCTGCTACAATGGTCTCAATGCGTAAGAACACATATCGGTTGTTTGCCGGGAGCGCAGGGCTTCCGCCCTGCATCTATCATTTGG
>WRJS01000180.1 GCA_009778475.1 Kiritimatiellota bacterium | reverse complement strand
TGCTGCCGGAGCCGTAGCGGTCGAGGCGGATGCCGGGGACGGCGGTGTCGTCGATGAGCAGCTGCCAGTCGTAATCGGGGCCGAGGGGGCCGCGGTTGGTGTCGGTCCAGGCGAGCTTGAAGGTGTAGGACTTGCCTTTGACGAGGCCGTGCTCCTGGGAGGTGGTCGTGCCGTAGCCGTAGTTGCAGACGTGGCGGGTCTTGCCGCTGGTGTCGTTGGTGATGTACAGGTCCCAGCGCTCGGCGTAAACCCTCATTTGCGATTGGTGGGGCTTCCCCATATTTTACCTGAACAGCCGCCCGCGCTCACGCGGCAGTGGGGCTTTTTCTTCGCCTTCTTTCTTGCTCCTATTTCCTTCCCGAATGCGGGTCAGGGTGTCTCGCGCATATCGGGCGGATTTTTCGTTCGAGCGGCCTGTGTCCGCCGCCATCTTCTCCAAGAATTGGATGGCCTCGGGGGAGTCCGCGCCGATACGGGTGAGCGCCCATATAGTTGACGGTTCTCGCAATGTCAAGGACTCAGGTGTCAGCGCCTCCAGCACGCCCGAGACTGCGGTTTTCCCGATTTTCGCCAGTGCCTCAACGGTTTCATGGTAGGTGTAATCTGCCAGTATATCCCCCAGTCCTTTCGCCACCTCTTCCGCGCCGCGTTTGGCGCGGTCTCCGACAACCGCCTTGACAACGCCTTTCTTAACTCGCATATCAACGTTCTCGTCACACAGCAAGGCAAAGATTTGCTCCTTGTCCATTTTACCGAGATCAGGGATGCGCACCTTGTCTTCTTTGGGATATGCGGGGACACAGCCCGCGTCGCGCAGGAACACTTCTGGTGCCTCGAAATAGAGTATCTCGCTGTCGCCCGCCCACTCCCGGCTATGCTGAAACCCTGTGGGTCTCAACGGGTTCCGCTTTTCCATCCGCTCGCTTTTCGTTGGGCCATGCGCCAAATAACTCCCGCTCGACAATTCAGCCCGACTTATTTCCGCGTCGATTTCTTCAATGAAAACAGGCGACACCAGCATCCAGGCCTTATCCTGGCCCAGTTGCCGCCGGATATCCGTAAGGATGTCCAATGCGTCTTCAATCTGACTCCCGAAACGGTTGTGATAATTGGCCTGCACCAAGCGGGCAGGTACATACTGCGGCCATTTCTTCTGCAGATCCTTGACGTATGCCTCTGTCGCCTTATATTTTTTCCCGCCCCAGAGTTGCTGCAGCGTGTCGTGGATTGCGGCGGCCGAGGGGGGGCGCTCCGCCTCGGCGGCGGCAACGAGGAACGGGACAAATGCGTAAACCAATAACGGTAATTTTCTCAATGTCATAACTTTTCTCCTACTGAAACAGCCGCCCGCGCGGCATTGTGTTTTACTTAACCTCATTTTCTCAAAAAACGTTTAAAAGCGAAACGGATAATGACGACCCCCGTCCCGAGATAAGCGAGGAGCATCACCCAGACGATCAACGGCGCGTGCCCGCTGAATGGAACCGTCTGTGCCACGCGGCAGGGGCGCGTCATCGAGAACAGCAACCCCGTTTCGGCAAGGCACCCGCCGCCCACCGCCAGTTTCCCCATCGCCATCGGCACGAGGAACCCGAACGGGGTCGGCCATGAGCAGGCCACCGCGACCAGCGGCCCTGTCGCACACAGGGCGCAGATAATTGCGGTGCTTATGTTTCTGGTGTTCATGTTCCTGTCTCCCTATTTTTATTGCCCGTTTCCTTTCAGATTGTCAGGTTCTGCCTCGGAAAGAATTTTTTCACGAAGCTGCTCGTCCTGAATGACCGCGTTCGCGAGGGCGAGGCAACGAGGCGTGGCACTCCCATTGACGGGATTCCTCGCGCATCCCGCAAGATATCCCCCTTCGGACAGACCGGGTACTCTTCAACAGGCTATGTACCCCTGCATGGTTCATTTGAACATCGGCCTAGGGTAGGTAAACTTAATCGGCATCTTTTCCTCGGATGTGGTCTCGCCACCGTACACCTCGATTTCCGAGCAATAGTTGAATGGGTCAAAACGCCTGCCCTCTAGATACATCCCGTTACCGTAAACGCGAACGTATCTGGCACGGAGGCTTGGCACGGAGATAGGCCTCCCTCGGTTCGTCTCGATATACTCCTTGTCCCCGCCCGCGCCGAGACCAGCGGAATTGTCGTGGTCGTTGTTGAACACGGTCGTCGCGCCCTCCCCGAAGTCCGCATCGTCCGAAAGCCGGACAACCATATCGCGGCAGACACCGCTCCACTCGGCATGCCGCCAGACGCAGACCGCGTTAATGACCTGCGATGTCCGCAGGTCAACTTGCACCCATTGGACACCCGGCGCAAACTTAACCAAGGTGACCCCATTGTCCAGCTCTTTGTTCCCGTCGGTGATCATTGCCCATTCACCGCGCTCTGGCGTTTCAATACTTGCCGTGACGGGGCAACCATGGGAAAGCAGCCTGCCGCCACCCACAGAAACCTCAATCGGCGGGTAAGGTTTCCCCTGCCTCGGCGGCTCAAGGTTAGGCGACTTGATCTCTAGCGGGGCCGCGCCACCCGGCAACACCCCTATCAGCATGGACAACAGCAAGGGCAACATGCGCTTACTGCAGATGGCCGCCCTTCTTGCCCGATACCTCACTTCTTCCTGTGCGTCGCTGCGGGCAAACAGGGTTGCCATACATACCGTTATCATCAGTAGCTTTTTCATGCTACACCCTATTTCAGTTTGTTGCGTGTTAGCGTTTCGAGATTTTACGCCACGCATAAATGCCTCCGCCGATAATGAGGACGGCAACGCCGATGAGCAGGGGGGTTCTCCACGGGGCGGTCGTGCCGGGAGCGCAGGGCTTCTGCCCTGCATCGCCAGCATTGCAGGGCGGAAGCCCTGCGCTCCCGGATGACCTGCGCAGTATCTCGTCTTTCACTTTCGGGGGCAGGTCGATCTCGGGCATGGCCAGGCCGTATTTCGCAAGGTCAACGTTGCACACGGGGTTGCCGCCCGCGTCGAACCACACCACCATGGTCAGCAGCTCGGGGGGGATTTTCGCGCTGTCTCTGAACTTTGCGGGTTGGGGCCAACTCTCGGTCCCTTCTTCTATTTCTATCTCCATGTTCTCCCAGAACTGGCGCAGGATTGCCTGAACATAGGCACCTTGCGGTCCTGTATTAGTGACCGACGGGGCGCAACCGAGCCAGGCTGCTCCCGTCGGGTAAGTCGCTTTCCAATAATTGATGAGGTTTGTACCCGCCACCCGCATTGCTAACTCTTCCCTCCACGCCTGAATAGGAATCAAATCAAGGTCTCTCTCGTCGCCTTTCACTCTCAAATACCATATCGCCATCGGCCTGTCAAGCCCCTGTCCCTGTTTTTTTTCCCTTAATAATTTTCGTGTCCAGTCAAGGGCTTCCTGTCTCCCATACGATACTATATCACGCCCATCAAAATCGAAGAACTCTTTCAAAATAAAATTCACATAGTTCAAGTCGTCGAATTTCTCTCCGAGAGTCTCGTAATAAGCGGAGAATACTACATCGGGGTTAAATGCCCGTAAATCCGAAAACAATTGATGCCTTCGTTCCCAGCTTTCCTTTGTTGTACTACGATCAGTCCCCCCCTCGACAAGCTCGCGGATGAGGTTCCTAGCCTCTTCCTCCTGTGTAAAACCGTGGGCGCATAGAGTTGTCAAGCATATTATCATCAGTAACTTTTTCATGCTACACCCTATTTCAGTTTGTTGCGTGTTAGCGTTTCGAGATTTTACGCCACGCATAAAAGCCTCCGCCGATAATGAGGATGGCAACACCGATGAGCAGGGGGGGGCTCCACGGGGCGGTCGTGCCGGGGGCGCAGGGCTTCTGCCCTGCACCGCCAGCATTGCAGGGCGGAAGCCCTGCGCTCCCGGATGACCTGCGCCGTATCTCGTCCTTCACTTTTTGGGGCAGGTCGATCTCGGGCATGGCCAGGCCGTATTTCGCAAGGTCAACGTTGCACACGGGGTTGCCGCCCGCGTCGAACCACACCACCATGGTCAGCAGCTCGGGGGGCGTTTGGGACACTTTTTCAAACATTCTAAACCTTTCCGCATCCTCATAGAATTTATCAAGAACCTCTAGCCCCCAATACTGGCGTAATATCTCCCCGACATAGAGTGCCTGAGGGCCCGTGTTCGTGACCGATGGATAGAAGGCACACGGCTCCCCCCCTAGGCCATCAGAAGACAAGGCAACTCTCTCTATACGATTGGTTCCCGCCACCCGCCTTTCCAAAACGCGCCTATGATTGAAATCTAGTATGTCAATATCTCTTGCGTCACCTTTCACCGTTAGGTACATCTGCGCCATCATGTACGCTTCCGATGTTTGGCGAGGACGTTCATTGTCTCTTCCCGTCTGCCTCAATAACCTTCGCGCCAAATCAAGGGCTTTCTGGTCTCCGCGTGAAGCCGTGTTTTTACCGTCTAAACGATAGAACATTGGGATTATGACATCCACGTATCTAGGGTTCGGGCCATCGAATTTATCCTCCAGTATCTCGCAATAGATAGACAGCGCGACATCAGGCTCCTCCCCTATAAGCGTGTTCACATCTGCCCCCACTTGCCACCGCCGATTCTGTTCATCAGGCGTAAGTTCGCCAACACGCCCCCTCATGGACTCGCGGAGAAGCTCCCGCTTCTCTTCCAGCGTCGTGCCGTGAACGCACAGTGCCGCCATACCGATCACCATCATTAGCGTCTTTTTCATGTCACCCCCTCATTTCAGTTTGTTGCGCTCAAACCCTGTGTTGCGCATTTTGTTCACCTGCTCCTGCGTCAGGCGTTTCGTGCCGCTGATGCCATTCCTGAAAATCATCCAAGGCTCCATGAGGTTCCACGATGCAAATTCGTGTCCTACCCCAAGCAGGTGCGTGACTTCATGCGGCGAAACATAATGTTCATTCACATCCGCCGTCACGAAGCAGGTGTCAAGGTAGTTCGTGTCGGTATCGAGCGGAAAAGCCCAACTAGCGAAAGAGATGCCCGCAATCCCAAAGCCGTCGGCATCCTTAACCCCCTTCGGCACATAGATGACGCGCAAGCGGTCATTGCCGAGGTCGAGGATTGATCCCTCTATCACATCACGCGTCTCCTGCGTCATCTGGTGTGCGCCAGTGGAGTGCCATGCACATGTGGCCCAGTTTGCCGGGTTCGCCGCGATGCTGGGGGGAGGGTCGAAATACATGCTGGGGGCGAGGTTGAACACGACGCGGATGTTCGCGGGGGCGAGGCACTCGCTCGTTTCCCGTATGTCGGTCTCGATCTGCGGCCAGCCGGCGCACGCCTTGCCGTTGACCCGCATCACGGCGACATCCACCTCAAGGGTCTTGACGTCAACGCCGACGGTGGCGGTTGAGGTGAGCGTGCCGCCGCCGTGGGAGTAGCTGACCGTCAGCGTGTCGTCGAGCGCCGTCTGGAACATCCGCAGGTTGATGTCGGGCACCGCCTTGAGGTCGGTCAGGGCGGTGCCGTCCCTGTCCTCCGCGCTCGCGACGATGAGCAGGTTGGTGGAGAGGTATGTCCCGTCGGGCTGGCGGTAGAGTGTCACTTGGCGGCTGTCCGCGATACTGCCCGCTTGCGTCACCGTGGCCTCCAGCGTCTCCTCCGTGCGCCGCGCGTCGTTCAGGAAAATCTGGAACCTGTCAACATCCGAGTTGATGAAGTCAGGGTCGTCAAATGAAATCCCGTTGTTGTCTTCCTTAAAGGCGTCCTCCCATTTGGCGACGGCAAGGTTCCCCGTCCTGAACACGCCGTTCGTCCTGAAGCCGATGCCCGCCACGTGTATCTTGCCGGTCTTGCCTTTGGCCATGTTGATGTCGTCGCCGTTGTAGAGGAAGGTGAGGAGGTTGCCGGGGTCTTCGATGACGTATGTGCTGCCGGAGCCGTAGCGGTCGAGGCGGACGCCGGGGACGGCGGTGTCGTCGATGAGCAGCTGCCAGTCGTAATCGGGGCCGAGGGGGCCGCGGTTGGTGTCGGTCCAGGCGATCTTGAAGGTGTAGGACTTGCCTTTGACGAGGCCGTGCTCCTGGGAGGTGGTCGTGCCGTAGCCGTAGTTGCAGACGTGGCGGGTCTTG
>WRJS01000179.1 GCA_009778475.1 Kiritimatiellota bacterium | reverse complement strand
GTTCCCGCGCGCCCGACGGCCTCGACGTTTTCCCCTACCCCTTCCCCCCCACCCCCGCCGCCCGCGACGTCTTCTTCGGCGTCGTCCGCGCCGACGCCCTCCGCGCCCCCCCCGCCGCATGGACGACCGCCGGCACCCGCGTCGTCCGCGACACCCCCCTCGGCCCCACCACCTCCACCCGCGTCATCGAGGCCCCCCTCACCGGCCCCCAAGGCTTCATGCGCCTCCGCATCCGCTATGAATAAAAAACCATCCAGTCCCAGCGCCGCTGTTCACAGCGGCGTATCGGGCTTCACCCTTTTCGAACTGCTCTCCGCAGTCTCGATCCTCGGCATCCTCACCGCCGCCCTGATCCCCAGCATCACCGGCGCCATCGAGAGCGCCCGCGGCACCGTCTGCCGCAACAACCTCCGGCAGATGATCATCGCCGCCCACGCCTACGAATGCGAGTACGGCGAGATGCCCCCCTCCTTCGAGCGCAACCCCGCCGCCGGCACCACCCGCACGTGGGAAGACTTCCTCTGGGGCTACGACGAGCGCGCCCTCACCCCCGCCGCCAGCCGCCAGGTCCACCAGTGCCCCTCCTTCAAAGGCGCCGCCAACTGGGGCGGCGACCACTACACCGGCTACAACTACAACGCCAGTTACATCGGCGCCGAGCGCTGGATCATCAACGGCGCCCCCGACCCCGGCGACCCCCCTTCCGCCAGCCTCTGCGACATCAAGCACCCCGAGCGCTGCGCCGTCTTCGGCGACGGCCAATACGAGAGCGGCGCCAACAAGTTCATGCGCTCGCCCTTCCCCGGTCCCCTCGACGCCGGTGCCGGCCTCGCCAGCGCCGGGACCCAAGGCTTCCGCCACCGCGGCCGCACCACCAACGTCGCCTTCGCCGACGGCAGCGTCCGCGTCCTCCGCGACCGCCACACCCAGACCGCCTCCCGCACCGCCCCCGCCAAAAACTGCGGCTTCCTCTCCCCCGACAACACCCTCTACACCACCGAGTGAGGGGCAAACCCGCCACACGCCATACGTGAACACATCACGCAAAATATATTTCACAGGACACCGGGAATGTAAAATCATGTTGCGCCGATTCGGATCGACAACCTGAAATCCGATGTTGATTTAGGCGGGCGATCTATGGCATACTTGTTCCCATTTAAAATGAAGGATTAACGATGAGAAAGACAATCAAGGTCAACGGTCAGGTCATCCCTGAAGAGGCGGTGCAGTTCGAGTTCGAGCGGCTGGTGCGGTTCTACACGGAGCACGGGTGGTCGCAGGAGCAGATCAAGTCCAACCTCCCGGAGCTCGTCGAGCAGGCGCAGAATCAGGCGGTCGGCGCGAGGCTGCTGCTGGACGAGGCGGCGCGGCTGGACATCGCCGTCAGCGAGGCGGAGGTGGACAAGCAGGTCGAGGACATCATCGAGCAGGTCGGCGGGCGCGAGGCGTTCGCGCGCGCGCTGGGGGCGCAGGGGACCACCGAGGCGCGTTTCCGCGAGCAGATGCGGCAGGGCAAGCGCGTGGACAAACTCGTCGCGCAGGCCACGGCGGGTGTGGACGAGCCGACCGAGGCCGACATCGAAAAACATTTCGCGGAGCATCAGTCCGAGTTCGCCAAGGGCGAGCGCGTGCTGGCGCAGCACATCCTCATCACCCCCGACGGCGACACCGACCACGCCAAGCAGGAGGCGCGCGAGAAAATCTCCGCCATCCTCGAGCGTGTGCGCGGCGGCAAGCCGTTCGGCGACGAGGCCGCCGCGCATTCCATGTGTCCCAGCGGCAAGGACGGCGGCAGCCTCGGGTGGTTCGGGCGCGGCATGATGGTGCCGGAGTTCGACGCGGCCGCCTTCGCCATGAAGGTGGGCGAGGTCAGCGACATCATCGAGACGCAGTTCGGCTACCACATCATCCAAAAGACCGACCACGAGACGGGCGGAGAAGCGGACTTCGACGACGTGCGCGAGCAGATCCGCGACCTCATCCGCCACGCCCGGCGCGGCGCGGCCATGACCGCCTATGTGGACGAGTTGAAGGCGAAGGCCCAGATCGAAATCGAATGATGCGAATGATTACACAGAGGATTCAATAAAAATTCTCTGTGTAACTCTGTGATGGCTCTGTGGCTCTCTGTGCAACTTCTAGACCTGACGATGCGAGGTAACACATGAAACATGACGATTTATTCGCCCGCGCGTGCGCGGTCATCCCCGGCGGCGTGAACAGCCCCGTGCGCGCGTTCGGCAGCGTCGGCGGCACACCTGTCTATGTCGCCTCCGGCAAGGGCGCGGCAATCACCACCTGCGACGGGCGCACCCTGACCGACTTCTGCTGCTCGTGGGGCGCGATGATTCTGGGTCACGCGCACGGGGAGGTCATCGAGGCCGTCCGTTGCCAAGCCGGGCTCGGCACCACGTTCGGCATCAACACCGCCATCGAGGTTGAGCTCGCCGAGCGGCTTTGCGCCCTCGTGCCGTGCATGGAGCGCGTGCGCCTCGTCAACTCCGGCACGGAGGCGGTGATGACGGCACTGCGCCTCGCGCGCGGCGTGACAGGGCGCAACCGCATCGTCAAGTTCGACGGCTGTTATCACGGTCATAGCGACAGTATGCTCGTCGCGGCCGGGAGCGGCGTCTTGACGGGCGGCATCACCTCCACCCCCGGCGTCCCGCCCGAGGTTGCGCACGATACCTTCGTCGTACCTTACAACGACCTCGATGCGGTCACCGCCCTGATGCAGGAAATCGGGGACAGCGTCGCCGCCATCATCGTCGAACCCGTCGTGGGCAACATGGGACTCGTCCAGCCCAAGCCGGGGTTCCTGCAAGGCCTGCGCGGCCTCGCGGACACGCACGGCGCCGCGCTGATTTTCGACGAGGTGATCACGGGCTTCCGCTTCGGCCTCTCGACCTACGCGCAGATGACCGGCATCCGCCCCGACCTCATCACGCTGGGCAAAGTCATCGGCGGCGGCTTGCCCCTCGCGGCGGTCGGCGGCACAGCGGCGTTCATGGACAACCTCGCGCCCGTCGGTAAAGTCTATCAGGCGGGGACGCTCTCGGGCAACCCCCTCGCCGTCGCGGCCGGGCTAAAGACCCTCGAGATTCTGGAGCGCGACAACCCCTACCCGCGCATGGCCGCGCTCGGGCAACGCCTCGCGGATGCGGTCAACGCGAACGCCGCGCTACCTCATTGCGCCCACTTCGGTGGGGCGTTCACGATCTTCTTCGCGCCCGCGCCCGTGACGAACCTCACCGACGCGAAACGCAGCGACACGCAAGCCTACGCCCGCCACTTCCACCGCGCCCTCGACGCGGGCATCTACCTCCCCCCCGCCCAGTTCGAAGCCGCCTTCATCTCCGCCGCCCACACCGAGGCCGACATCGACGCGCTGGCGGATGCGGTGTGCGCAGAGGAGGTTTGATATGAAACCTGACAAATCCGAAATCATCATCTACCAGACCGAGGACGGGCAGACACGGATTGATGTCCGCATGGCTGACGAGACCGTCTGGCTGACGCAACAGCAGATGGCGACGCTCTTCCAGACGACGAAGCAGAACATCAGCCTTCATATCAATAATGCCATTAAAGAGGGCGAGTTGATGCCGAATTCAACTGTCAAGGAATACTTGACAGTTCAAAACGAGGGTGAACGTGAGGTTACAAGAAGTGTAAGGCACTACAACCTCGACGCAATCATATCCGTTGGGTATCGGGTAAAGTCGCTTCGCGGCACGCAGTTCAGGCGGTGGGCGTTGGGTGTTCTGCGCGAATACCTCATCAAGGGGTTTTCGATGAACGACGACTTGCTGAAAAAGGCGGGGGGCGGCGTTTACTGGCATGAACTTCTGGAGCGCATCCGCGACATCCGTTCCAGCGAGAGGGTGTTCTATCGGCAGGTGCTTGACCTTTACGCCACGAGCGTGGATTACGACCCACGGACACCGGAGTCGCTGGAGTTCTTCAAGGTCGTGCAGAATAAAATCCACTTCGCGGCGCATGGCCACACCGCGGCCGAGATTGTCATCCAGCGCGCCAATGCCGAACTGCCGTTCATGGGACTGACGGCCTTTTCCGGCGGGCGACCCATGAAAAGCGATGTCGGCGTTGCCAAGAACTACCTCGCCGAAAACGAGCTCGCCACCCTGAACCGCATGGTCTCCGCATTCTTCGACCTTGCGGAATTGCGGGCGATGCAACACCAGCCGACGTATATGCGGGACTGGGCGAGGGAACTGGACGATTTCGCCGAACGGTATGGCAAGGGGATTCTCTCGGGCGCAGGGACGGTCAGCCATCAGGAGGCACTTGAAAAGGCAAACGCCGAATATGAAAAATACCGCCAGCGGATGCAAGAGGAGATTTCGCCCGCTGAACGTGATTATCTCGCAAGCCTCAAAGATGCCCAGAAGAAACTGGACGGCAACAAGCGCGGCAAGAAAGGCGGTGGTCATGCGTGACGCAAGCCGCCTTCACCTCCCACATCGAGGCGGACATCGACGCGCTGGCGGAGGCGGTGCTGAAGGATGCGGGGTTAGGCATGGTCAACGTTTGACGGGAGGTGAGGCATGAGAAAGATTGCTAATCCGTTCATAACATGGACTACATTGGCATCCCATAGGGATGCCCCTCTCGGTAGAAAACCGATGCCCCTTGTATTCGCATCCCATAGGGATGCGTCTCTTGGCTCCGAAAGAGGCATCCATACGGGATGCCATGTGTTTCATGCCTTTTTCTACCGAGAGAAACATCCCTGCGGGATGTTGGGATGATAGCGTATGAGTATAAGCCATGAACTGATTCGTACCGTGGGGGCAGGGTTTAAGCGGCGCTTGCCTTTTATTCTCAAGGCGCTTGGCGTCTGCTTGATTGGCAGTGCGGTCTTTGCCGGATACTTGTTTTACTATCGGTATGTCCCCATGCTGCACCTTGCGAACCCCAAATGGTGCGCGGCGCATTCCGCCAAAGCGCATTGGGAAGAGGAGCAGAAAAAATACCGCCGAAACCCTACGGCCTCTCCAGACTTATGCTTTCTCGGCGACAAGATCGGGTATTACGGCGACAAGCAGTGGTGCCTGTGGCTGATTGAAAAAATGTATGGCAAGAAAGGTTTCCGCGTCTGCGGGTGCACGGAAACCGCATTGATGTACATGACCAACCATGAGCCCGCCAAGGATGGTGAGTTATGGGAAATTTGGCGAGAGGTTCACGCGGCAGAGACGCAAGAGGAGTGGATTCAAAGCGGTTTTGCGAAAAGGGGGGTGACGGTTCATCTCCCGCCTGAGCCTGACGACGCGCTGCCGTTGCTTGAAGTTCTGGGCCATCCGACGTGGGGGACGCTGTTCGGCGGGCCGCAGGGGACAAACGCGCCCGAAAGTATCCCTGATTATTTCCAGTATAACGCGTTCCGCTGGCTTCGCGACTCGGGTTTCAGCCCAAGCGCGTTTTCGTCATCAAACGCGGTGGCCTTCACATCTGATGCTGTCAGGGCGGGGCTTATAGAATATACCGAGTGGTATTCCGTTTTCCCTCGGCACAATGATGTTGGCGTCCTTGCCTTTGGCGAGCGCCCCGACAGGATGTATCTTCCCGCCTTCGCGGATCCATCGAGTTGGGCGTTTTGGGTTTACCTGTTGCTGTGGGTTTTCCCTGTTGCCGCTTTTGCCGCAGGTGTCGCTTTGTTGTGGCGGAGGCGGAAAAGTTAAGAGGAGTTTTTTTGACAGGAAACCGATGCCCCTTGTATTCGCATCCCATCGGGATGCGTCTCTTGGCTCCGAAAGAGGCATCCATACGGGATGCCATGTGTTTCATGCCTTTTTCTACCGAGAGAAACATCTCTGCGGGATGTTGGGATGATAGCGTTATGAGTATAAGCCATGAACTGATTAGTACCGTGGGGGCAGGGTTTAAGCGGCGCTTGCCTTTTATTCTCAAAGCGCTTGGCGTCTGCTTGATTTGCAGTGCGGTCTATGCCGGATACTTGTTTTACTATCGGTATGGCGTGATATGGAGGGCGAGCGTCCCCGCGAGCCGTTAGACACATTGTGGCTTCCTGCCCCATTGGTCGCACACCGCGCCAATGGGGGCCCCTGTCTCGCCC
>WRJS01000178.1 GCA_009778475.1 Kiritimatiellota bacterium | reverse complement strand
GCTCATGCCACCCCGGCAGCAGGATGACATTCGCAAGCCGCTCATCCCCCGTTTGACGTGCGGCGCGGACCTCGTCACGCGCCCGCTCCAGCGTGGCGAACGGCGCCTTCTTTGTGCCGGCATTCGTGTCGTTCCCCTGCGGGGAGACATAGAAACCGAACACATACCTCTCATCCCATTGCCGATCACTACACCCCGCCAACATCATCAGCCCCAGTGCCACACCCGACATCCCGATCGCCTTCAACATCGACTCACATTTCATACTCGCTCCTTTTTTCTTTCTCACGCAAAGACAAGTTTACAGGATAACCTTGTTTCACTTCGGAGTCAACGCTAATCGCCGAAGGGCACATGAAAAACCGTATAACGTCCGCTCTGATTGACGTGTTAACTGACTATAAAAAAAGCAACCCGACCGCAACCCCGCCAGCTAGGATGAGGACGGGCGAGGCTTTCGTGAACGCCGAGGCCGCAAAGGCGAGGACCGCGATGGCGAGGGCTTTCACGTCCGGCATGGTTTGCAGGAGGGCGAGGCCTTGCGTGCCGCCACCCCACAGGCAACTGGCGGTGAGCGAGAAGGCGGCGGTGATGACCAGCCCGCAGACGACAGGGCGCAGGATGCCGAACACGCGCCTGAAGCAGGGGTGCTCGCGGTTGCGGGACCAGTAGCCGCTGAAGGCGTTGACGCAGAGCAAGGACGGCATGCACACGGCGAGGGTGCAGCAGAGCGCGCCGAGGATCGCGAATGCGGGTGCGCCGGGATGCGCGGCGGCGGTGACGCGGTAGCCCACGAACGTGGCGGTGTTGACGGCGAGCGGGCCGGGGGTCATCTCGGCGATGCCGAGGATGTCGAGGAACGCCTGCCGCGTGAGCCACCCGTGCCACTCCATCTCGTGCTGGACGATCGGGATCATGGCCAACCCGCCGCCGATGGTGAAGAGACCGATTTTCATGAACACGGCCGCAAGTTTGAGGAAGATGCTCATGCTTCGGGGGTTCCTGCGGGCGGGGTACGGCGCACGAGTAGATGCCAGAGGATGCCGCACCCGATGCCGCACAGGATGACGGCGACCGCGCTGACCTTGAGCCCCAGCACGAGCGCGGCCGCGGCGATGGAGACGGCCAGCCCGAGGCGCGTCTTGCGGGCGCGGTTGAAGAGCGTGTAGGCCACGCCGAGCATCATGCCCGCGACGGCGGGGCGCAGGCCGGCGGTCGCGTTGAGCAGCCATTGCGCCTCGCGGAAGTGGTCGAAGGCGGCGGCGTAGGCGAGGATGGCGAGGAACGGCACGGCGATGACCCCGAGGGTGGCGGCGAGGGTGCCGCGCGCGCCGCGCAGGCGGTGGCCGATAAGCATGGTGGCGTTGATGGCGATGACGCCGGGGATAAGCTGAGCCATGGCGAAGGTGTCGGCCATCTCGTCGGCGTCGCACCATCCGCGCCGCCTGACGACCTCGTTTTCAAGCAGGGGCAGCATGGCGTAGCCGCCGCCGAAGAGGACCGCGCCGATCTTCAGGAAGCTCCAGAAAATCGTGGCGAGTTTTTCTTGGTGTTGCGGCGCGTCCTGCATAGCTTCCCTTTTTTATTTCTTCATCTCGCGCAAAGACGCAGAGACGCAGAGATTATTTTTAGATCTAAATCCCGCTGTGAAAAAACCTCTGCGCCTTTGCGTCTCTGCGCGAAAACGACCCCGTGAAATAAACCTTCTGTTACCGGGCGAGCAGCTCCTTGGCTTTCGCCAGCACGTTCTCGGCGGTGAAGCCGAATATCTTGGCGAGCTCGTTGAAGGGGCCGGACGCGCCGAAGGTGTCGAGGGTGATCATCACGGTGTGGCGCGACGCGAAACGTTCCCAGCCGAAGGAGGATCCGGCCTCGACGATGAGGCGGCGCGTACAGGCGGGGTCGATGACGCGGTCGCGGTAGGAGGAGTTCTGCTTGGCGAAGAGCTCCCACGAGGGCATGCTCACGACGCGCACGTTGTGGTCGGCGAGTTTCTGCGCGGCGGCAAGGGCGATCTCGACCTCAGAGCCGGTGGCGATGATGGTGAGGTCGGGCGTGCCGCCGCCGCTCTGCCAGAGGGTATATGCGCCTTTCTCAAGGTTGCTGGCGGCAGGGTAGGAGTTGCGGTTGACGACCTTCATGTTCTGGCGCGTGAGCAGGAGGGCGGTGGGGCCTTTCTTGTTCTTGAGCGCGGCGACCCACGCGGCGGCGGTCTCGGTGGGGTCGGCCGGGCGCAGGGTGGTCATGTTGGGGATGCAGCGGAGCGCGGCGATCTGCTCGACGGGCTCGTGCGTGGGGCCGTCCTCGCCGACGTAGAAACTGTCGTGCGTATAGACGAAGATGACGGGCAGGCCCATCAGCGCGGCCAGGCGCATGGCGGGGCGGCAGTAGTCGCTGAACACGAAAAAGGTGCCGCCGAAGATGCGGAAGCCGCCGTGCACCTGCACGCCGTTCATGACGGCGGCCATGGCGAGCTCGCGGATGCCGAAGTGGATGTTGCGGCCGGCGAAGTCGCCGGGCTTGATCTCGCCCATGTCCTTGAGCCATGTCATGTTGCTGGGCGCGAGGTCGGCGGAGCCGCCGACGAGGTGCGGCACGGCCTTCGCGAGGGCGTTGAGCACGATGCCTGACGCGCTGCGCGTGGCGACGGGCTTGGCGGGGTCGAACACGGGGAGCGCGTCCTCGATGTCGGCGGGGAGCGTGTCGGCGAGCGCGGTCTTCCACAGCGCGGCCTTCTCGGGGTTCGCCTTTGCCCATTGCTTGAAGGTGCGCATCCATTTGCCGTGGGAGCGCTTCATCTTCGTGGCGCGGGAGGCGAACACGGCGCGGACTTCGTCCGGCACGTAAAAGAATGCGTTCTCGGGCAGACCCAGCGCGCGCTTGGTGAGGCGGACCTCCTCCTCTCCGAGGGGTGCGCCGTGGGCCTCGTGCGAGTCCTGCTTGTTGGGGCTGCCCTTGCCGATGTGCGTCTTGCAGATGATGACCGTGGGCTTGCCCGTGGATCTCATGGACTTGCGGATGGCGCGGTCGATCTGGTCGAAGTCGTGGCCGTCGATCTCGATGACGTTCCAGTTGTAGGCTTGGAAACGCTTCTTCGCGTCGTCGGACATCGAGAGGCTGGTGTGGCCCTCGATGGTGATGCCGTTGCTGTCGTAGAACAGCACGGCCTTGTCGAGCCCCAGATGCCCCGCGAGCGAGCAGGCCTCGTGGCTGATGCCCTCTTGCAAATCACCGTCGCCGCAGAAGATCCATGTGCGGTGATCGACGACGGGAGCGCCCTCGGCGTTGTAACGCGCCGCCGCCATGCGCTCCGCGAGCGCCATGCCGATGCCCGTCGCGATGCCCTGCCCCAGCGGGCCGGTCGTGGTCTCCACGCCGTCCGTGTGACCATACTCGGGATGCCCCGGCGTGAGGCTGCCGACCTGCCGGAAACGCTTGAGCTCATCCAGCGGCAGCGCATAGCCCGCGAGGTGCAGGAGACTGTAGAGGAGCATCGAGCCATGCCCGCCCGACAGCACGAAGCGGTCGCGGTCCGCCCACGTTGAATCCGCCGGATTGTGCTTCAAATATTTCAACCACAGCACCGCCGCGATGTCCGCCAGCCCCATCGGCGCGCCCGGGTGGCCCGACTTCGCCGCCTGCACCCCGTCCATCGCCAGCCCCCGTATCGTGTTCGCAGTCAGTACCAAATTCTCCTGCGTCAGCATCATAAGAACTCCTTACTCCTCGTTAAAAAAAGAAAATCATAGTTTCGCATAAAACACAGGGTCATGTCAAACCGTCAGTGAACGTCAAGACAAGGTCTATCGTCATTGAACCTGATGTTGTCACATAGCGCCGCAGCGTGCTAAACATGAGTAACCGCCGGTGGAGCGTAATTTGAAGCGGTTCCGTGGAAGCCGCGCATGCGTTCACGGAGAAGACGTCAGGCGCCACGTTATCCGGAAAAAGGGTCCCCACAGGTTTAACACACACAGGATGACAAATGTTATGTCCAGCACGATCAGCCCGATGACGGCAGCTATCTTGGCGGGCGTTTTGCTTTTCACATAGACGCCAATGAACACCATGAGCAACAGCAGCCCCGAGAGCAAAATATTTTCAGGGACGGCCAGCCATGGCGAATCATATAACGGCGTCCCTTTGCTGAAGAGTTCGTTGTACGCAATTAAAAAGCGCTTTATTAACACAGCGAGCGCTAGAAAAAGACCGCTGTGCGCAAGTGCGCAGAACAGCGCGCCAGCATAGGGCAGGATGCGCTTCGTCGTCGTTGGCATAACAGTCCTCCAGAGATTCCGTAATGAAGAGAAATTGTCGCATAAGGCTGGGGTCGGTGTCAAACGGGAAACGGGCGGCGCGTGCGGGATCAGAGGCCGAGGAGGAGCTGGCCGGAGACGGTGATCTTGCGGCCGGAGGGGAGGGCGGGGTCGGAGGTGTCGTAAACGACGAAGCGGACGGAGGGGAAGCGCTGGGCGAGCTCGCGGCGGATGTAGTCTTCGACGGCGCGGACGTTGGCGGGGTCGTCGTCGGAGAAGCCGACGCTGATGGGCTTGCGCGCGCCGATGCGGTCGATGATGCCGAAGAGGTGTTCGACGAAGTCGCGGATGGCGAACTGCTTGCGGACCTCGGACTGGTCGGTGCGGGGCATCTTGCCGTTGGCGAGGGCCTCGAACTGGGGGGAGGTGACGGCGTGGTACCTGCTGAGGGAGAGGTAGTAGTCGAGGGCCTGGGCGTCGGTCTTGGCGGCGTTGGCGGCGTTGCCGTCGTAGCTGACGATGTAGCCGCGCAGGTTGGCGAGCATGGTGCGGCGCTCGCCGGGGGTGAGGACGCGCGCGATGAAGAGCTCGACGCCGCGGCGGAGGTTCTCGCTGCTGTGGCCGCGGGCGGTGACGATGGCGAAGATGCGGCCTTCGATGAGGGTCTTGCGGAAGGTGTTGAAACTGGGGGGCGGGGGCTCGCTGCCGTTGACGACGTGGTCGATGGCGGTGCGGGTGTCTTTGAGGAATTGGCTTTCGTCGCCGGTGCCGAAGTCGCGGAACTCGACGAAGGCCTCGTCCCAGCGGCCGTGCGGGGGGCGGTAGTTTTCGGTGTCGCCGCGGATGACGGAGAAGAGGGAGGTGGAGACGCGGTGCGCGACCCATGTGCCGTCGCGGAGGCGGCGCTCGAGGTGGATATAGGTGGGCATCCTGAGGATGTTGTCATCCCAGTCGAAAATGTAATATTTGAGATCGCGGTCGGCGACACTCAGATTGATGTTTTGTTCCATGGGGAAATAGGGTATGATGTTTCGCATGGGATGTCAAGGGCCAAAGGGAAAAAAGCGCGCGGTCCTGATTACGGGCGGCGCGGTGCGCATCGGGGCGGCGGTGGCGGAGGCGCTGGCGCGGGCGGGCTGGGGCGTGGTTGTGCACGCGCGCGGCGCGGTGGCGGAGGCGGAGGCGCTGTGCGGCCGCTTGCGGGCGCTCGGGGCCGGGGCGTGGCATGTGCGCGGCGACCTGGCGCGTGCGGGCGGCGGCGCGGATGTGTTCGCGGCGGCGTGCGCGGCGGCGTGCGGGCTTGACGCGGTCGTGAACAACGCGGCGGTCTTTTCGACGCGCGGCGCGGAGGGGCTGACGGAGGAAGAGCGGCTGGCGATGTGGCGGGTCAACGTGGAGGCGCCGGTCGAGTTGACGCGCTGCCTGTGGGATCATCTGCGCGGGCGCGGCGCGCGCGGGTGCGCGGTGCAGATGCTGGACCAGCGGGTCGCGCGGCACGGCGTGGGGGAGGGCGCGACGCCGTATGTGCGGTCGAAGTGCGCATTGGCGGCGTATGTGCGCGAGGCGGCGGCGGCGATGGCGCCGGTGCTGCGGGTGAACGCGGTCGCGCCGGGTGCGGTGCTGGCGCCGGTCGCGCCGGACGCGCGTGAGCCGGCGGGGGCGTTCCCGCTGGGCCAGCGCCCGACGCCCGAGCAGGTGGCGGATGCGGTGCGCTGGCTGCTGGATGCGGAGGCGGTGACGGGGCAGACGGTGTTTGTGGACGGGGGACAGTCGCTGGGGATGCATGTAGCCGCCGCACGCCATAAAGGCTGAACGCCCGAGGGGAATATCCAATATCCAACACGGAATATCCAATGTCCAAGTGGAATGCGCTGTGGAGGGGGAGGGGGCGGGAATATCCAATAACCAACACGGAATATTCAATGTCCAAGTGGAGGGCGCTGTGGGGGGGGCGTAGAGACGGATGATTATCCGTCTCCCGAAGGCAATGACACGTGGAGACGGATAATCATCCGTCTCTACGGGGGGGGGGGGGAATATCCAACATCCAATAACCAACAGGGAATATCCAAATTCCAAGAGGGGGGCCTTCGGGTTTT
>WRJS01000177.1 GCA_009778475.1 Kiritimatiellota bacterium | reverse complement strand
GCGAAGAACCTGCCCGTGTATCTGGGCGAGTTCGGCGTGATCAAGCACACGATGACGAAAGAGAAGGGCGGCGCGGTCTGGGTCACGGATATGTTCGACATCCTGAAGGCGCACAACGTGCCCTTCACCTATCACGCATGGGTGGATTATTGGTTCGGCGTGAAGGGCAACGCCGAGATGGAGCAGGTGTTCAAAGAGAGTTTCTAGTTCCAATCCTGTCAAAAAAACAGAGGGAAATAATCTCGCCAAAAAACGGAGGCGGAAAAATGAAGGTGAATCGGATAGACGAGAATGCGGAGCGCCTGCGCCAGACGCTGGTGCTGGTTGCGTTGCTGGTGGCGCTCCCCGTGATTCTTGCGGTTGTGTTTGTGACCGTGTACAGGACGGTTTCCGCCCCGGTCTCGCCGTGTGCGGAGGAGGTGGTGTCGAACCTCGCGGCGCGTCTGCACGGTGATGTGCCGGCGTTAGACCTGTGCGAACTCCTGACGCTCCGCCGCGAGATGCGCCAGCTCGGTCTCGACACCGAAAGCCTCGACGTGAGGATATGGGCGGAAAGCGTGACGCACCCGCCTGTGCTGATTTCCGTCCCGCCGCCCAGCATGGATGACAAATGGGCGTGGAGACTTTCTGATGACGGTTGCCATGCGGTCGCCGTCGCCTCCAAGGCAGACGCGGCGGACCGCCGCATGGTCGGGCTCTACGACCTGCTGGCGGACACGTGGGTCTGGACAAACAAATTCCTCTGGCCCGACCAGCACGAGGAGCCCCACGTCATCAACCGCACGCTCGTCGTGCGCTATGCCAAGAACAACGCCAAGTTCGCGATGGAGGTTTCGCCCGACGGCAAAATCGTCTCCATTGACCCACTCTCCGGCAACAGCGCCTTTGAAATCCCCAAGCTCCCGCCAACTAGGGCCAACTGCCCCGGTCGGCCCGTCGCGCTGAAGCACAACGTGTTCTTCGTGACGGACCCCAGCACGTGGCATTTGACGGGATATGCCGACCGCCCTCTGCCGGGACTCTATCCGGCAGGGCACGACGGGCGCGGCGGCAACCTGAACGTCACGCGCTTCTCGGGTAACGGGCGGTTCAAGTTCCGGGTTGACTTCTATAATCAGGCGGTCATCATCGAGGACCCCATGACCCAGTGCGTCATGCAACGGTTCGAGAAATGCTGGAGCCCCGCGCAGTTTATGATTGAGGAGGTGATTGTTGCGCGTGACGGAAACGGCCTGGCGGTTTTTGCGAAGCCCGCGACCGTTGCGAACGCGCCCCTGCCGCCGCTCGACTGGCGGGTGGCCGCCATTGACGTGTTCAACGGCACGGTGAAGCGCTCCGCCAACGCGGGGATGCCGAAGCAACTGCCGAAGCAGTCCCCGACAATCGCATTCTCGCGCGACGACCGCTGGGTGTTCGCCATCGCCAATGGCACGGCAAGGAAAGATGTTCTGGTCATCTCCGCGAACACAACGCCCGCCCGTGAGGTTGCCCGTGTGCCGCTCAGCAGGCTGATTGACCTGCCCGACGGCCACGGCATCGAGCTGGCCGCGCTGGAGGGCGGCAACCATCTGCTGATACAATGCGGCAATGACTTCTGGCTGCTCGACCTCTCCGTCATGCGCAACTACGCCTCACAGCTGGAGCGCATGGCCGCCGCCGATTACGCCTTGGCGCACCCCGAGGAGACGGAGGAAGAGGAGTCCGGCGCGGTGTACGACGACGACGATTATTTCGGGATGTGGATGGCGTCCTACAAGCCCGCGCCGCCGATCGCGCCCATCGCGTTGCACGCGGAGCAGCTCTACCAGCATCAGGCGTGGCGCTACGCCGTGGCGCGCTTCGGCACCTGCATGGAATACGCCGCGATGGACGCCCGCGCCCCGCGCATCAACCCCCTCGTCTATGCCCGCGCCGCGTTCCTCGCCGGCCAGCCGAAGCTCGGCAAGGATATCTGCCGCAGCGCGCTCCTCGCCCTCTCCTCCGACCGCACCGACTACAACCGCATGGTTCGCTACCACCTCCAGGCGTTCTACTTTGCGGAGGCGCAGTAACGCAATGAATGTTTTCTAATGGAAAACTAACGCTGGTTTCGCACAATCCTAACCGTCATTTGGCTTAATGTGGCTAATCCGACCCATTCCGGGTTGGCGCGAAAGAGGATATGTTATGAAGAGGCAGATGTTGGCGGCTGGTTTGTTGGTTGGCGGGATGTGCGCGTGCGCGCAGGCGCAGGAGAAGCTGGTGCTGGATGGCTCGACGACGGTGGGGCCGATCGCGAAGGCGTTCGCGGAGTATTACATGCGCCAGAATCCGGGGACGACCATTACGGTGAGTGAGTCGGGGAGCGGCAACGGGGCGAAGGCGTTGCTGAACGGGACGTGCGACATCGCGAACCTCTCGCGTGACCTCAAGGACGCGGAGCGCACGGCGATGGAGGAGAAGGGCGTGAAGCCCGTCAAGCACGTCGTGGCGCACGACGCGCTGCCCATCATCGTGCACCCGTCGAACCGCGTGAAGGGGTTGTCGGTTGAGCAGCTGCGCGACATCTACGCGGGCAAAATCACGAACTGGAAAGACGTGGGCGGGACGGATTTGAAAATCGTGGTCATCAGCCGCGACACGAACAGCGGCACGTTCGAGACGTTCAAGGAACTCGTGATGAAGGACGAGAAGGTGTGCGAGGGCGCGGAGTACGTCGGCAGCAACGGCGCGATCCGCCAGCGCGTCCAGAGCACCAAGGGCGCGGTCGGTTACGCGGGGCTGGGCTTCGTGGACCGCTCGGTGAAAGCGCTGGAGATTAAGGGCATCGCGCCGTCAGTGGAGACAGTGCGCGACAAGACCTACCCCATCTCCCGCGACCTGTTCATGTTCACGAACGGCGAGCCGAAAGACGGCTCGTGCGCGGCGGCGTTCCTGAAACTGGCGCTCACCGAAAAGGGCAGGGAGATTATCGAGGAAATCGGCTTCGTGCCTGTCGAGAAGAAGTAGGCGCAACTATAATGCATAATTCATAATGCACAATGCATAATTTCTGAGATGCATTGTGCATTATGAATTATGCATTATGAATTATATATTATAAACTCATTTTCCCCTTGCAAAGAAGGCACGGAAAGGGTAACATTTATCGTGTCTTTCCGGGGCAACGGGTGTTGCTTTCGGGGATACTGGTTCTTTGACCGTCACGGGGGGTTCCCGTGACACCTTGCCGCGAAGGTCACACTTCCTTCGCAAAGATGTTTTTGTACGCTTGTGCAGAGCATCTAACTGCAGACAACCAAGCTTGTAGATAAAATGTAAGACACATTTATCTGCGAGAGTTCTCAAATCTAAAGTGTAAAGTATGAGGTGCGTCTTTTTTTTTTAGGCGTGTCTCCGAAATACATACAGTGTTTTAGATTGGCATTTGGTTGTGTCGCAGTTAGGCATTGTAGGAATCAGAGGTACGTCTTTCCATGCCCATCAGGGAAGCCGTCCTTATAAAATGAAACGGGCTACGAGGGGATATAGTTAAGGAGGACGGCGATGGCGGACATCTTTCAAATCGTGAAGTACGAGGGGGACAACAGCACCTTCATCTGGAAGGCGCGGGAGGAGGATTTCAACACGGGTACTCAGCTGATCGTCCACGAGTCGCAGGAGGCGGTGTTCTTCATGAACGGCCAGGCGCTGGACCTGTTCGGCCCGGGGCGGCACACGCTCGAGACGCAGAACATCCCGCTGGTGAGGAAGTTCTTTAACAAGCCGACCAACGACCAGACCCCGTTCCACTGCGAAGTCTATTTCGTCAACAAGACGGAGCAGATGGCAATCAAGTGGGGGACGGATTCCCAAGTCCAGTACATGGAGCCGACGTACAAGTTCCCGCTGAAGATCGGCGCCTCGGGCGAGATGTCCCTGCGCGTCGAGGACTCGCGCAAACTGCTCGTGAAGGTCGTCGGCACGGGGAACGCGCTCGGGCAGGCCTCCCTCATGCAGATGTTCCGCGCCTTCCTGATGGCGCGGGTGAAGCCCTACCTCGCGCAGACGATGCAGGGCAGCACGTTCGGCATCTTCGAGATCGACTCGCGCATGGGCGAGCTTTCCGAGGTCTTGCACAAGCAGCTCATGCCCGACTTCGCGGACTACGGCCTGTCGCTCGAACGCTTCTTCGTGACCACCATCGTCAAGCCCGACGGCGACAAGGCCTACGAGAAGTCCCGCGACATCCACATCCGCCAGTACGCCGACATCGCCGAGGCGCAGTTGCGCCAGAAGGTCGGCATCATCGACCAGCAGACCAGCGCGGAGAAGATGCAAATCGAGGCAGAGGCAATAGCCAAGAAAACAGTTCTGGAAGGCAAAGCGGAAGCGGAAAGACGGATGCACGAAAAAATTACAAAACAAGAAGAACTTGCCAGCGAGGTTGCCAGAACGTTTGCCTCGAACGAGGCCGTGGGCGGCATCGCCAACACGGGCATCGGGCTGGGCATGATGATGGGCGCGGCGGGCGGCATAGGCGCACCCGTCGCCGGGATTGTCGCGGGCGCGCTCGGCGCGACGCAGGGGGTGAACGGCGCAGGCCCCGCCGTCGCGGGTATCGGCATCGTCCCGCCAGCCCCGACGCCACCCGCGCCGACGCCACCCGACGGCATGGCGGCGTTCAAGCAGAAAATCGAGAAGCTGAAAATGATGAAGGAGGCGGGGATGCTCTCGGACGAGGAGTTCGACGCGCAACGGAAAGACCTGCTCAACAACCTGTAATAAAAGGAGAACCATCACATGAAAGACATCGCCAAAAACAAGACGCTCGTCCTCGTGACGCTGCTCATCCTGATCGTGTACAACGTGGTCGCGTTCGTGCTCCCGTTCAACAGGGGCGGCGGCTTCTGGACCGGCTACGGGTTCGCCATGCTCGCCCTCCTGATGACGGCGGGCGTCAGCTACTACGCCTTCGACCGCGGGGGGCTGCAGAGCAAGTTCTACAGCATCCCCCTCATCTCGGTGGCGTGGGGCTACCTCGCCCTTCAGCTGGCGCTCGGCTTGGCGCAGATGGCGTTGGGCAGCGTCATACCGTGCCAATACATGATTGTGCTGAACGTCATCCTCCTGTGCATCTGCCTCATCGGACTCATCACCGTGAACTCCGCCAAAGAGGAGATACAGCGCATCGACGCGAAGGTTCGGGAGAAGGTGTTCTACATCAAGTCCCTGCAAGTGGACGTGGAGGGCATGGCGGGCAGGGTCTCCGACGACCCCGTGGAACGGTGTTTGAAAGACCTCGCCGAAACCATCCGCTACAGCGACCCGATGAGCAGCCCGCAACTCGCCGCCATCGAGAACAAAATCGAAGCCAAAACCGCCGCCCTCGCGGATGCCGTCGAGCGCGCGGACAACGACGCGGCAAAGGCACTGTGCAACGAACTCCAGCAGCTGCTCGCCGAGCGCAACAGGAAATGCAAAATCTTAAAGTAGTAACGGTTCCCAGCCCTGCAAGGGCGACATATCCTAGCGTGCGGCAATGTCCTGCGTTAGTGTTGCCCAAACCATTCACGGCTGAAAGCCCTGTTGCCGTGTTATGGAGTGCGGCGGCTTGCCGCCGCTTTCTGGACGGGGGCTCGCCCCCGTCCGCGAAGGCTAAGGATAAGGGGGATTGGGGTTGCTTGTGCGCAGGGGCAAGCCCCTGCGGTTAAAAGCGGCGGCAAGCCGCCGCACTCCATAAGCTGCGGAGACGGATAATCATCCGTCTCTACGACACCTGCCATTTAGACGCTCAGCGGCATCAATGTTATTGCGCGGCAATTATCCCTTGTCTTGCCCTTCCCCTTTTTGCATAATATCTCCCTTTTACAGTGAAAGGGGAATCGACGATGCGTTTCTGGATGATGATGACGGGTGTCCTGCTGATGTCTCTCCGCGCCACCGCGCAGGAGGCGTTCGACGCTGAAAAGACAAAGGCCCTGTTCGCGGGGTCGGAGTGGCACGCGAAAATGGGCGGCTGGTCATCGGATGTCACGTTCACTGCAAACGGGACAATGGTCGTGAAAGTGGATGGCGACGGGGACAAGAACAGGACGGATAAATGGACACCCGTCGGTCCGCGCAGCGTGTCCGGCGACAATGCGGAGTGGGTGATGTCGCCCGACGGGAAAGAGCTCTATGTGACCGGAAGCGCGGGGTCAAGATCCAAGTTCTATGTGTTCTACCGGGGCAAGAAGATGCCGCCGGAATACCCGCACATCAGGGCGACGCTCGCCAAGCCGGGAACCGTGTGGGTGCGGCAGGGGACGGAGACACGCAAAACCTTCGCGTTCAACGCGGAGCTTGAGGCGGTGTACGGCGAGGGCGGGAACGAAAAAAAGACGTGCTTCACTCATTTCTTCGGG
>WRJS01000176.1 GCA_009778475.1 Kiritimatiellota bacterium | reverse complement strand
GCCCTGGGCGGCGCAAGAGGGTGCATACAATCCCCCAGCCGCCCCCCGGTTGTCAATACCCATTTTCTTTTTTTTTCCCTTTTTTTTCCGGGGGGGGGGGCGCGGGCGGCGCGGCGCGCCCCGCGCCGCGCGTTAAGCCGCACGCAGAGGGCGTTAAGCCGTGCGCGGCGAGGTGCATTAGACCTGGCCTAAAAACCGGAATCCCCAGAAAAAAATTCATTGATGCGTCATCCGGGTTAACGTCACAGCCTGCAATGAACCGCGAAAGGCGCGAAAATTTGTGACCTCTTTTTAGTCGCATTGCAGTGCAAGTTTTTTTTCGCGTGGTTCGCGGTTGACACAGCCTTGAATCTTGCGGTTTGAGGACACGTCTATCACCCGAGGTTGCCGGTGAGGATGTTGAGGATGTCCTCTTCCGTGATGATGCCGAGGACGTCGCCGGCGGGGCCGCGCACGATGGCCATGTGCTGGCGGTTCTTGCGCATGAGCGGGAGCAGGTCGTCGGCCTTCATGTCGGGGCTGACGAAGAGCGGCGGGCGCATGAAGGCGTTGACGGTGGCGTGCCGTATGTTCGCGCGGATCGCGAAGACGTCCAGCACCGTGAAGACGCCGACGCAGCGTTTCGCGTCCGCGCTGAACACGGGGAGGCGCGCGTGGTTGCCGAACGCGCGCACGGTGTCGAAGCACGTGGTGAGCGGGTCGTCCTCCGTGAGGGAGGCGACCTTGTCCAGCGGCGTCATCACCTGCGCGGCGGCTTGCGATTGCAGGTCCAGCACGCGGTTGATCATCAGGCGCTCCATGGGGGTGATCTGCGCGCCGTCCTTGGGGTCGCTCACCACGTCCTGGATGAACTCGCGCGTGATGAGGGACTGCTGCGCGTGGGCGTTCGCGGGGACGAACCATGAGGTGAGCAGGGAGACGAGGCGCGTCACGGGGTAGAGCAGCGTGTCCATCACGCGGAACGCGTCCATGACGAGCAGGGTGCGGCGCAGGGGGCGCGTCGTGAAGAACAGCTTGGGCAGGTACTCGCTGAAGAACAGCACCATGCACACCACCGCGCACGCCCACAGCGTCTGCGCCAGCGGGTGGCCGGGGAAGAGCGTCAGCGCCACGCGGGCCGAGAGCGTGGAGAGGATGACGTTGGCGAGGTTGCACCCGACCAGCACGGTGACGACGAAGTGCTGCATGTCGTCGAGGTAGCGGGCGAGGATGATCGCCGGCTTCAGGCCGTTGCGCACGAAGTGCATCAGGCGCACGCGGCTCACGCACAGCACGCCGGACTCCGCCCCCGCGAAGAACGCCACCCCCGCGAGGCACAGCAGCATGAAGAAGAGGTGCCACGCGACGCTCATGCCAGCCCCTCCTCGGAGTCCTCTTCCGCCGACTCTGCGGGCGGGTCGTCGTAGCCCATGGCCTGCTCCTCGATGTCCTCCTCGGGGTAGCGCAGGATCTCGAGCTGGACGGCGTCGATGCGCCGCTTGCGCATGCGCCGCACCGTCACGCGGCAGCCCTGCGCCTCGACGCACTGGCCGGGCTGCGCCAGGTGGCCGGCGTGGAACGTGACCCACCCGGCCATGCGGTCCGCGTCGTCCGCCTCAAGCTCGAGCTCGAGCTGATGGTTCACCTCTTCGAGGCTCGCCGTGCCGTCAATCATCCAGACGTTGTCTTGCAGGTGCTGGATGTCCGCGTCCTCGCGCTCGAAGGGGCTCACGACGGGGTCTGCGATGAGCTCGAAGATGTCGCCGCGCGTGATCAGGCCGGCCGTGCCGCCGTACTCGTCCAGCACGCAGGCGATGGGCTGGCCCGTGCGCTGGAACTGCACGAGCAGGTCGTCCAGCGCCATGTTCTCCGGCACGAGCAGGGGCGCGAACGTCGCCTTGCGCACGTCATGCTCCGGGTCGAGCAGCCACTGCACCACGTCCACGAAACCCTCCAGCGCGTCCGGCGCGCGCATGAACGCCGGGAGGTAGCGGCAGTGCGCGCTGCGCGCGATGCCCAGCTGGCGCTCCAGCGGCGTGTCCAGGTCGATGCCGACCATGTCCACGCGCGGCGTCATCGCGTCGCTCGCCTTGAGCTCGGACAGCCGCATGATGCCGTCCACCATCGAGGCCTCCTCCGCGTCCAGCACGCCCTGCTCCTCGCCGACCTCCACCACCGTCATCAGCTCGTCGTCCGAGAGCGCGCGCCGCTCGCGCCGCAGGCGTTTCTTGAACACCCGCGACCCCGCCGTCAGCACGATGTTGAACGGGCGCAGCAGCCACATCCAGAACACCAGCAGCCTGCTGCACGCCGGCGCCAGGCGCTCCGCATACTGGAGCGCGAGACGCTTCGGCGCGACCTCCCCGAACAGCAGCAGCAGCACCGTGACCAGCGGGATGGCGACCGCCTGCGACCACAGCGGCACCAGTGCCGCGATGACGAGATAACCCAGCGTCGCGATCGCGAAATTGACCAGCGTGTTGCCCACCAGCAGCGTCGAGAGCATCAGCGCAGGGTCATCCATCAGCCTCTGGATGCGCCGCCCCGCCGCCGCATGCGTCTCGCGGATATGCTGTATCTGAACCGGTGACAGCGAAAACAAGACCGTCTCGCACCCGGAGAAAAAAGCGGAGAGCAAAAACAAGATCAGCAATGCCGCACATGTGGCCGCTAGCAGCAACGGGCTCATGGCTTGGCCGCGTCGTCAACGGACAACCGCGTGCGGTGCCCGCTGTTCAGCGTCTCAATCTCCATATCACGGATCATCCAGCGATCCTCCCACTTCTTCACGTTCTGCACCCACATCTTGCGCACGGGCTTCCCCTGCGGGCCGAGCTGCTCCGCCTGCATGACGCAGCACAGCGCAACGTCCACCCAGATGCGCATGGCCGCGCAGCCCGGGATATCCTCCGGCGGCGACGCCAGCAGGATGTGGCACGTGCGCCCCGTCCTGCATTTGCCGCGCGGCACGTCGTCGAAGCGCACGTCCTTCCACCACAGGAAATCCAGCGTCAGGTCCAGCCACGTCATGTCCGTCCCGCGGATGCGCGACGAGAACGCCGGGGTCTCCGCCGCCTCCATCTGCGGGCCCTCATAGAGGCGGATCTGCGCAGACCGCCCCAGCGGACGCGCCAACTGTGCGCGCTCCAGCAGCGTCTTCGCATCCTTCTCGAACAGCAGGCACTCGGCCGACGGCGGCTCCGCGCCCCAGTCCATCAGCAGGTTATACGCATACTCCGCCAGCACCGCCCCGCGGTTCCTCCGCACGGTCAGCATCCCCTTCAGCAGCATCGGCTCCGTCGGGATAACCCGCGTGCAGTCATGCAGGATTTGCGCCGCCGTGCGGTTCTCCGCCTCCGCCTCCTCCAGCGTCTCGGGGATTTCAAACACGTCCTGCGCCCGCGCCGGAAAGCCGCCCGCCGCCATGCAACACAACACACTCAAAAAGATTTTTTTCAGCATCATCTCAATTCCTCGCCCGCCAAACCTGATGCGGACATAGATAACGTTATACCACAACCGCACCCCGAACACAAGCCTTGTGACAACGCGAGAGAGGAGTTTTTTAGTTGGCCAGCAGCGCTTGCGTCCCGTAGAAAAAGTATTGCCCCCAGCCGATGGTGAACAGGAAACAGCCGTACAGGCCATGCTCCAGGATGTTCAGCGGCACGGAGCGCGTCCGCTGATAAGTGTGGATGAACAGGAACCCGCCGACGAACGGGAACACCAGCGCGAACGGGTTGCGGAACGGCAGGTGCGCCCACCCGAAGACCATCGCGCCGACAAGCCACGCCAAGCGCTTCGACGCGAACAGCGACGAGTACCGCCGGATAAACAGGACGCGGTAGATGATGACCTGCGGGAAGACCGACAGCACGGGATAGGCCACGCACACGACGCCCCAGAGTTTCGGGTTGCCATGCGGGAACTCAAGCAGCCATCCGGGGTGGAGCCACAGCAGCAGCCCCGTCAACAGCGCCGCGCCGACGGCGAAGCGGAGCAGGATGCCGCCCAGCGCCCTGCGCAACGGCACGCGCGCCTCGCCGTCGAGCAAGAGCGCGTCCCCTTCGGGCGTGCGTTTCACCAGCCACCACGCGAGCAGAGCCCCTCCCCACAATGCAGGGATCGCGCCCTGCGCCGGGAGGCAGAACGTCACCAGGACCGGCACGGCAACGTAGAGGAAAACGAACTCACCCCACCTGATGAAAACCGAAGTGCGTGTAAAATTCATGTGTGTAAGTGTACCCCTTCTGATGATTAGGCGCAAGGCAAAACACCACTTTATTCCTGCTTCGTACAGAGGCGGCGAGGGGTTGGTTTTTGACGACGGCGTTCCGGCACAAAAAGCCTTGCGCGACCTCCTCCGAAGGAATATATTCTCAACAGGGTTTCATGTCCGTTAGGGGCATACTCATGTTTTCCGGAAAAAACAATCATGCTGAACGCTTCCGGCAGGGGACACAGGTTTGGCAGAGGTCTTTGCGCTAATTCTCATACAGGCAGAAATGAACCGCGAAAGACACGAAAATTTGTGAGCTCTTTTTTGTCACATTGAAGGGTCAAACTTTTTTCGCGCGTTTCACGTGGTTCGCGGTTAAAACGGTCTTGATTCTTGAGGTTTCAGAACAGGTCTATTGTGCCTAACGAAGTCCATTGCGCCTGTTGCGGCAAAAAAACGTTGCCCTTTAATGCGCAATGCGGCTATAACCCGCAACCCGCAGCTCCCGCCCCTACAACCCGCAGCCATAACCCGTTGGGTTCCAGCGCGTTGCGCACTGCCTGTAGGGGTCGCGCCCCTACACCGCCCCTACAAGCACCCCCGCAAACGCGCCGTAACCCCCCGCGCCCCAACGGGTTGCGCGGCGGCGCCTGGACCTGAAGGAGTTAGTTACAGTATTCGCCGCCTGCGCGATCGCGGGCATGGCTGCCGCTGTGGACAGCAATGTCGTCGGCTACACCACAAAAGGCGTCGCGGCCAACCAGAAGCTCATGTCGGGCGCGCAGTTCGTCGAGGTCGGCGAGGAGGGGCTTGACCTTGCCTCCATTAAACTTGAGAATGTTCCTATGACGGGTGGCGCATCCATTCAATGGTGGGACGGCACGAGTTATGAGCGGGCTACATGGGTCGAAAAAAACTGGGACTCTGGACTTCCTTGGTGGGGCGATGAGAACGATTGGGAAATCGAAATCACACACACTTTTGCCCCTGGCGAGGGTTTTTGGATTGTGATTCCGAATGGTGTCCCCAATGCGAAAGTCACGCAGGCTGGCGAGGTTGCACTTTCAGGGTTCGCAAATTATGACTTCCCCTTGGCGTCCAACAAGAAGTTCATGATGATTAACCCGTTACCGACAGATTTGAGCCTTTCTGATATCACGCTCGTAAGTGTTCCTATGACGGGTGGTGCATCCATTCAGTGGTGGAACGGAACGAGCTATGAACGGGCCACATGGGTCGAGAAAAACTGGGATTCTGGTACCCCTTGGTGGGGCGATGAGAATGATTGGGAAATCGAAATTACACATACTTTCCTACCCAATGAAGGGTTCTGGATTGTTGTGCCAAATGGTGTGAGTAATCCTGCAGTCGAAATCGCAAACACGGTGCAATTGTAAGTGGATGATTCTCGGCGGTTACCTGTCCATGTAGTTCAGGAAAACGCCTTTGTGAACAAGGAAAGGAAAACGGAAATGAAAAAAGTGATGATGACGGCGTTTGCCGTGGTTCTGGCGGCGGGGATGGCTTCTGCTGCGAATCTGAACTGGAACGTGGCGGCCCAATTTATGGGACCAAACAACCCTGTTTATCCAGGGAGTTACACAGGCTGGGGAACAGGGGCAGGTCAAATAGCTGCTGACACGGTATTCACGTATGCGCTAGTTCTGCAGAGCGATTTGACTTCTGCGCTTGGTCTTATAACCGACGCGGATGGGTCGTTCATCCCGACCATCGGGAGCAATGATAATGCGGCGTTCCTGGGCTGGGGGCAAAGTACGGGAAGCCGTGGTGCAATGTCTGAACAAGTCGCCGCTTCCAGCAAAATTACAACCTCGTCAGCCGATTACATTGCGATAGCTTTTGTAAATCTTGGTGGCACATGGTATTATACATATTCAGATATTTATCCTGGCACTGGTTATACGACAAATGTTGACGATGGAACTGCGGCGCCATTTACCTATGCTGAGTTTGGCGGTAGCGATGGCATGGGCGCGTGGGGCGTGATTGCTCCGGAGCCGGTTTCTGCGGCGCTGCTGGCGCTGGGGCTGGCGGCGGTCGGGCTGCGGCGGAGGTTCCGGAAGTAGCGTGACGGGAGCGGGCGGCCGGCGTGGATGCCGCCGCCCCGCCTAAAAAAGAGCCCCTGGCGCGAGCCCGGGGCTTTTTTGCGGGGAGGGGGGAGGCACCGC
>WRJS01000175.1 GCA_009778475.1 Kiritimatiellota bacterium | reverse complement strand
CTCCCGAAGGCAATGACACGTGGAGACGGATAATCATCCGTCTCTACGGGGGGCGAGAATATCCAATATCCAACACAGGGAACCCCGTTGGCGCGACCGTGGCCAATGGGGCATGAGAATATTCAATGTCCAAGTGGAATGCGCTGTGTGTGGGGGTGCTGTGGGGAGGCGTAGAGACGGATGATTATCCGTCTCCCGAAGGCAATGACACGTGGAGACGGATAATCATCCGTCTCTACGGGGGGAGGGAATATCCAATATCCAACACAGGGGACCCCGTTGGCGCGACCGCGGCCAATGGGGCATGAGAATATTCAATGTCCAAGTGGAATGCGCTGTGGGAGGGGGCGCTGTGGGGAGGCGTAGAGACGGATGATTATCCGTCTCCCGAAGGCAATGACACGTGGAGACGGATAATCATCCGTCTCTACGGGGGGCGAGAATATCCAATATCCAACACGGAACATTCAACTAAACTAAAGCTCGGTCCCTCACCCCCCCCGCCTCCGCGAGGAAGGCGTAGTGCGTGAAAATGTTCGAGGGGTTGCCGACGAGCTGGATGTCGAATTTCAGCGAGAGCTCCAGCTTCGCGTTCGCGTTGTGGATGCGGAAGCTCACCTGCCAGCCCTTGTCCATGACCATGTTCAGCGTGTTGAGCGAGTCGGTCTTGAACGTGAACTCGATGATGCGCGAGGGGAGCGGCAGCTTCTCGCACGACACGCGCGGCTTGGCGCCGTTGTACGGCTGGTTGAGCCGCCCGCCGAGGTTGAAGGCCTTGACGATGACGAGATCCTGCCGGTCTTGCTTGATGACCTTGTAGAACGGCTTGCGCCCGATCAGGTAGATGAGCAGCTGCGGCGGCACGTCCGACGCATGGACGGTGTTGAGGCGCAGCAGCTCGTCGCGGAAAATCTCCAGCAGCGGCATATAGATGTCCCGCTCCTTGCGCTCCCCGAGGCCCTCCCACGTCGCCTGCGGGTTGAGCGCCAGCTCGGCCTTGACCCGCGCGAAGATGTCTTCGGCCGCCGCGAAGTACCCGCTGGAGCAGGGATGCCCGATCCACTCCTGCCCGAAGTCGATGGATGGCGAGAGGCGCGCGTGCTTGACAGCCTCGTGATTATTTTTCGCGGAGATGCCGGTCTCCCATGCGGTCCGCCCCTGCGCGTCCTTGCGAGAGAAGATGACGTCGCGCACATCGCCCTGCATCCCCTCCGCGTCCGCCGCGAGGCGGATGGCCAGTTTGTCGTCGGGCGACTTCTGTGTGCGCAGCCCCGGCTCCAGCGCGAGCAGCGTCTCCGCCGAGCCCATCGCGGCCGCGTCGAACGCCCGCCGCTCGGCGGCGCCGAGCGCGAGGTACGACTTCTTTGCGAACGCATACGCCGCATCCTCGGTGACTTCAACCGCAAGCCCGCGGGCTTTCACGCACGCCGCATACTGCGTGGCGAGGGCATACTCAAATGCTTTCCCGTTGAGCGCCTGCGTGGCCATCATGTCACCCCTTGCTGATGCGGCGCGGCGGGCCTCGCGCGCGCAAACGCATGATAGACGGCGAGCGTCTTTTGCGCCATGGCCTCGACGGTCATCTCGCGGCGGCAGAGGTCGTAGAGCGGGGCGAGCGTTGCGGAGTAGGCGGGCAGGTCGGCGAGCGCGGCGTTGATTTTCGACGCGAGCGCGATGGGGGATTTGGGCGTGACAAGCTGGCTGGGTTTCATCAGGCCGGACATCAGGCCGCAATCGGTGGAGACGACAGGGCGGCGGTGCGCAAGCGCCTCCGCAAAGACCAGGGACGCGCCTTCCCGGTGCGACGAGATGACGGCCAGATCGCAGGCGTTCAACAGCATGGCGATGTCTTCCCGTGCCCCAAGCATCTTAACGCGGTGCTGGAGGTTGTGCCGCGCGATGAGCGATTCGAGGCGCGGCCGCGAGGGGCCGTCGCCCGCGATCTGAAGGTGCGCGTCGTTGACGCGCGTCCATGCGGCGATGAGGTCGTCGAAGCCTTTGACCGGGGCGAGGCGGCCGATCGCGAGCGCCAGCGGCGGCGTGTTGCAGGGCGGCGGCAGCGGCGCGTCGGGGATGTGGATGCCGTTGTAAACGACGGTAGCTGGATACGGCCGAAGGCTGTCGGCAACGATTTGGCTGACCGCGATAATGTGGTCGAAGAAGCTGAAGGTGTACGTGTGCTTTTTGATGCCGTGTACCGTCGCGACGCGCGCGTAGGCCTTGAAGCATGGGCGCGAAACCAGTATGGCGGATTTGGTGCCGTGGGCATGGACGATGTCGGGTGACAGCGCCTCCAGCAGCCGCCACAGCTTGAAGCCGATGATGGGGTTGTAGCGGCTGGACGTCAGCCCGTCGAACGCGATAACCTTCACCTCGGGCGCGAACGTGCCGGCCCGCCATGTGGGGGCGATCACGGATACCTGGCAGGTCTTCGACAACGCATTGCAGAGGGTGACGAGATGGTTCTCCATCCCCCCGGGTTCTGAACTCGCAATAATGTGTGCGATCTTCATGTCACGACAAACGCCTTTTTCCTTTGTCTCGCGCAAAGGCGCAGAGAGAATTCGATTTTAGATTTCAAATCCTTTACAACGCTACGTCTTTGCGTACCCCACCCGTTGCGCGTCGCGCGCGTGGGGGCCCTGCCTCTGCGCGAAAACAATCATCCTGTCAAAACAAATCCTCTCTCTTTACGCCTCACGCTTTTTTCCCTGCGCCCTCTGTGCGTCAATCCAGCTACTCTCTTCAAGTGTTTTCCAGTTTACCGTTTTTTCTCCCCGGTGCCAACAGAAAACGGCGCGGCGGTGCGTTTTCTTTGTTTCGCGCTTGCAGAAACAGAGGCAGACAGGTATTATAAAGGGTCATTCGCGCATGATTAGCGCGAGGGAGAAAGATTTTTATGAGTGTAAATCGTTTAGAGCGGGTGAACGCGCTGATGCGCCGCGCGATCGGGGAGGCGCTGTACAAGGTGTTCGCGGGTGACCCCATCGACTTGGCGTCCGTCACGGTGACGCACGTCGAGACCGCCCCGAACCTGCGCAATGCGACGGTGTCGGTGTCCATCTTCGGACACGAGAACGAGCGCGGGGACATCCTCCGCAAGCTGGCGAGAAAGGCAGATGCGCTGCAGTCCATCATCAACCGCGAGCTCACGCTGAAGTACACGCCGCGCCTGCGGTTTACGCTGGACGGCTCGATCGAGAAGGGCGACCGCGTGTTGGATGTGCTGAGCAAGCTCGACACCCCCGATGGGGAAGGCGAATGAAAAAAACTCACACAAAGGCACAAAGGTCACAAAGAAGAGTCAGTCTCAATTAAAAAATCCTTCGTGACCTTTGTGCCTTTGTGTGAGAATAAAAAGAGGAATGATTTATGGAAACGATGAATAGTCTGGACGTGATTTCGTCCTTGTGCAAACGCCGCGGGTTTATCTTTCACAGCTCGGAGGTGTACGGCGGCATCAACGGCTTCTGGGACTACGGCCCGATGGGCTGCGAGATGAAGCGCAACATCAAGGAGGACTGGTGGCGCTTCACGGTGCGCAACCGCGAGGACGTCGCGGGCCTCGACGCGACCATCATCATGCACCCCGCCATCTGGAAGGCCTCGGGGCATCTCGACACGTTCTCCGACCCGATGTGCACCTGCCGCGCCTGCAAGAAGCTCATGCGCGCGGATCAGGTGTGGGACATCCTCACCGAGGGCCCCATCGGGCAATCGCTCCAGGCGTTGCTCGCCGAGGGCGCGGACATCGGCAAGCTCGCCGCGTGGTGCAAGGGCAAGGGGCAGGGCCTCGCGCCCAACCTCGCGGCCGTGCAGAACGCCGACGCGCTGACCGCCGCTGTGGAGGCGCTTAAGGCCGCGCCGGAAAAATATGCCACCGTGCAGTCGCTCTACACGCTCTTCGCGCAACTCGCCGATAGCAGCCCCTGCCCCTACTGCGGCGGCGAGCTCACTGAGCCGCGCCCGTTCAACCTGATGTTCAAGACCATCGTCGGCCCCGTCGAGGATCCCGCCAATGTCGCGTACCTGCGCCCCGAGACCGCGCAGGCCATCTTCGCGCAGTTCCTGAACGTGCTCGCGACCAGCCGCCAGACGGTCCCGTTCGGCATCGCGCAGATGGGCAAGTCCTTCCGCAACGAGGTCACGCCGCGCAACTACACCTTCCGCTCGCGCGAGTTCGAGCAGATGGAGCTCGAATATTTCATCCGCCCCGACGAGGCCGTGGAGCTGATGTTCGGCCGCGTCACGACCATGGCCGACAACCCCGACCTCTCCACGCCGCAGGACGCATGGGGCTGGGAGGTGTGGCACAAATATTGGGTCGAGCAGCGCAAGGCGTGGATACAGGCCTGCGGCCTGCCCGCGTCGTCGTTCGAGGAATACTGGCAGAAGCCCGACGAGCTCGCGCACTACGCGAGGGCGTGCGTGGATATCCTCTACGCCTTCCCATTCGGCACGCAAGAACTCGAGGGCATCGCCGCGCGCTCGGACTTCGACCTCTCGCAGCACCAGAAGCACAGCGGCAAGAGCATGGAGGTGTTCGACGAGGCCCTCAAGCTCGCCGCCGCGAAACTCGACGACGCGGCCAAGGCCGCGTTTACCGAGAAGGTCGCCGCCGACTGGGCCGCGCACGGCAAGGATGCCGACGCCGCGCGCGCGTTCGTCGCCAAGCTCTTCGAGGGCCGGTTTGTGCCGCACGTCATCGAGCCCTCCGCAGGGGTTGACCGCATGATGCTCGCCCTGCTCTGCAACGCCTACGAGGAGCAGAAGCTCACCGACGAAAAAGGCAAGGACGACTCACGCGTCGTCATGCATTTCAGCCCGCGCATCGCGCCCGTGAAGGTCGCCGTGTTCCCGCTCGTCAAGAACAAGCCCGAGGTGTACAACAAGGCCCGCGAGGTGTTCGAGCACCTGCGCCGCCGCTACGCCGCGTTCTGGGACGAGGGCGGCGCCATCGGCCGCCGCTACCGCCGTCAGGATGAGATCGGAACGCCGTGGTGCGTCACCGTCGATTTCCAGACCTTGGACGACGGCACCTTCACCGTCCGCGACCGCGACACCATGCAGCAGGAGCGCATGACCCTCGAACAGCTCAAAGCGAAAATCGAGGACGCGCTGATTTAGAAAGGACGAATATGTTACACAGAGAACCACAGAGAATCCACAGAGGCTCACAGAGAAAATCAAAAAAACTCTGTGTGACTCTGTGACTCCTCTGTGAAGCTCTGTGTAACAAAAACGGACGATTTGTTTTTGACAGGATTGTTTTTCAATCTCAAATTCAGGAAGGAGTATGTTATGAAGAAGAGACTGATGATTGCCGGGATGGCGGCCTGTGCCGCAGGGCTTACGTTCGCCCAGTTCAAGCCGTCGCACATCCCTGAGCGCGCGACATGGTTCGCGCAACTGGACGCAAAGGCCTTGCGTGCGAGCAAGGCTGCGGAGCTGTTGCCGCAGCTGCTGGACGACAACGCCACGCGCCAGCTTGCCGCCATCCATGCGGCAACGGGCATCAACCTGACCAACGACATCGACACGGTCGTCTTGTTCGGCAAAGGCAACGCGCAGTCAAATGCCGTGCTTGCGCTCTACGGGCGTTTCGACGCGAACCGCCTCACGACCATCCTCGGCATGGCCAACGAATTCCAGAACCGCGCCATCGGCAGCCGCAACCTGCTGAGCTGGACGGATAACGGCCAGTGCAACAACCTGTGCTTCATCGACCCCACCCATGCCGTGCTGTCACGCGACGCAGACGAGGTCATCGCCGCCGTCAAGCAGGTGGACAACCCGGCCGCCACACCCAACGCCGCCCTTGCCAAAGCACTGGCGCCCGTCCCCAACCGTTTCCTTGTGCTTCAGCTGAACAACATGGCGGATTTCGTCGCCGACAACCAGCAGCTGGTTTTCCTGAAAGGCACGGAAGCCCTCCTCCTCGAGCTCTGCACGAAGCCCATTGACGGCGAGGACAAGGGCGACCTTGACGGCACCGTCACGCTCAACGGCGGCGACCTCGAACAGGCCACGCAACTGCATCAGGTTTTGCTTGGGCTTCAAGCCATACTCACCATGCAGGCTAAAGACAACCCCACCGCCGCAGCCCTTGCCCAGCAAGTCAAGATTGACCGCCAAGAGCAGATCATCAAGCTGAACATACAGCTGCCGCAAGCGTTCCTCAAGCAATTCGTCGCAAACCAAGCCGCCCAGCGCCAAACCGCCGTCCCGGTCCCCGCGTTCTAGTGTCCTGTAAAATACAGATGACGAGATAGAGGATTACCCTGTTTGGATGGCGTGATATGGAGGACGCGATATGGATGGCGAGCGTCCTCGCGAGCCGTTAGGCACATTGCGGCTCCCCGGGGGGGCCGCCCCCCCTCCGGGAAACCGGATGTTTCAGGGAAACCCGCG
>WRJS01000174.1 GCA_009778475.1 Kiritimatiellota bacterium | reverse complement strand
CATTTCCATACGCCCTCCCTTTCCCTTCATGCCGCCCCTCGGCGGCGTTGTTCCAGCAAAAAAGACTCCCAATTAAATCGAGAGTCGGGAAGGTGAGAATTCAATAGAGCTGAATCCGTTACTTTCGGGTTCCCGGTCGGGAATACCTTTTGTATGATAACGGTTTCCCGACCTGCATCGGGACTTAGCTACTCTATGGGCTCTCACACCCGTCTCTCTAATCTATGTCCACTTGCCCCTGTCGCCAGGGACGCGCAACAAGATACACCAAATCCCCGCCCAGCGCAAGCCCGGAATGAGGGCCGCCGCAAAAAAAAACGGGGGGCGGCGGCGGGGGGGGGGGGCTTTCGCCTTGTTAACGCTTGGATTGCTCGATGCAGGGCGGAAGCCCTGCGCTCCCGGCCGGCAACGGGATGACCGATGAAGGGGCGATGGGGTAACAGGACAGGCTGGACCTGCCCTTTCCCTTGGACGGCAAGCCCGCTCGCTTTTGTGTTATCCGTTTGCGACCGCGAGGTAACGCTCGGCTTGGAGCGCGGCGACGCATCCCGTCCCGGCGGCGGTGACGGCCTGTTTGAAGTGGCGGTCTTGCACATCACCTGCGGCGAACACGCCGTCGATGGATGTGCGCGTCTGCTGGGTGATGATGTAGCCTTCCGCGTCAAGCTCGATCTGCCCTGCGAACGGGGCGGTGTTGGGCGTGTGGCCGATGGCGACGAACAACCCCTGAACCGCGATCTTCGAGCGTTCCCCTGTCTGGGTGTTTTTGAGGCACACGCCTGTCACCTCGCCCTTGGCGGCATCCTCGATGTCCTCGACGACGGAGTTCCACGCGACCTCGATGTTCGGTGTCGCGAGCAGACGGTCGGTCATGATTTTCGAGGCGCGGAACGCGTCGCGGCGGTGGATGACGGTGACGTGTTCGGCGAGGCGCGAGAGGTAGAGCGCGTCCTCCATGGCGGTGTCGCCGCCGCCGACGACGGCGACGCGCTGGCCTTTGAAGAACGCGCCGTCGCAGGTGGCGCAGGCGGACACGCCGCGCCCGAGCAGCTGCTGTTCCGACGGCAGGCCGAGGTAGCGTGCGCTCGCGCCGGTCGCGATGATGACCGTGCGGGCCTCGAGCGCCCCGGCCATCATCAGCGTGAGTCTCTTGGGCGCGGCGGCCAGGTCGCACGAGGTGACGGCGTCCATCATGAAGCGCACGCCGAAGCGCTCGGCCTGCTTGCGCATGGTGCTCACCAGCGCAAAGCCGTTGACGGGGTTCTCGAAGCCGGGGAAGTTCTCGATGTCGGTCGTCTGGGTCAGCTGCCCGCCCGGCTGCATCCCGTCGATGACGACGGGGGCGAGGTTCGCGCGCGCGGCGTAAATCGCGGCCGTGAGGCCCGCGGGTCCGCTGCCGATGATGACAACGTTTTCCATTAGGTGTACCTCAAGACCTCGTCCACCGTGGTGTAGCCGTCGAGGACGTTGCGGATGGCGTCCTCGCGCATGGTGCGCATACCGAGCTCGCGGGCGCGTTCGCGGATGAACAGCGTGGGGCGGCGCTCGTTGATGAGGTCGCGGATGGGGTCGGAGACGCGCAGGTACTCGAACACGCCTTTGCGCCCCTTGTAGCCCGTGCCGTTGCACTTGGAGCACCCGCGGCCGTAGTAAAACTGGCGGTCGCCGATGCTTTCACGTTTCAGCCCCAGCTTGGAAAGGGTCTCGGCGTCCGGGTCGAAAACCTGTTTGCAGTTCAGGCAGATGGTGCGCACGAGGCGCTGCCCCAGCACGGCCTCGAGCGTGGAGGCGATGAGGTACGGCTCGACGTTCATGTCGATGAGGCGCGTGACGGCGCCCGCCGCGTCGTTGGTGTGGAGCGTGCTGAACACCAAGTGGCCGGTGAGCGAGGCCTGCACCGCGATCTGCGCGGTCTCGAGGTCGCGGATTTCGCCGATCATCATGATGTCGGGGTCTTGGCGCAGGAACGCACGCAGCACCTTGGGGAAGGTGTTGCCGCAGCTCGGGTTGATCTGCACCTGCACGATGCCGTCGATGTCGTACTCCACGGGCTCTTCGGCGGTGAGGAGTTTCGAGTCGATGGTGTTGATGCGGCGCAACGCGGAGTAGAGCGTGGTGGTCTTGCCGGATCCGGTCGGGCCGGTCACGATGATGATGCCGTTGGGCTTCTCGATGTCCATCGTGATTTCGTCGTAGATGTCCTCGGGCAGGCCGATGTTCTCGAGGTCGAGCGAGACGACGCTCCGGTCCAGCACGCGCAGCACCACGCTCTCGCCGTGGGAGGTCGGGAGGCAGGACACGCGCAGGTCGATCTGCCGCCCGGCGACGGTGAGCGCGATGCGCCCGTCCTGGGGGGTGCGGCGCTCGGCGATGTTCAGACCGGACATGACCTTCACGCGCGAGATGATCGGCAACGCCAACCGGCGCGGCGGCGGGGCCATCTCGTAGAGTGCGCCGTCCACGCGGTAGCGGATTTTGAAGTCATGCTCGAACGGCTCGAAGTGGATGTCGGACGCGCGGTCGGTGACGGCCTGATACAGCACGAGGTTCACGAAGCGGATGACGGGCGCGGCGGAGGCCTGAGACTCGAGGCTCTTCTCGTCCATCTCGTCACCGCCGCCCAGCGACGTGTCCACCGCCATGTCGGACTCGAGGCTGCTGAGCATATCGGCGACGGTCGAGCTCTCGTCGCCGTAAAATTCGGTGACGCGCTCGCGCACGTCCTTCTCGCGAGCGAGGACGAACTGCACGTCCTTGGTCAGCACGAACATCAGCTCGTCCATGACGAGCGGGTCGATGAGGTTGCTCGTCGCGAGGGTGATGGTCCCGGCCGTGACGGCGACGGGGATGACCGTGTACATCCGCGCCACGTTGCCCGGCACGCTCTCGATGATATCCGACTCCAGCGTCGCGGATGAGAGGTCAACGACATCGCAGCCTTGGTACGCGGCCATCATGCCCAGCAAATCGTCCTCCGCCACATAGCCCATGTCCACGAGCAGGGAGCGGATGGTCTTGCCACTGCGCTGGTGTTCCTCGCGCAGGTCGTCCGCCTGTTCGTCGTCGATGATGCCGTTGCTGATCATCAGGTCAATCAGCGGGTCATACACGGGTGCGCTAGCAGGTGCGTCAAGTGTTTCGGTTTCAGCCATGGGTTATCTCCTGCCTTGCGCTTGCAGCTCGTCGCGCAGCTTGAGCACGACGGTGTCGGGGTCGCGCGATTTCGTCACGAGGTCATCATACGAGATCATGCCGTTCAGGTAGAGGTCCAGCAGGTGCGCGTCGAGCGCGACCATGCCGAACTTCGCGCCGGTCTGGATGTCGGATGCGATCTGGAAGGTCTTGTTGTCGCGGATGCGCGAACGGATGGCCGGCGTCTGAATCATGATTTCAAACGCGGCGACGCGGCCGGGCTTGTCCACGCGCGGCAGCAGCAGCTGCGAGATCACCGCCACCAGACCGTCCGCTAACTGCGTGCGCACCTGCTCCTGCTGGTCAATCGGGAACGCGTCAACGATACGGTTGATGGTCTCGGCCGCGCCGGTGGTGTGCAGCGTCGCAAAGACCAAGTGCCCCGTCTCGGCCGCAGTGATGGCGGCCTGCATGGTCTCGAGGTCACGCATTTCGCCGACGAGGATCACGTCGGGGTCTTGGCGCAACGCGCGGCGGATGGCCTCCGCGAACGACGGCACATCGTGGCCGACCTCGCGCTGGGTCACCACGCACCCCTTGTGCGGATGGTAGTATTCGATGGGGTCCTCGACGGTGATCATGTGGACTTGGCGCTGTTCGTTGATGATGTTGAGCATGCTGGCCAGCGTCGTCGTCTTGCCCGAGCCCGTCGGGCCGGTGACGAGGATCAGGCCGCGCGGCTTCCAGAGCAGCTCCTTGACCTGCTGGGGCAGGCCGATCTGCTCGAGCGTCAGCATCTTGGTCGGGATCTGGCGCAGCACCGTCGCATAGCGGTCGCGTTCCTTGAACACGCTCACGCGGAAGCGGGCCTGATCGCCGAACGGCAGCGCGAAGTCCGCCCCACCCTCATGCTCCAGCTCGATACGCTTGTCGTCCGGGGTAATCGAATACACGAGCGCCTTACTCTCCTCGGCCGTCAGCGCGGGCGCATCGAGTGCCGTCAGATTCCCGTGGACGCGCAGCATCGGCGGCAGCCCGACGCGGATGTGCAGGTCTGACGAACCTTCGTCAACCGTCGCCTGCAGCAAGGCCTGCATCTCCTCGTATGCCGCCGCAATCCTCTCCTTGTCCAGCCCGATGTCCGCAATCGTTTTGTCCTCTGTACTCATTAGTCTGCATCTCCCATGGTCGCGCGGAGGACTTCTTCAAGCGAAGTCATGCCCGACGCTACTTTTAACAATCCATCTTCGCGCAACGTGCGCATCCCCATCTCACGAGCCCTCGAGCGCAACGTCGTTGCCGGGGCGTGGTCGAAAATCAGCTTTTGGATGGTGTCGTCCACCATAAAGATTTCAAAGATACCCTTGCGTCCCTTGTAGCCGTTGTTGCTGCAGATCGTGCAGCCCTTGCCCTTGAACATCTGCGTGCCCGCCACGCTCTTGCCGATGTGGCCGAGCATCTTGATTTCGCGCTCGGTCGGCGTGTACTCCTGCCGGCAGTTGTTGCAGATGGCGCGCACGAGGCGCTGGGCCATGGCCGCGCGCAGCGCCGACGCCACAAGGAACGGCTTCACGCCGATGTCCAGCAGACGCGTCACCGCGCTCGGCGCGTCGTTGGTGTGCAGCGTGCTGAACACCAGATGGCCCGTGAGCGCGGCCTCCATGGCGATGTCCGCCGTCTCGTGGTCGCGGATCTCACCGATCATCACGATGTTCGGCGCCTGGCGCAGGATCGAGCGCAGCGCGGACGAGAAGTCCAGCCCAACGTCCCTGTTCACCTGCACCTGATTGATGCCCGACATCTGGTATTCGACCGGATCCTCCACCGTGATGATCTTGCGGTCCGGCAGGTTGATCTGCCCGAGGCAGGCGTAGAGCGTGGTCGTCTTGCCCGAGCCCGTCGGGCCCGTCACTAGCAGCACGCCGTCCGGCAGGCTGATGAGCCGCTCGAACTTGTTCTGGTCGTCCGACAGGAACCCCAGCTGCGGCAGGCCCAGCTGGAGGTTCGTCTTGTCGAGGATACGCATGACGATGCTCTCGCCGTGGTTCGTCGGCACGGACGACACGCGCAAATCGAGGTCGCGTCCCTGCACCTTAATCTGGATGCGGCCGTCCTGCGGGATGCGCTTCTCCGAAATCTTCATGTTCGACATAATCTTGATGCGGCTCAAAATAGAGGCCTGCAGGCGCTTGCTCGGGCTGTCCATTTGCTGCAAGGCACCATCGATGCGGTAGCGGATGCGGAATGTGCGCTCCATGGGCTCCAGATGAATATCCGACGCGCGCATCTTGCACGCCTCCGTGATGATGCGGCTCACGAAACGGATGACCGGCGCATCGTCGTTGTCCGATTCCGAACCGTCGCTGATCTTCTCCTTCTCCGACACGTCAACGTTGGGGTCGTCCGACCCGAATATGCTCTCAAACTCCTCTGGATAGAGCTTGTCCACCGCCGCCCGCACCTCCGAGCGCGGCGCGATGACCGCGTCAACGTCGCGCCCCAGCACGAGGCGCAGGCTGTCCACCGCGTCATAACCCATGGGGTCGCTCAGCGCCACCATCACGGACGTCTCCGTCGCGTCCACCGGCACCACGCCGTACTTGCGCGCCATGGCGGTCGGGATGATGTCCTTCACCGCGGGGTCGATCGCGTCCGCGTTCACATGCACATAGTCCATGCCGAACTGCCCCGCGAGCATCCCCAGCACGATGTCCTCGGTAACGGCCTCGGCCTGGAGCAGGATGTCCAGCGTCGTCTCCCCCTCCTGCTTGATGGAGTTCATCACCGCCGTGACCTGTCCCGGCGAGACATACCCCTGCTCCTGCAACAGTTGCAAAACATAATCATCATTTGAAGTCACAGACTGCTCTCCTTCGCCCTAAAAAAACATGAATAGACAGTATACTGCAATATCCCGTGAAATGGCAAGTGCAATTTGCAATATTAAATGAACCACCCCGGGAAGGGCGCGGGCGGGCCAAGGGGGCGCCGATCTGCAGCACCGGGAGCGCAAGGCTTCCGCCTTGCATGACGCCGGGAGCGCAAGGCTTCCGCCTTGCATGACGCCGGGAGCGCAAGGCTTCCGCCTTGCATGGCGCCGGGAGCGCAAGGCTTCCGCCTTGCATGGCGCCGGGAGCGCAAGGCTTCCGCCTTGCATGGCGCCGGGAGCGCAAGGCTTCCGCCTTGCATGACGCCGGGAGCGCAAGGCTTCCGCCTTGCAATATTAACAACGATGCAGGGCGGAAGCCCTGCGCTCCCGGCACCTCATTCCGGCTTGCCGAAGTCGCGCGCCATGAGTTCGGTGAGGTTGGTGCTGACGTTGGTCTTGAAGAAACGGAAGCGGAAGGAGGCCTGCGCCTTTTTCAGGTCATTGTAGGTGTCGCTGCCTTTGGGCGGCGGGAGTTTGCTCATCCGCTGGAGCATGGCGAGGCGCTGGCGGGAGGTCGCATACTCCCTGCTCCGCTCGGCGAGTTGCTTGTCCCTGTAAGAATATGAAATTCCAGACAGCATTGCGAGTAATCCCGTCATCATTG
>WRJS01000173.1 GCA_009778475.1 Kiritimatiellota bacterium | reverse complement strand
CAGCCGACCTCCCGCGCGACACGGCTTTGCGTCAGCCCCTTGTCGCGACGCGCCTGAGCCAGTCTGCGGCAGGTCTCTATCGATAATTGTGGCATTGCCACCGCCCTTTTTGTGCGTTAGTCATGCGAATAGTATGGCATACCCCACCAGCTTGCGCAAGCCCAAAGTTATCAACACCTTTTAGACAGATGCAACATTCTGGAAATGATGTAGTTATGAAATAAATTATCAATTTATCAACAAGTTATCAAATTGGGGGTGATAAGGGGACGAAGGGGACATCGGAGGCGAAGGGGACATAAGAGACGTAAGGGACGTAAGAGACATAAGGGACGTAAGAGACGAAGGGGGCGAAGGTGTTTTTTCCCCTGTGTCCCCTACGTCCCCTTCGTCCCCTTTCTGGTGCTGGACCTCCCTATTTGCTCTTGACGGTCTCGGAGGCGGAGTGGGCGTTGAACGCGGGGGCGTACATGCACTGGATCTCGGCGAAGCCGCCGTTGCAGGTGCCGGACTGGAACACGTGGCTGTCGTACTCGAACACGTGGGTGCCGCGGGGGAGGCGGTCGAAGAAGAAGTGCGTGGCGGTGTCGCGGGTGCTCTGGAAGTAGCCGGTGCCGTCCTGCCACCTGTAGGAGGAGAGCACGTCGTCGGGCTCGAGGCTGGCGGCGCGGGTGTCTTTGAGGTGCACGAAGTCCATGTCGCGGTCCACGCGGACTTCGATGCGGGTGACGAGGGTGTCGCCGGGCGCGAGCGCGTCGCCGCCGAGGGGGCGCAGGGTGCGCTTGCCGCCGGGCTTCTCGAGCTTGAAGAGCTGGCGCTTGATGCGCAGCGGGGTGCCGTCGGCGGAGGGGGTGAGTTTGTCGATGTCCTGGAGGTACTGCCAGTGCAGGGCGCCGAGGGCGAGGGCGTCGCCGGGGTTCGTGACGTGGACGCGGGCGAGTTCGGGGCGCACGTCGGCGGGGGGGTAGCGTTTGGCGAAGTAGCCGCTGCCGGCCTCGGGGGCGTCGGGCCTGACCTCGGCGCCGCCGAGGGTGAGGGTGGCGGCGGCGTTCGGCGCGAGGGTGGCGGGCTTGCCGAGGAGCAGGGCGTAGATGGCCTGCGCGGTGGCGAGGGTGGTGGGCCAGCACTGGGCCTGTTTCTGGTGGAGGAGCCAGAGGGCGCAGGCGTCGGCGGAGGCTTGGTCGGCGGCGACTTCGAGGAAGGCCTCGATCATCATGGCCTGCGATTCGAGGGGGAGTTCGTGCCACCACCAGGAGGGGGCGTTGTCGCGCCAGCACATTCCTTGCTCTTCGGTGTCGAGGGCGTTCTCGCGGATGGAGCGGATGATGAGCGCGGGGGTGTCGGGGTCGCCGAGGCGTTTGAGGGCGATGGCGGCCTGGGCGCGGGAGAGGCGGGGGAGTTTCGTCCAGTCGGCCTTGGCGAGGGCGGCGCGTTCGGCGGCGTAGGCCTTGGCGTCGCCGCTGAGGGGGGCGTCGTCGAGGAAGAAGGTGCGGCCGTAGAGGTAGAGCGCGTCGGTGGGGGAGAGGGGCGGGGGCTTGTTGTCGTGCGCGGCCTTGTATCGCGCGTCCTCGCTCATGCGCCAGTTGTCGGTGCTGGCGACGCATTCGGCGGCGAGGCCGTTGTCGAGGGTCTTGACGCCGATGTGGCGGAGGCGGCCGAGGCCGGTCATGACCGTCAGGGAGATGTAGTCGTTGCGGTGGCCGCCGGAGAACCATGGCCAGAGGCCGTCGTCGGTGCGCATGGCCTTGAGTTTGCGCAGGGCGGCGTCCTGCTCGCGCGCGAGGCGGTCGGCGTCGAAGAGGACGGCGATGTTGTGGCGCTGCTCGGTCTCGCGGTCGGCGGCGCGGAGCCATGGGGTCTCTTCGATGGCGAGGGCCTTGAGGTGGGGGTTCTTCATCAGGGGGCTTTCGAGGGCCTTGCCGCCGTCGGCCTTCCAGCGGCGGAAGGTGTCGGCGATGACGGGGTTGTCGGCGACGATCTGGCGGGCGAGGGCGTTGGCGTAGTAGCGGTGGAAGATTTGCTCGGCGCATTCGTGGGGGTATTCCATGAGGTAGGGGAGCGCGAGGACGGCGTTCCACGTGGCGTTGGGGGTGAGTTCGGCCTGGACGCCGAGGTGGCGGAGGGTCTTGTCGGCGGCGGAGTCGAGGAGGCGCTGGAACACCAGCGTCTTTTCCTGCCCGCCGCGCACGGAGAAGGCCATGGACTCGGTGACCTGCACGCGGCGCGAGAGCACGGGCAGGAAGCCCTCCTCGCCGTCGCCGTGGGCGGCGGCCTGCGCGAGGAGGGCGTACTGGAGGATTCCGGCGGCGTTGTCCGGCACGTCGAGCGTCCACGACACGGTGGCGGCGGCGCCGGGCTGGAGGTCGAACGCCAGCGGCTCGCGGGGACGCTCGCCCTCCATGGGCTTGCCGGTGCGGCCGTCGAGGAGGGTGAGGGTGACGGCGCCCTTCTGCGGCGCGTCGCCGGTGTTGACGACCTTGACGGGGATGGCGATGGTGTCGCCCTCGCGCAGGAAGCGGGGGAGGTTGGGGATGATCATCAGTTTGCGCTGGGTGACCGCCTTGGCTATGGCGCGGCCGGAGCGCAGTTCCGCGTCGTGCGCGAACGCCATCACGTTCCAGCCCGTCAGCGCCTCGGGCGCGGTGAAGGTGAAGGAGGCGTTGCCCTCCTCGTCGGTCACGAGGTCGGGGATGAAGAACGCGGTCTCGTCCAGGTTCTTGCGCATGACGGGCGGGGGCGGCTCGCCGGGCGGCGGCGCTTGGGGCGCGGCGGCGACAAAGCCGGGCGCCGCGTCCATGTCCATCATCGCTTTGGCGGCGGGCCGCGCCGGGGCGGCGGCGGCGGGGACGGCGGCATCCATCATCTCCGCCGGGGCGGCGCCCAAGGCCATTTCATCCCCCGCCATCATCATCGGCATCGGCATCGCCCCCCTCACCGCCGCCATCCTGTACATCCTTGCCCTCCAAGCGGGAAACAGGCTCTCTGACCACGCCGGATAGATCGTGGGCGTCGCGCTGTCGGGATGGGGCCCCGTGCTGATTAGATACAGGCGCTCATTGCCGATCGTGAAAGAGGGGCGTATGAATAGACGCTCGCTCCTGAACCCCCAGAACGTGCCGAACGCGCCATACGCGCCGAACGCGTCGAGCGAGGCGTCGTACATGCTCGCGAGCACCTCCGCGTGGGCGGGTTTCCCCAGGGGGTCTTTCACCGTGAGCGTCCACTTCTCCTTGATCCCCGGCTCGAGTTTGGAGTTGATGTGCGTCCACTCCACCTTCAGCACCTTGTTGTCCCACGGCACGCCGATGAGTTTGCCCTCTGTCCACAGCCGCCCCTCCCGCACCATGCTGGCGCGGACGGTGAAGCCGCCGTGCAGGTTCTCCGGCACCTCGAACGCGATCTGCATCTGCGTCTCGTCCGGCTTGGACGTGAACCGCTTGAGCAGTTGGCCGTCCGCCCAGATCTCCAGCACGCCGCAGGCCTGCGCGTAGCCGCTCCCCCACACCGCGCGGAACGTCTCGCCGGCCTTGCAGGCGGCCTGCTGCGGGATGAACGCCATCGGGATTTTCACGGGGAACGTTTTCGACGCGGGGTCAACGGCGGTGACGAGGGCCTTCTCCGTCACGGGGTTGCCCTGCTGGTCGTGCGCGGTGGCCTCGATGCGGTAGCACCCTGGCGGCAGGCGGAGCGGGAGTTTCGCGGTGCCGCTGGCGTCCGCCGCGAACGGGACGGTCGCGACGACCTGCCCGGTCTCCCATGCCATCGGGGAGTCCGCATCCGGGGTCGCGCCTGTCATGCCGAACGTGCGGTACCTCTGCTGCTGCGCGCGCGACGGGCGCTCGGGCTGCCGCAGGGCATAGACCACCGCCTTGCCCTCGGCCGCGACTGGCTCGCCGTTGAGCGTCCGCAGGGAGACGGCCACGTCGTTGGGCGCGTCGGCCGTGAACCACTCGGGGACGTTCAGGGACACGCTGATGGCGGAGAAGCCCAGCCTGATCTGCTGGCTGCCCGAGCGCGTCTCGCCCGTGGCGTCGATGACTTCCGCGTGGATGGTGTAGGTGAACTGCGGCGCGTCCTCGGGCTTCGCGCCCGGCTCGGGCTCGGCGACGAAACTGATCTTGAACGTGCCGTCCGCGTCGGTCTGCGCCTCGCCCGTGGCGATGGTCGGGGGGCCTTGCCATGAGGACGTGCGGCGCCAGTGCCAGGACGGGTAGCGCGTGTTGCGCTCGACGGACCACCTGACCGTGGCCTGCTCGAGGGGCAGGCCGGAGTAGGTGACGGCGCGGCCGCTGGCGGTGACGTTGCCGTTCAGTTTGACCTCCGCTTTCAGCGGGTCGAAGGTGACCTCGAACTTGGGGCGCTTGTACTCCTCGACGCTGAAACTGACGGAGGAGTTTGCCGTGTCCGACATCTGGAGCGTCATACGCCCCGTGCCGCGGTCGGCCGGGATGACGAACGACCCCGAGAACGCGCCGAAGCGGTTCGCGCGCTCTTTGCGCGAGTCAATGACCTTGCCGTTGGGGTCGAGGAAACGGAGGGTCCATTCCGCGTCGGGGCGGATGGTGTACGTGCCTGTCTTTGCGTGGGCCGTGTAGTAGATGCCCTTGTAGTGCACCGTCTGGCCGGGGCGGTAAATCGAGCGGGCTGTCAGCAGCAGGACGCGGCGGCCGTCCTCCTCGCGTTCCCCCGAATAATAATGCGATGTGCTGCAGAGGAGGCGGTCATCACCCTTTTGGATTTCAAACGAGAAACGGCGTCCACCCTTCTCCACACTGTCAAACGCGCACCGCCCTTCCGCGTCTGTGGTCGCGTTGAACTCCGTGTTCCTGCCCATGAAGCAGGTGATGCCCGCCCCCTCGACGGGTATTCCCGTCTCGCTGTTGACGACCCTGACGTGACAGGTCTCGTTCACATTGAAAATCTCTGCGGCGAGGTCGCTGACCTGCACAAGCGTTGCGGCGAGCGTGTTTTTCGCGCGGTCATTCAGGAAGTCCTCCCGCGTCGATGCCACGAGGATGTACACGCCGCTTTTCAGTTCCTCGCGGATCTCGAACGGGCGGGCGGTTTCCTGATGGTCGTTCATCCCGATCGGCATCTCCCACGCATACGCATGCTTCCCCTGCAAGATTTCTTTCATCCGCTCGTGCGACGCCAAGATGTCATAGGTGCCGAGGTCACGCGTTGCGGCGGCCGGGTAAAGGCGGAAATGGAGTTTCGGGATGTTGCGGCAGGTCACGTTGACCACCCCGTTGGGGCGGGCCTCGGGCTGGCCCCGCGCCCACACGGTTTCGGTCTCGACGCCGAGCGACGGCGCCTTCACCTTCAGGATGACCGCATAGCACTCGTTCGCCCCCGGCGACTTCGGGGACACGTCCATGCCCTTCTCCGCCATCGCGATCGCCGCGAGGTAATCCTTCGCGAGGAACAACAGGTTCGCCTGCTCCGCAATGGCCCGCGCCGACACCTCGTTACCCTTGTGCGCCTCGACGAACGCGGCAAGCGCCTTGTCGTATGCGGCCGTCACCAGACCCTCGTCCGCGTACTCCATCTGCAGCAGGTTCCGCGCCGTCATCAGGCGGTTGAAGTCCGCGTCCGCGAACGCCAGCGCGTCGCCCCGCCCCTTGTGGTGGCGCATGACCGCCGCGACGAGGCGCAGCGCCTTCGCCCCGGGCGAGTCCTGCGGCAGCGTCCCCGCCCACGCCATGAACGCCTCCGCGCCCGCGAACAGCGGCGCGTCGAGCGACACCTTGAAGCCGGCCTCATCGTCATCGAACCTGACGGTCATGACACTGGTGTAGAAATCCACCGCCCGCCACGCGAGCACATCATAGAGCGTCGGGCGGTACGCGCCCTCAATGTTCCCCTCCGAAAACGTGCGCGTGAACGCGGAGGTCGGGTGCTGCGCGAGCACCGCCGGATCCGCCAGCACCGCCGCGAACCGCGCATCCACCTCCTTCAGGATACGCGGCAGGCTCCACGAATCGATGTCGTCCCCCTCATCCGCATCCGCGACCTCGCTACGCTGCATGAACCGCCAAGTGTTCTCCGAATAGTAGCGCGAGAGCCATTCCGCGGACAACGCATCCAGCAGCGGCCTCACCTTCTCCGGCGCGGCCTTACGCGCCGCGTCCAGTTTCAGGATCGCGCCATACGCCTTCGCGCCCTCCTCGATGCGCCCCTCCGTGATGGCCCGCTGGCCCGCCGCCGCCAGCGCGTCATCCCACGCCCCCGCCGCGACGCCCGCGTCATAGATTTTCGACAACGCCTCGATGGCCGTCTTGGGCAGGTCATTCCCGGCCGCCTCCTCGACCGCCCTCCACAACAACACATTATCCTGCGCCACCCCCGCCACCGCCGCCGCCAGCCCCGCCGCCAGCACCATCATTTTCCGAATCATAACGCCATCCTTTCCTTCCAACGCTCACTCAAATAGTGGGTTCCATAATACCACGTCTTATACGTCTGTGAAAAGGGTTTTATTTACAAGCAATCAGACTTCCTCGGAAAATAGTTGCCCCGTATGTTCAACGCCGGAGGCGTGTGCGAAGTGAACGGAACCGGCGGCAAACTTTTTAGACAGGATTAACAGGATTTTACAGGATGACTTTTAACCACGATGGACACAATGGTTTTCACAATAGGCACAACAATAGTGTCCATTGTGCATTCTATTGTGTCTATTGTGGTTAAAGAAAACG
>WRJS01000172.1 GCA_009778475.1 Kiritimatiellota bacterium | reverse complement strand
GTTCAGCTCTATGTCAGCGGCCCGCAAAACAGCAAAGTGTTCCGCCCCGCGCGGGAGCTTCGGGCCTTCGCAAAAACACATCTAAAGCCCGGGGAGAGCAAGGCCATCAGCTTCCGGCTCGGTGACCGCGCCTTTTCCTTCTATAATACAAAGACGAATAGTTGGTGTATCAAGCCAGGCAAATATGGCATTCTCATCGGCGCCTCTTCGCAGGATATCCGCCTGCGCGGCAGCGTCACAAAGTCCGGCGCCTCGAAAAATATCCCCGACCAGCGCGCCGCCCTGCCCGCCTACTCCGCGCGGCTCGCCCCCCTGTACGCCCTCTGTCGCCGCGAGATGACCGTCACCGCCATGACCACGAAAACGCTGGACGTCTACCGCTCCGCAAAGGGGGCTAAATGACGGAAACGCAACCCATTGAAACCGTCAGCGGAACCGTCGAGTCGATCGTCTATCGCAGCGAGGAGACGGGCTACACGGTCTGCACGCTCAAGGTGGCCGGCTGCGCCGCCGGGTCGCGCCAGCGCGAGGAGCTTGTCACGGTCGTGGGCAATTGCGCGGCGATGTGGGAGGGCGAGGAGCTTCACGCCGAGGGCCAGTGGACGCGCCACCCGTCGCACGGCCGCCAGTTCCAGGCCAAGGCGATCCGCTGCATCACGCCGACCTCCACGGAGGGCATCCGCCGTTACCTCGCCAGCGGCATGATCAAGGGCATCGGCCCGAAGTACGCCGAGCGCATCGTCGAGCGGTTCGGCGAGGACACGCTCGAAGTCATCGACAAGCAGTCCGCCCGCCTGCGCGAGGTGGAGGGCATCGGCGCGAGCCGCTGCAAGCTCATCAAGGAGTCGTGGACGGAGCAGCGCGGCGTGCGCGAGATCATGATCTTCCTCCAGTCGCACGGCATCGGCACGGCCAAGGCCGCACGCATCTACCGCCAGTACGGCGCGGACGCGATCGCGGTGGTCAAGCGCAACCCCTACCGCCTCTGCGCGGACGTGTGGGGCATCGGCTTCAAGACCGCCGACGCGATCGCGCTCAGCGTCGGCATCCCGCACGACTCCGAGCTCCGCGCCCGCGCCGGCCTCATCTACACCCTCACCTACGAGGCGGACGAGGGCGGCCACTGCTTCGCGGTGGACGCCGACCTGCTCCTCCACGCGCAGGAGCTGCTCGACATCTCCGTCGAAATCCTCGCCGACGCGCTCGCGAAGGAGTGCGAGAGCGGCACGCTCGTCAAGGAGGAGAACCGCGTCTATCTGCGCGACCTCCACCGCGCCGAGGCCCGCGCCGCCGCCAAGCTGCTCCGCCTCCTCGGCACCCCCCGCGCGTTCCTGCCCATCGACGCGGGCCGCGCCATCGCCTGGGCCGAAGGCAAGATGGGCTTCAGCCTCGCCGCCCTCCAGCGCGAGGCCCTTGCCAACGCCATCACCTCCAAAGTCTCCATCATCACCGGCGGCCCCGGCGTCGGCAAGACCACCATCATCCGCGCCCTCACCGAGATCTTCGGCGCACGCAAGCTCGACATCCGCCTCGCCGCGCCCACCGGCCGCGCCGCCAAGCGCATGGCCGAGGCCACCGCCCGCGACGCCCAGACCCTCCACCGCCTCCTCAAGTTCAACCCCAGCGCCGGGTGCTTCGACTTCAACCTCGAGAACCCCATGGCTGGCGACTGCTTCATCCTCGACGAGGCCTCCATGATCGACATCCGCCTCATCTGCCAGTTCCTCGAGGCCCTCCCCGACACCGCCACGCTCATCCTCGTCGGCGACACCGACCAGCTCCCCAGCGTCGGCCCCGGCAACGTCCTGCGCGACCTCATCTCCTCCGGCGCCGTCCCCTCCTGCCGCCTCGACACCATCTTCCGCCAAGACCAGACCGGCCTCATCGTCCGCAACGCCCACCACGTCAACCACGGCGAGCCCTTCGAGACCGGCCCCTCCCCCGCCAGCGACTTCTACTTCATCGAGACCGCCGAACCCGAGACCATCCTCGCGCGCACCGTCGAGCTCATGACCCAGCGCATCCCCGGCAAGTTCCGCATGGACCCCCTCGCCGACGTGCAGGTGCTAACCCCCATGCGCAAAAACCTCCTCGGCACCGAGAACCTCAACGACGTCATCCAGCGCACCCTCAACCCGACCGGCCCCGCCCTCCTGCGCGGTGCCACCCACTACCGCCGTGGCGACCGCGTCATGCAGATGCGCAACAACTACGACAAGGAAGTGTTCAACGGCGACATCGGCCACATCAAGGAAGTCCACGAGGGCGACCGTATGCTCGTCGTGATGTTCGACGGCCGCCCCGTGCGCTACGAGCAGGCCGAGCTCGACGAGCTCGTCCTCGCCTACGCCTGCTCCATCCACAAATCGCAAGGCAGCGAATACCCCGCCGTGATCGTGCTGATGCACACCCAGCACTTCAAGCTCCTCCAGCGCAACCTGCTCTACACCGCCATCACGCGCGGCAAGAAGCTCGTCCTCGTCGTCGGCTCCACCCGCGCCGTCAGCATCGCCATCCGCGCCAACCAAGTCCGCGAGCGCCGCACCACACTTTCAGCGAGGCTGAAAGGGGAAAGGCTCTGAGGCTGCCGCCCCGTTGTCCTGCCGTCCTGTTATCCCGTTAAACAGCTATATCACCACAGGCATCCCGCTAATGCTGTGTGAGATGGTTGTAAATTTCGCTTCTCCTTCTTCGTTTACAAACGCGGCCGAATCCTGTATCGTATTGACCATGCTTCGCAACCGTACAGCGTGGATTTTGTTTGGGCTGCTGGCGGGCCTGTTCGGCCTGCTGCTGGTGTGGCCTATCCTGAACGTGGTCAGCGGCGGGTTTTACGTCAACGGCCGCTGGACGGCGGAGTACCTGCTCGGGGTGTTCAAGAACCCGGTCTATGCGGAGGGCCTGTTCAACAGCCTGCGCCTCGCGGTCGGCTCGACGTTGCTGGCGTGCCTGTTCTCCATCCCGCTGGCGTGGCTGGCGCACACGTACGCGTTCCGCGGCCAGAAGGTCTTCGCGGCGCTAGTGCTGGTGCCGATGGTGCTGCCGCCGTTCGTGGGGGCGATCGGCCTGACGCAAATCCTCGGGCCCTACGGCGCGCTCAACGCGCTGCTCGGGTGCGGGCCGGTGAACTGGCTCGGCGAGTCGCGCTACCTCAGCGTGATCGTCCTCCAGGCGCTGGCGTTCTACCCGATCATCTACCTCAACGTCTCCGCCGCGCTGGCGAACATCGACCCAGCCCTGCACGAGGCGGCGCAGAACCTCGGCGCCGGCGCGTGGAGAATCTTCTGGCGCGTGACGTTCCCGCTGGTCATGCCGGGGCTGTTCGCGGGATGCACGCTGGTGTTCATCGCGTGCTTCACGGAGCTCGGCACGCCGCTGATGCTGAACTACACGCGGTGCGCCTCCGTGCAGGTCTATGACGAGCTCAAGGAGATCAGCGGCAGCCCGTTCCCGTACGCGCTGGTGACGGTCGTGCTGTGCTGCAGCGCCGCGCTCTACGCGCTCAGCAAATGGGCCTTCGGCGGCAAGGCCTACGCCATGCAGGCGAAGGCGACGGTCCAGCACAAGCCGAAGGCCGCGGGCGGCCTCGCGGGCCTGCTGCTCGCGCTGCCGTTCCTCATCGTCACGCTGCTCGCGCTGATGCCGCACCTCGGGGTCATCCTCACAAGCGTCTCCGTGCCGGGGTCGTGGTACCGCTCCGCCCTGCCGCAGCAGTTCACGGGCGCGAACTACGCCGAGGCGCTCGGGCACGACATGACGCTGGCGGCCATCCGCAACAGCCTCGTGTTCTCCTCGCTGGCGGTGGCGTTCAACATGACCGTCGGCATCGCCGTCGCGTGGGTCATCGTGCGCTCGCGCATCCGCCTGCGCGGGCTGCTCGACGGGCTGGCGATGATCCCGCTGGCCGTGCCGGGGCTGGTGATGGCGTTCGGGTTCATCTCCATCAGCGGGACGCTCGCGGCCGCGCCGTGGGTGAAGGCGCACCCCGCGCTCGCCAACCTGCTCGACATCCGCGTGAACCCCACGCTCTTCCTCGTCGTGGCCTACGCCGTACGCCGCATGCCCTACATGGTGCGCGCCGCGACGGCCGGCTTGCAGCAGACCTCCGTGTCGCTCGAGGAGGCCAGCGCGAACCTCGGCGCGTCGCCGTTCGTGACCCTGCGGCGCGTGACCCTGCCGCTCATCACGGCCAACCTGATCGCGGGCGCCCTGCTCGCGTTCGCGTTCAGCATGTTGGAGGTGTCCGACAGCCTCATGCTCGCGCAGAAGATCGAATACTACCCCATCACCAAGACGATCTTCGAGCTGTTCCAGCTGATGGGCATCGGGCGGTTCCTCGCCGCCGCGCTCGGCGTGTGGGCGATGGTGTTCCTGTGCGTCACCATCGTCGGGTGCAGCCTCATGCTCGGCAAGAAGCTCGGTGCGCTCTTCCGCGCCTGACGGCGGGCCAAGACGGGAAGCAAGCAATAGACCTGTCCTCAAACCCGGGTCCCCAAAAAAGACTTTTCATCAATGCGCAATCCGGGGCGAGGTCACAACCTGAAATGAACCGCGAAAGACACGAAAGGCGCGAAAATGCATGAACTCTTTTTAGTCACATTGGAGGGTAAATTTTTTCGCGTGCTTCGCATGTTTCGCGGTTAAAAAGGAGCTCGCCATCCATTCTGAAATCTGTATCGGGCAGTCCACTGCCTGAGGCAGGATAGCCCATGCGATGAACGGCTGAGCCGAGTATCAGAACGTGATGTCAGCGCGGTCGGCGGAGACATCGAAACCCATCTCGCGGAACCACGGGAAGAGGTCACGGCCCATGGTCTTGCTCAACAGCGCGACGGTGATGTCCGCCGTGTATTTCTTGACCGCATCGGGCGTGGCGTGCTTGCGCTTGAGCTGGAAATAGGTCGCCAGAAAATCCGGTTTCTCTTTGCGCAGCTCCTCGAAAATCCAGTACGTCTTGCCCCATTCGAGGTCGTTCACCTTTCCGCGCTCGAGCGGTTCGATGCCCGCGTGGCAGGACTTGCCCCAGATGTCGTACAGCTTCATGTCGGGGTCGTGCCGCCGCGCACGCTTGATGGTGTCCGCGATGCGCCGCTCGGCCTCCTCCTTGTGCCCCATGTCGATCATCACGAGGTTGCCGACGTAGGTGGCGATGGGCTCGTTCCAGATTTCAGGGAAGGGCAGCACCCACGAGTGCGTGGACTCGTGCGTGATGAACTCGATCATGCTGTCCTCGCGTTCCGGGAACCCGCCCCACCAGACGGCCAGCCCGATGAGCGTGCCGCCGGAAAAGCCGCCGCCGCCGGTGGCGAGCAAGCCGACTTTCGAACCCATGCTGCCGGAGAGCGGCACGCCCATGCGCTTCTCGATGAACGGCTTTGTGCGCTGGGTGATGTCGAGCATGGCCTTTGCGTAAGGCGTCAGATAGTCGCTGAAATAGAGCGTGATCTCGTTGTGCGTCTCGGTGTTGTCCGCGTCCGTCAGGCCGCGTCCGTTGAAGGGCTTCGACGCATCGATGACCTTGCCCTGCGCGAGGCGCTCCAGCACGGGCGCGAGCCACGCCGCGTTGATCGGGTCGCTCGCGTCAGGGTTCGAACCCGAGAACCCGCGCGGCGCGACCATGACGCGGCCGTTGCCGATTTTGCGCATGGCGGCCACGGTCGCGCCGTTCGCGTCCGTGATGAGCGCGGTCCACCCGGCGGCATCGGCGAGCTTGATGGACGCGCGGCCCTCGACCTTGTCCACGTTCAGCGCAGGGACGGCTTTAAACGGCGCGGCAGCGCCGTCCTCATAAACCGCGCCGAGCTTCTTCGCGAGCTCCGCCTGCTTGCACGTCGGCGACGACACGAACAGCGCGACGCCCCCGCCGTTGTCCAGAAACGTTTTGATGCACGCCACGTCCTTGTCCGTGTAGCTCAGGCGCTCGTCGCAGTCGAGCAACACCATGAGGTTGGCGTTCGACAAATCGAAATTGTAGAGCGCGTTCCAGTTCATCACGGAGCGGTGCTGGCCGAGGTACTGCTTCGCGAAACGCCCGTCGGCGTAGAACGTGAAGCTATGCGACAGATCCACCACCGAATGCACGGGACCGACCTTCGCGTCTTGCGCATACACGCCCGCGGCCGCTGCGGCGGCGAGCAGAGAGAGAAAACCATTTCTTGCATTCATGGCGCATATTATGGCGCAACGTGCGGCGGGAAGTCAAGAAGGGAGAAAAACAAAAGGGCGGCGCATGACTGCGCCACCCTTTTAGTCGCAACACCTAAACCATGATTACTTCATCACAGCGTCTTTGGCGGCCTTGGCCAGACGGAACTTAGCGACCGTCTTGGCGGGGATTTTCTTGACCTCGCCCGTGGCCGGGTTGCGGCCCATACGCGCGGCACGCTTGACCTTAATCAGCTTGCCCAGACCCGGGAGCATGATGCCCTTGGGATCCTTCGCGCCAGCGTAAGCGATCGCGAGCAGCGTGTCATACGCAACGCCCGCCTGCTTCTTCGTAATCTCGGCAGCCTCTGCGATTGCCGTCATAATCTCGTTCTTGGTCTTCGGTGCACTCTTCTTGGCCATAACCTCTCCTTAACTCGTAAGATGAAAGCATAGAATTATTCCATGCACGTGTTACAATAAAATGAATTTTCCCAAAAATCAAGGGGAAAATCAAAATTGTGTCGTTTTTTTTCACGCGCCGTAAATTGGGAATAAAAATTCGCAATGCCGGAAGCGCAATGCCGGAAGCGCAATGCCGGGAGCGCAGGGCTTCCGCCCTGCATCGTTGCCAAGGTGGTGCGGGCTGTATGCGCCCCCACCCTTCGCGCCCCCCCCCCCCCCCCCCCCCCCCCC
>WRJS01000171.1 GCA_009778475.1 Kiritimatiellota bacterium | reverse complement strand
CCGCCCTGCAATATTAACGATGCAGGGCGGAAGCCCTGCGCTCCCGGCACGCCCCCGGCCGAGGCCGCGGCCGCCGCGAGACGTTCCCGCAGGCGGCCGCCCGCGACGAACCACTCCCCGCAGTCCCAGCCGATGACGGCCGCGGGGACGTCCCCGCAGCCCGCCGCGAAAAACGCCGCCTCCGCATTGTTCGCCGCCGACGCCTCGAGCGACAGCATGACCGTCAGCGACCTGTCCCGCGCCCCCGGCGCCGCCAGCGCCAACGCCGCCGAAGCCTCCATGTCCGCATGCACCGGCAACGGCACCGCCACCCCCCCGCCCCGCGCCGACAACGCCAGCGCGGCAACCAACGCCGCCGCCAACGCCGGAAGCGCAAGGCCGGGAGCGCAGGGCTTCCGCCCTGCATCGTTGTTAATATTGCAGGGCGGAAGCCCTGCGCTCCCGGCAAGCCCTGCACCGTTGTTAATATTGCAGGGCGGAAGCCCTGCGCTCCCGGAAGCCCGCCGATATGCGTCCTTAACCATTAAGACCATTATAGCAGGACACGCAGCCCCGCGCAACCACAACTTCGACCTCATTTCCATACGCCCTCCCTTTCCCTTCATGCCGCCCCTCGGCGGCGTTGTTCCAGCAAAAAAGACTCCCAATTAAATCGAGAGTCGGGAAGGTGAGAATTCACAACGATATGAATCCGTTACTTTCAGATCCCGGACGGGAATACCTTTTGTATGATAACGGTTTCCCGACCTGCATCGGGACTTTGTTAGCCAATCGTTACGGGCTCTCACACCCTGCTCTCTAATCTATGTCCACTCGCCCCCATCTCTAAGGGCGCGGGTAAGATACACCAAACCCCCGCACCAACGCAAGCCCAATCTTCACGCGCGGCGGGAAAAAAAACGGGCGGCAGCGGTGCAAGGCTTCCGCCTTGCAATATTAACAACGATGCAGGGCGGAAGCCCTGCGCTCCCGGCATGGTGCTCCCGGCATTGGGTCGTCAAAGGGCAAACCGCACAGAAATTTTTTCCGCCGTCTGAATCACGGGTTCATTTTGCGTGCAATTCGCCTGTAGAAACCAGAGGGAAAGCTTCTCCGCTCTAGTCAATTTCACCTTCGTTGCGGGAGATGATACGCCACCAGTGTCCTGTAAAATACAGATTTCACGATGGAGGGCGAGCGTCCTCGCGAGCCGCTAGACATGCCCCATTGACCGCACGCCGCGCCAATGGGGTCCCCCGTCTCGCCCTCCCTATCACGCCATCCAAACAGGGTAATCCTTTATCTCGTCATGGAAGGCGTATGACGGGCTGGTGAACGCGGGCTATAAGCATCATTACAGGGTCAGGCACAGCGGCGATGTTTTCGCCAGCGGGAGGGGGATTGCTAAAACGAGGCTTGGGGCATTGCATGGCAACGCAAGGTTAAATCAGCATAGTATAGCGCGGACGGAGTGGTGGCGGGACTGCAAATCCTTTTCTGCGATAACGGTTTCCCGACCAGTCACCACAGCCCGCCGGGGCGTTGGCAGAAGGGGCGGACTTCCGCAATGTCCGTCTTGCCGCACGCGAGCATGACGAGGCGGTCAACGCCCAGCGCGATGCCGCCGCACGGCGGCATCCCCTGCCCGAGCGCGCTCAGAAAAGCCTCGTCGAGCGGATAGGCGGCGCGGCCGAGCTGACGGCGCGTCTGGGCGGCGGCCTCGAAGCGCGCGCGCTGGACGGCGGCGTCGCACAGCTCACTGTACGCGTTCGCGATCTCGTATCCGCCGATGTACACCTCCCAGCGCTCCGCCACGCGGGCGTCGCCGGGCTTCAGGCGGGCCAACGCCGCGGCCGGCGCGGGATAGTCCGTCAGCACGCAAGGGCGGTCGCGCGGCAATGCCGGCTCGACGCGCGCCAGCAGGTCCTCGTCGAAGCGGTCCGCGTCCCAGTCCGTCACGGGGTCCCAGCCCGCCCATGCGCGGAACGCGTCGCGCACGCTGAGGCGCGGCCACGGTGCGGCGAGGGAGATGGATTGGCCTTGGAACGGGAACGCGGCGGCATGACCCAGCGCGGCGAATACGGATTGGACGAGCCGTTCCGTGTCGCGCAGGATGTCGATGTAGTCCGCCTGTGCGCGGTACCATTCGAGGAGCGTGAACTCGGGGTTGTGGCGGTTGCCGCACTCGCGCTCGCGGAAGCACGCGCCCATCTGGAAAATGCGCGGGCAGCCCGCTGCCAGGAGGCGCTTCATGTGGAGCTCGGGCGAGGTGCGCAGCCATGCGCCCCCGGACGGCGGCGCGTCGATGTGCGTCTCCAGCGCGGGGGCTTGGACGCGTATCGGCGTCTCGACCTCGACGAACCCCTCCCCGTAAAAAAAATCGCGCACCGCCCGCAAGACGCGGCTGCGCGTCTCTAAAACCGGAAGCGTGGGTGTAGGGGGCAGCGGTGTGGCCATACTTGCGCTTTCAACTCGCAACGCGGAACGCTCCGTCAATACATCTTCTCGTACTCGCCCTTGCCGATTTTCTTGAGCTTGGTGAAACCGGCCGCCTTCGCGCGGTCGTCCAGCTTCGACTTCGAGCGGCCGATGGCCGGGGCGACGATGCATTTCGTGATTGCCGCCCCGCATCTGGGGCAGGCCGTCAGGCGCGGTTCCGCAAGGCTCTGCGTCGCCTCGAACCCTTCCGCGCAATACGCGCACGAATGTTGGGTGTCCGTCGCAATGTAGTCATAAACAGGCATGCACTCGTTTTCCTTTCCGTTGTTACGCAGTTACTCCTCCGGGTCGTACACGCGCTGGTTGTTGCGGATGGCGTCGTAGATTTTATGTTCGCGGGCGAGGCGTTCTTCGTAGCGGCGCTCGCGGGCGAGGTCGGTGTCGCAGGGGGTGAAGGAGGGGCTGTCGGCGCGGGGTTTTTCTTCGAGCCGCTTGGCGCCTTCGCGGATGATGGCGAGGGCTTTCTGGTAGGGATCGGATTCGGGGTCGAGCTTGTCGAGGATGCGGCTTTTCTCGGGGCGGTCGAAGCTGACTTGCGCGCGCTGGCGGGCGCCGTGGCTGCCTTCGATGCGGATGCCGGTCAGTTCTTTCAATTGGTTGAGCTCGGCTCCGGTGAGCGGTGAGCGGCCGCCGGGGTTGGCGGGGTAGGCGCATTCGTAGCGGGGGTAGTAGGGGGCGTTGATGTCCACCCAGGTGATGATGCGGTCGCGCTCTTCGTCGGAGAGGGCGACGCGGCCGTGGCCGGAGAGGGCCTTGGCGGTGAGCTTGGAGGGGTGGCTGCCCCAGCTGTAGGCCTCTTGGATCTCGGCGGGGCCGGCGCCGACGCATTTGATGTGGCCGAGGGCCCAGATGTCCACGTAGGAGGTGGAGAAGTAAACGTCGCGGTCGCCGGAGAGGTTGAGCTTGGCGCCGCCGCGCTTGCCGTAGTCGTGGCAGGTGACGCAGTGCTTGTCGAACACGGGCTGGACTTCGGCCTGGAAGCTGAAGAGGCGGGGGGCGCCGTGCCAGCCGGTGAGCTTGTGGGGGGGGCGGCTGAGGGCCTTGGGCTTGCTGGCGGGGGGGATGTCGCCGGTGCGGTTCTCGTGGCAGCCGACGCAGCCGTAGGTCTCGCCGGGCTGGACGTAGGCGCCGGAGCGCATGGACTGGACGAGCATGCCGTTCTTGTCGAGGGCCTGGAAGAACACGAAGGTGTTGGCGGGGGCCTCGAAGTAGGCGCTGCCGTCGTCCTCGACGGGGACGGTGCCGAGGATGCGCTTGTTCTCGAAGTTGAGCCAGTTCATGGCGGCGGCCTGCTCGCCTTGCCCGCCCCAGCCGCCTTGCGACCAGACGCGCTTCTCGGGGGACTCGATGACGCGGATGAATTTGATGTCGCCGGGCTCGACGCCTTTCATGTGGGTGCCGATGTAGACGTTCTGGATGTAGAAGGTGCCGGGGGCGTTGACGCCGTCGAAGGTGCGGCGGGTGGGCTGGACGGGCGGCTTGGCGCGGGGGCGCAGGGGCATGGGGTCGTAGCAGCCGGGGGCCTCGGCGTGGACGAGGACTTCGTTGCCGTGGAGGTCGAGGTAGTAGATGGCGGTCTCTTCGCCGTTGCCGTTCTGGCGGGCGCAGAGGAAGTGCTCGTCGTCGAGCGGGAAGGGGTCCTCGTACTTGACGCGCAGGCCGGTGGTGGAGTCGAAGTCCTGGCCGCCGGTCTTGATGCGGTCGCGGAAGTCGGCGGGCCAGGTGCGCAGGACGGGGCCGGGGCCGTCGATGCCCTTGGAGCGGTCGATGATGCCGAGCGCGCCCCACGGGCGGTCGTGGCAGGCCGCGAGCGTGGCGACGCACAGGTGCGCCTGCGAGAGGGTGCGCGCGTCGAGGATGGCGCCGGGGCTGGTGGTGTTGTTGCCCCAGTAGAGGGCGTGGCCGGTGCCATCGGGGTTGCAGACCCACAGGCCCTGCGCGTCGCCGAAGTTGCGGTCAACGTATTCCCAGCGGTCGTAGAGGATGCGGCCGTCGGGCATGACGGAGGCGTGGCCCTCGAAGAGCGTGGACTTGCCGATCTGGTGGATGTTCGCGCCGTCGGGCTTCATGCGGTAGAGGTTGCACATGATATGGCGGTTGCACATGCAGTATTTCGGCTCGCGCGTGCTGGAGAACAAAATGTCGCCGTCGGGCAGCCATATCGGGTCGATGTCCGAGACCCCCTTCGCGCGGGTCAGCTGCACCGGCTCGCCGCCGCCGAGCGCGAGGGTGTAGATGTGGTAGTCGTCGGCTTTTCCCTTACGCATCGAGAACACCACCCGCGACGCATCAAAGTCGATGTCGGGGTCGCGCACCGTCACACCCTTGCCGGGGTCGAGCAGCGTGGTGACCGCGCCCGCCTTCACGTCCAGCAGCTTCAACGCGCCCTCCGTGTCGTAGCTGCCCGTGTTGATCTCGCCCGTCTGGAACATCGTCGCCGTGTTGTGGTGATCCCCGCGGTACTGCTTGCGCGTCACGAACAGAATCGGCGACGCATTCACGATCGGGTTCAGCGTGACGAGCGCCTTGCGCTGGAACGCCGCGACCGCCGCCGTGTCGTCAATCTTCGCCAACTCCGCCAGCAGCTGCTTCGCGGGATAGTCTGGGAAACGCGCCCCAATCTCCTCAATCGCCGCACGGGTCGGCAGAAGCGTTTTCTCAAACAGCGTCAGCTTCCGCCGCGCATCGCGCTCCGCCGTCAGCTTCGTGTCAACAGTGCCTTGGCAGATGATGTGGTCCAGCGTAATATGCCCCCAGCTGCCCGTCTCGCGATCCACCACGCGGAAGAACACGGGCTTGCCCACAAGCTCCTTCGCGTCCAACGTGCGCGTGTGCATCTGCTGAGCGTTCTCACCCCGCGCGAACGCCACCTCGCGGCCATCCAGCGAACAGAGCGCGACGTACACCCCGCTGCCCTTCCCGCCGCCCACGAGCAAGCGCACCTCCGGCGCGGACAGCACCACCACGGGCGACTCCACCACGCCGACGAAACCGTCATTGGGTTTATCATCCGCCGTCTCCAGCGTCGAGAGGAACCACTTCCCCTCCTTCGGGTACGGGTTGCCCGTGTGATGCTCCTTATCGCGGTCGGAGACGATTTTCCCGAACGCCCCCTCCACGACCTGCCACCCCTGCAAATCCCCCGACTCGAAATCAAACCTGACTTCCGCCGCACGGCAACAGCAGGCCAGCGCAGCAACCGCCCAAACCAAACACAATGATTTCATATTCATAGCTTATTATCGTCTCAAAACGGCAAGGTTTCGTCAAACGGTTTTTTTGATTGCGAACGGTAAGCAAAATGAGCCCGTGATTCAGGCGGCGGCGGGACGCGGCGGAAGCCGGTGCCTTCAGGGAAGACCCGGCGGACGTGGTGGTTGGCATTCCCGCCGGACTCCCCGCGCACTTCACGGGGCGGTTCATTTAATATTGGGATTTCCAGAGGAAATTTCCATCACGACAAATCACCTTTTTATGGCAAAGACCTCCGAGACGTTGACTTATGGTCTCGATGATAACCTCGCCCAAAATGGAAGATTTAACTATAAGGGGGCATAGGGGTCGTATCTCCGCATTTGACATTTCTCGTTGGAGAGAATTTTCCCATTGCATAACTTTTCCGTTAGCACTATACTCTCAGTATATGTTTTTGTTCCCACACAGTTTGGGGTTCAGCGGGCAGTGGTCAGTGGTCAGCGGTCAGTTGCAGCCTTTGTGTTGCATCAAGGTAAACAACGTAAGGGCTCCCGTTAGCGCAGGCGCGGCCAATGGGGCAGATGCCATGGTTTGTTGAAGATTGTTGGAGACAAAATATGGACATTCGATATACATTGTCAATGGATCAAAGAATCTTGCTTGCTTGCGAGATGGCAACAATAAGACTTCAGCTTCAGCCAAAGCGTTTGCTTGCTTGTATGGTAAGCGCAATTGGTGTTGGTGTGGTGTTGTTTGTCTTAAGAAGGTATGATGGCGATGCTCTACCTATCTTGCACGGGAATATAAAACTGGGGGGTGCCGTGACTGTTAGTTTCGGATGGCATATTCTTGATGCCATTGTTTGCGGAATCTTGTGCTTTTTTGTGCTTTACGTCTTGCCTCTCCAAGTGCTATGCGCCAGCATTCGCACACTTATTCGAAAGCGCAATAGCGGCAACATAGAGTTCGTGGCGACAATTGAAAACGACGGCATTTCCGTCGCCTCTAAATATGGAAACAGGAAGGATTTTTTTAATGAGATCAGCCATTTGATATGCGGAAAGACCGGCTATCATTTTATATCTAGCCACGGCGAGGGTGTCATGCAAAGTATCCCTAAATCAACACTTGATTTCGAGACGTTGAAATCATTTTTGCCTAATCATATCAAATACCGCATATTGTCGAATAAATGGAAGAGACTGCGAGCATTGTAAAATGGGGGCGTTAGTGTTGGGGGTCGCCAATGCCGGGAGCGCAAGGCTTCCGCCTTGCATCTATTGTATTTTTTATACTTGGCAAGG
>WRJS01000170.1 GCA_009778475.1 Kiritimatiellota bacterium | reverse complement strand
GGCCCGCTTTGCGCCCTGGCGAACGTAGGAACGGATTATTTTCCCCCTCCGCGTTTTATTTCCCTGTGGAGACGGATAATCATCCGTCTCTACATTAAACGCGTCAACGCCCCCCCCCCTGTGATACGGAAGGCTTACAACCTTCACGGCTCGCGGGGACGCTCGCCCTCCAGTCCTGTCACTGTCCCGCAGCGCATTCCACTCGGGCGTTGGATATTCCCTGTTGGATATTGGATGTCCCCTGTGGCTTGCGGCCTTTATGATTCGAGTCGCCGTGCGGCAACGTTACGGCGGGCCGCCCGCCGTGAGGGGCAAAGGAATTTTAGATTTTGGATTTTAGACGGTGAAATCCATGTGCGTCCTGAAGGGGAAATTTTGTTCATCCTGTCAAAAATAAACCTCCGTTTTTTATCCTCACACAAAGTCACAGAGGGCACGAAGGGGATTTTTGAATTTTAAAATTCGGTTTCAAATCCTGTCCAAAATACTTTGTGACCTTTGTGTGAGAAAAACAGGAGGTTCCGGCTCGCCGTAAAAAACCCTTGCCAATCCCCCTCGTGTCGTTTACAATTGTGCCTTTTATGTGATGAGGATAGAGATATGAATACAACGCTGCGCCATCTCATATACCTTGCCGCTTGCCTCGGGTTCGCGACGTGCGCGTTCGCGCAGCCCGTCGCCGCGCCCGTGAAGGTGGGCGCCATCCGCTGGGACTGCTGGGGCTACGAGGGGGCCGGGACCCCTACCGCCATGTGGACGTCCAAAACGCTCTCGCCGGGGAAATACCATTACCGCCTCCCCTGGTACGCCTCCGTCACCGGGGCGGACGCGGTGCGGATACCGATTTACACGCGGGAGATCATTGACCGGGAGATCGCGTATGCCCGAGAGGCGGGCATTGATTATTGGGCGTTCGTCATGTACGAGTCCGGGGACTTGAAGTTGGCGCGGGACCTCTACCTGTCGAGCGACCGCAAGGGTGACGTGAAATGGGCGGCCATCCTCGGCGCGTCCTCGTACAGCCTTTCAAATTACCCGTGGCTCGTCTCGCAGTTTAAGGAGGCGAATTACGAGAAGGTGCTTGACGGGCGGCCGCTGGTTTTTGTCAGGGCGCAAGATTTGACCGACGCTGAGCGGCGTCAGATCACGGGGACGCTGCGCGGGGAAGCGAGTCGCCAGGGCATCCCCGTGCCGTACATCGCGGTCATGGATTCCGATGCCGAGACCATGGCGCGGATGCAGGGCGACGCGCTCACATCGTATGCCGGCTACGCGACGGGCGGGGAATCGTTCAAGGCGTTCGCGGGGAAAATCGTGTCGCACTGGAACCGCTGGGCGGCGTCCGGGGCGCAGGTCGTCCCCATCGTCAGCACGGGGTGGAGCCCGAAGCCGCGCCTCGACAACCCTGTCCCGTGGTATCAGGGGTACGCCGCCGACGGCTGGGCGGAAGACCCCACCGCGCAGGAGGTCGCCGAGCATCTGAAGGAAGCGCTGGACTGGAGCAAAAACAACCCGAAGTCCAGCACCCCGAACGTTATCTTGATCTATGCGTGGAACGAGAACGACGAGGGGGGCTGGCTCATCCCGACGCTCGGGGCGGACGGGAAGCCCGACACCAGCAGGCTGAACGCCGTCAAGGGTGTGCTCGGGGCGGCGCGTTGAAAGCAAAAAAGGGAGAATTTATTTTAGACAGGATTAACAGGACGATTTTTTCATCACAATGGGCACAATGGTTTTCACAATAGGCACAATAACAATGTCTTGAAAATAGTGTCCATTAGTGGTTAACGGAAACGGACGATTTTTTGACAGAATTAACAGGATTTTACAGGATTGATTTCAACCGCAGGTTACGCAGATTATTTTTTGTCTGTGAAACGTGCGTCTCTGCGCCTTTGCGCGAGACAACGAAAACGGAGGCCATGTTATGTCAACGGTAATGAAGGCAGCAATCATGTCATTGCTCTGCGGGCTTGCCACGCAGGGTGCGGCGCCGCGGCCGAACATCATCTTTATCCTCACGGATGACTTGGGGTACGGCGACGTGGGCGCACTGTTCCAGAACACGCGGCAGGAGACGGGCAGGCCCGCGCTCCGCACGCCGAACATTGACCGCCTCGCGGGCGAGGGCATGACGTTCACCCAGCACTACACGTCCGCGCCCGTCTGCGCCCCGGCGCGCGCGTCGCTGATGACGGGCCGCCACCAAGGCCACTGCGGGCTGCGCGACAACAACTTCGACCGCCCGCTCGACCCCGGCAGCCTCACGCTCGCGTCCGTCCTCCGGCAGGGCGGCTACGCGACGTATGCGGTCGGCAAGTGGGGCATCGGCGGCGGCGGCGAATCCAAGTTCCCCGAAACGTCCATGCCGCGCCAAGTCGGGTTCGACCACTTCTACGGCTACAAGATGCACCGCCACGGCCACACCTACTACCACGACGCGCGGTCGCAGATTTTCGACGACGACGCGCCGCAGGACGTGCGGCACATCTACGACACCGACCTCTTCACCGCCCGCACGAAAAAGTACATCACCGACCACCGCGCCGCCACGCCCGAAAAACCGTTCTTCGTCTATCTCGCCTACACCGCGATCCACGGTTCCTACGGGCAATGGCTCGACGACGCCATCACCGAGAAGACCCCCTTCCAAGTCCCCGGCCGCCCGTACCCCGAGGGGGGCGTCGCGTGGCCCTTGCAGCCTGAGACACCCTCCGACTGCAACACGTGGCTCCACCCCGACTACGCCGCCCGCGAGGGCTGGACGATTCCGATGAAACGCTACGCCACCTCCGTCCGCCGCCTCGACGACGCGCTGGGCGACCTGCTCGCCTTCCTCCGCGCACAGGGGCTTGCGGACGACACGCTCGTGGTCTTCACCTCCGACAACGGCCCCGCGCAGGAGAACACCTCCGACCCCAAGCACTTCGACTCGTGGGGCCCCTTCCGCGGCTTCAAGCGCGACTGCACCGAGGGCGGCATCCGCGTGCCGACGTTCGCGTGGGCCCCCGGGCGCGTCCCCGCCGGGACCGTCAACGCGACGCCCTCCTCGTTCCCCGACTGGATGCCCACGCTCGCCGCGCTCGCGGGCCTGCCGCCCCCCGCGCAGAGCGACGGCCGCAGCCTCGTGCCCGCGCTGCTCGAGAACCGCGCCGTCAAGGCCGGTCGCATCTACGGCGAGTACGATGTCGGCGGCGGCGGGATGCCGAGGCGCGTCCAGCAGCAGTATGTGCGCGAGGGCGACTTCGTCGCGCTCCGCTACCACAAGGACGGCGCACCCGTCCCGACCCAACTCTACAACGTCATGGCCGACCCGCATCAGGACAACGACCTCGCCGCCGACCCCCGCCACGCGGAACGCCTCGCGCAGATGCAGGCGCTGCTCCTGACCTGCCGCCGCCCCTGCGCGAACACCGGAGAGAACTGGGCCAAGACCGTCATCCGCCCCTACGACAAGACCCCGCTCCCCGCGCTCCCCGGTGCGAAGGCCGGGCCGTACACCGTGCGCCTCTACCCCGGCGAATGGCCGTGGGCGCCACAGTTCGACGCGCTCGACGCGGCCCGCACCCTGACGCTCGACACGCTCGATTTCGATGCGATACTGGCCGCCGCGAAGCCCCCCTGCGGTATCTCCGTCACGGGCCTCATCGACATCCCCGAGACGGGCGCGCACAACTTCACTGTCCGCACCGCGCACGGCGCACACGTCTGGTTGCACGAGGCCCGCCTCTTCGCCCTCGAAGCCGCCCACGACGGCACCGCCTCCATCCCTCTCGCCAAAGGCCTGCACCCCATCCGCATCGACTTCACCCTCGCCCCCGCCGCCACGCCAACGTTCGCCCTCGAAATCAGCAAGTAGCCTGAAATGCCGCCGATTGTCTATAACGCCATGGTCCTGCGGGAGCCTTACTCGGGGGTGGAGGTCACCGTTCATCAGTTGCTCTGCTCGCTCGCGCAACACGGCACATGCCCCGTCCGCGCGTATGTGCCGCACGGCTGCCGCCCCGTCCCGCCGTCCGCGCAGGTGCTGCTCCGCCCGTGTCGCGCCGCGCGCCCGCGCCTCGTGCGCATCCTGTGGGAGCAGGCCTGCCTGCCGGTGCTGCTGCGCCGCGCCAACGCCCCCCTGCTCCACGCCCCCGCATACGTCGCGCCCCTCGCCGCGCCCTGCCCGACCGTCCTGACCGTCCACGACCTGCACGCCCTGACCCACCCGCAGTTCTGCACCGCCGCCAACCGCCTCCACTATTCGCTGCTCCTGCCGCGCTCCATCCGCCGCGCCGCGGCCATCATCGTGTTCTCCGACTACACGCGCCGCACCGTCATCAGCCGCTTCCCCGAGGCCGCCGCGCGCATCACCGTCATCCCGCCGGGCATCTCCCCCGGCTTCAAACGCTGCACGGACGAGACCGCCCTGCGCACGGCCCGCGCCCGATATGACCTACCCGAAGACTTCCTGCTGTTCGTCGGGGACCTGACCGACCGCAAGAACCTCGGCGGGCTGCTGGCCGCGTTCGCGCACGTCAGGGCCCGCCACCCCGATCTGCACCTTGTGCTGGCCGGGGCGGCGCCCCCTGGCGCCGCGGCCGCGCTCGAGCGCACCCTCCACGCGCTCGGCCTCGACGGGCATATTGTCCGCCGCACGGGCTACGTCGCGCAGGCGGACATGCCGGCGCTGTACTCGCTCGCGCGCCTGTTCATGTTCCCCTCCCATGACGAGGGCTTCGGGCTGCCGCCGCTGGAGGCGATGGCCTGCGGGTGCCCCGTCGTCTGCTCGGGGGGCGCGACCCTCGAGATCTGCGCAGGCGCCGCGCTCACCTGCGACCCCGGCGACCCCGCGGCCATCGCAGGGGCCGTGGGGGAGGTCTTGGGCAACCCCGCCACCCGCCACGGGAGGGTCCTCGCGGGGTACGCGGCGGCCGCCAGATTCTCATGGGAAAACGCCGCCCGCGCGACGGAAACGGTGTACAGAAAAATAATCCGGGATTTTTGAAAAATAAGGCTTGACTTTCCATCCCGAAACGTGCTATTTATGTGACCCATTCGGAGGGGACAGTTTTTCAGTGAGTTCAATCATCACATTTCTAGTCAATCTGGGGAAGGCGTTCGTCACGCTTTTCGTTAAGGTTGCGTGCTGGGGCACGCTCGCCGCCATTGTTATCGTTTCCGCCGTGTTTTTGCCGCCCAAGTTTGCCCACAAGCGCGACCTTGAGGCGCTGCGGAATGAAGCCATACGGAAAGTCGAGCATCGGCGGAGCGAAATCGAGACGCTGAAAAAACTCCAGCAGCGCCTGGCGACCGACCCCGAATTTGCCGCTTTCATCGCCCGCCAATACGGCTACATCAATAACAACGAGATCCTCTTCAAGGAAGAGAGCAGGCCCAAGCAATAAGCCCCCCGTATTGATGGCAAGGCACAACATCCGCCAGCGTCCGACATCACTCGACATCACTCGGCTTCAGTCGATTTCAATCGACATCAGTCGAAACTAGGAACTAAAAACTAGAAACTAGAAACTCCCCCCCCCCTCCCCCCCATGAACCCTGTTGACTTGCGTGTTAATCTAGGCGGGCTGAAAATGGCGAACCCCGTGGCGGTCGCGTCCGGGACGTTCGGCTACGGGCAGGAGTACGCGGAACTTGTGGACGTGTCGAGGCTCGGCGCGATCACGGTCAAGGGCATCCGCCTCCGGCCGTGGCAGGGCAACCCGCTGCCGCGCCATGTGGAGGTTCCGGGCGGGATGATTAACGCCATCGGGCTCCAGGGCCCCGGCGTTGTGGGCTTCATCCGCGACGACATGCCCTTCCTGCAACGGCTCGGCGTCCCGGTCATCGTGAACATCTGGGGGACGAGCGTGGACGAGTACGCGGAGGTCGCGCGGTGCCTGAGCGGCGTCCCCGGCGTGTCCGCCCTCGAGTTGAACATCTCCTGCCCGAACGTCAAGGAGGGCGGCCACGCGTTCGGCACGGACCCGCGCACGGTGTCGGATCTCGTCCGCGCCGTCCGCATGGCCACGCCGCTGCCGATCCTGCCCAAACTCGCGCCGAACGTGCCGGACATCAAGGTCTTCGCGAGGGCGGCGCAGGAGGCCGGCGCGGACGCGCTCTCGATGATCAACACGATGCCCGCGATGGCGATTGACATCGAGACGCGCCGCCCCATCCTCGCCAACAAGGTCGGCGGCCTCTCCGGCCCCGCGATCCATCCCGTTGCCGTGAAGTTGGTCTATGAGGCCGCCCAGGCCGTGCCCATCCCGATACTCGCCATGGGCGGCATCATGGAGCCCGCGCAGGCGATTGAGTTCCTCATTGCCGGCGCCGCCGCCGTCGCGGTGGGGACCGCGAATTTCATCGACCCCTCCACGCCCCTGCGCGTCCTCGACGGCATCACCGACTACCTCCGCCGCCACGGGATGCAATCCGTGGGCGAGCTGGAGATGAGCAATTAGGAGCCGCCGGGAGCGCAAATGCCGGGAGCGCAAGGTGCCGGGAGCGCAAATGCCGGGAGCGCAGGGCTTCCGCCCTGCAACACGCCGGACTACGGGACACCATGACTACGGGACTACGGCTGTGGGGGGACACAGGGGATGCAAGGGACATAGGGGACACAGGGGACATAGGGGACGAAGGGGACGAAGGTGTTTTCCCTTAAGTCCCCTTCGTCCCCCCACAGCCGTAGTCCCGCAGTCCTGTAGTCCGTAGTCCCTTTAATTGTCTCGTTGCAGGGCGGAAGCCCTGCGCTCCCGGCATTTGCGCTCCCGGCCCATTCCTAATTCCTAATTCCTAATTTCTAATTTAATAAGATATTTTGCCTTGCATTCCGTTCTGCCGTTTGCTATTATTAAAACGATTTCACCCAACTAGGAGAATCGACATGAAGAAAATGACATGGTTTCTTTCGGGGCTGCTGGCAGCCTCTGCGGCGGATGCCGCCACGATTAACGTCCCCTCGCGCGCGGGGGGGGGGGGGGGGCCCCCCGGGGGGCCATCGCACCGCCAACCCCGGGGCGGGGGCGCCCTCAGACCCCCCCCCCGACCGGCCCCC
>WRJS01000169.1 GCA_009778475.1 Kiritimatiellota bacterium | reverse complement strand
GATTCCGCTCGCGCGCATGGCGCTGATTTCGCTGTCGCTTGAAAGGCGTCCGAACACCAGTAGGGAACTTGCGAGAATGGAAACCGGTATCGAATACGAAAGTGTTCCCGGGACGCTCGCGAGCAAAAATTTCCACACGAGCCCGAGGGACAATCCGCGGGCGAAAAACTGCATGACTTTGAACATTAGTCCCACCGACATCACGAAATTGAGCACCAAGAGCGCCGCGACAAGCGTCGTTGCGTAGTTGCGTGCTATGTAATTCGGCAGTATGCGCATGTGTCCGCGATTATAACACATTTGCCGCGAAAAGGCGAACGAAATGCTTGCCAAAACGCGTTTTTTTCCTTGACAACTCTTCACAAGGCGTGTAAAATTCCGAAAGTCAAAAAGTAAAACACACACACATCACGCAGTAAAAAGTACGCAAATGTCAGAAGCAACGAAACACGTTTATTTCTTCGGCGCGAACCAGTCCGAAGGCGACGGCTCCATGAAGGAGCTTCTCGGCGGCAAGGGCGCGAACCTCGCGGATATGGCGAGCATCGGCCTGCCGGTCCCGCCCGGGTTCACCATCACGACGGAAGCGTGCGCGAAGTATTACGAGCTCGGTCAGAAGGGGCTGCACGACATGATCGCGAAGGAGGTCGAGGCCGCGCTGGCGAAGCTGGAGAAGGCGACGGGCAAGACGTTCGGCGCGGGCGAGAACCCGCTGCTGGTGTCGGTGCGCTCGGGCGCGGCGGTCTCCATGCCGGGCATGATGGACACGGTGCTGAACCTCGGGCTGAACCCGGAGACGGTGGCGGCGATGATCAAGCGCACGGGCAACCCGCGTTTCGTGTGGGACTCGTACCGCCGCTTCATGCAGATGTTCGGGAGCGTGGTGATGGGCGTGGACCACCACCACTTCGAGTATGAGCTCTCGCACCTGAAGAAGGAGGTGGGCGTGCAGCTGGACAACGAGCTGACGGTCGCGCACCTTCAGCTGCTGGTGGAGCGTTACGAGCACGTCGTGAAGCACTCGACGGGCAAGAAGTTCCCGGTCTGCGCGATGGAGCAGCTGCGCGCGGGCGTCAACGCGGTGTTCGGCTCGTGGAACAACGCGCGCGCCATCAAGTACCGCGAGATGTACGACATCCGCGACCTGCTCGGCACGGCGGTGAACGTGCAGGCGATGGTGTTCGGCAACTCGGGCGGCAACTCGGCGACGGGCGTGGCGTTCACGCGCGACCCGTCCACGGGCGACAACCGGTATTTCTACGGCGAGTACCTCATCAACGCGCAGGGCGAGGACGTGGTGGCGGGCATCCGCACGCCGCAGCAGATCACCGTCCTCGGGTCGCGCGAGTGGGCGAAGAGCCAGGGCTTCTCCGAGGCCACGCGCAAGGCGAAGTTCCCGGCGCTGGAGGAGTCGATGCCCAAGGTGTTCAAGCAGCTTGACGGCATCCGCCGCACGCTGGAGAAGCATTACCGCGACATGCAGGACATCGAGTTCACCATCGAGGACGGCAAGCTGTACATGCTCCAGACGCGCAACGGCAAGCGCACGGCGGCCGCGGCCGTGCGCATCGCGACGGATCTTATCAAGGAGAAGCTCATCACGGAGAAGGAGGCGGTGTGCCGCGTGGACGCGACCACGCTGGACCAGCTGTTGCTCCCCGTGTTCGAGAAGGCCGCCGAGGCGAAGGCGTTGCGGCTGACCGTCGGCCTGCCGGCCTCGCCGGGCGCGGCGACGGGGCGCATCGTGTTCTCCGCGAAGGACGCGGAGGACAAGTCGAAGAACGACCGCGTGATTCTGGTGCGCGTCGAGACCAGCCCCGAGGACATCACGGGCATGGTCGCGGCCAAGGGCATCCTGACCGCGCGCGGCGGCATGACCTCCCACGCGGCGGTCGTGGCGCGCGGCATGGGCAAGTGCTGCGTGTCCGGCGCGGGCGACGTGCAGATCGACTATCAGAAGAAGACGATGACCGTCGGCAAGCAGGTCCTGAAAGAGGGCGACTGGATTTCGCTCAACGGCTCCACGGGCGCGGTTTACAAAGGCGAGATCGACACCATCATGCCGAAGCTGACCGGGCCGTTCGAGCAGATCATGACGCTGGCGGACAAGTACCGCAAGCTGCAGATCCGCACCAACGCGGACACGCCGCGTGACACGACCGTGGCGGTGAGCTTCGGCGCGGAGGGCATCGGCCTGTGCCGCACGGAGCACATGTTCTTCGACCCCAGCCGCATCATCGCCTTCCGCCGCCTCATCCTCGTGGCCGAGACGGTGAAAAAGCTCCGGGACGAGATTGCGACCGCCGCGGACACCGAGAAGGCGAAGCTGGAGCAGGCGCTCACGCAGCCCCTCGCGCAGTACAACCAGGCGCTCAAAGACCTCCTGCCGCTGCAGCGCAAGGACTTCGAGGGCATCTTCAAGGCGCTCAAGGGGAACCCCTGCACCATCCGGTTCCTCGACCCGCCGCTGCACGAGTTCCTGCCCGGCAACGACAACCCCGCCGCGCAGAAGGACATGGCCGACGCCCTCGGCGTTGACGCCCAGGCCATCCGCCAGATTGTGGGCGAGCTGCATGAGGCAAACCCCATGCTGGGGCATCGCGGCTGCCGCCTGGGCATCACCTACCCGGAGGTCACCGCCATGCAGGCCCGCGCCGTCGCCGAGGCCGTGGTCAAGGTGAAGGGCGCGAAGGCCGAGATCATGATCCCGCTCGTGGGCAGCGTCGAGGAGCTGGTGCTGCAAAAGGAGATCGTCCAGAAGACCATCGCCGAGGTCGAGAAGGAAAAGAAGGTCAGGCTCGGCATCCACATCGGCACCATGATCGAGGTGCCGCGCGCTGCCTTCCTGGCCGACAAGATCGCCAAGGAGGCGGACTTCTTCTCCTTCGGCACGAACGACCTCACGCAGATGACCTGCGGCTTCTCGCGCGACGACGCGGGCAGGTTCCTGAAAGACTACGTGGCGAAAGGCATCTACGCATACGACCCCTTCAAGACAATCGACATGGACGGCGTCGGGCGGGTGATGATGAACGCGATCAAGCTCGCGCAGACCGTGAAGCCGAAGCTCAAGCTCGGCATCTGCGGCGAGCACGGCGGCGACCCGAAGTCCATCGCGTTCTGCCACAAGATCGGCCTGACCTACGTCTCCTGCTCGCCCTACCGCGTGCCGATCGCGCGCCTCGCGGCGGCGCAGGCGGCGCTGAAAGGCTAGGGCCCTGTAAAATACAGATGGCGGGATAGAGGGTTACCCTGTTTGGGTGGCGTGATATGGAGGGCGAGACAGGGGACCCCATTGGCGCGGCGTGCGGCCGATGGGGCGGCAGGAAGTCGCAATGTGTCTGGCGGCTCGCGGGGACGCTCGCCCTCCAAAATGCATAATGCATAATTCATAATGCATAATGCATAATTCATAATTCCTTCACGGCTCGCGGGGACGCTCGCCCTCCAAAATGCATAATGCATAATTCATAATTCATAATGCATAATGCATAATTCCTTCACGGCTCGTGGGGACGCTCGCCCTCCATTGTGAAGTCTGTGTTTTACAGCACGCTAGCGCTGGCGGTGGAACAGCGCAAGGCCGGCGGCCAGGAAGACGAGGTTGGGCAGCACGACGGCGAGGGGGACGGGGAGCCAGAGGTTTTTCGCCAGCATCATGCACAGCATGTCCATGGCATAGAAGCCGAAGAACATCGCGACCGCCGCGATGACGCCCTTGAACACGCTCTGCCGTCCCGTGACGACCCCGGCCGGGATCGCGAAGAGCGTGATCACGATGCACGAGAAGGGCGCGACCAGGCGTTTGCCGATGTCGTAGCGTTTCGAGGCGCGGAGCTTCCCTTCGACCATCGGCTGGGTCTTGAGCTCGTGCAGCATGTCGCGCGTGGTGTAATACGACCACGCCTTGTTCATCAGCAGGAAGTCGCGCGGGGTCTCGTCGAGCTCCGGGAACGCGCGCAGGGAGAGCGCCGAGAACGCGGGGAAGGGGTTCTCCATCGGCATGTTCAGCTCGTCGAAATAGTGGTAGTTCAGGGAGGAGAGCCACCACACGCCGTCGAGGTACTCGGCCTTGCGGCAGGTGATGTTGAGGTAACGGCTCTCGTCGGGGCGGTCGAAGGAGAGCAGGACGCCCTCCAGCACGTTGGGGTTGTCGAGGCTCATGCGGTCCACGCGCCAGCGGCGGCCGGCGGGCTGGTTGCGGAAGATGACGTTTTCCTTGACCTGCACGTCGCGCGGCTTGAAGCGGCGCTCGCGCAGCTCGAAGGCCCACTCGGCGGCGTCCGGCGCGTAGAACTCGTTCAGGAGCGCGACGGCGATCGTCGCGGCGAGCGCGACGGCGAGCAACGGGCGGACGATCGCGATGAAGCCGATGCCGTTCGCGCGCATGGCGGTGATCTCGCTGTGGCGGCAGAAGTTCCACATGGTGTAGAGCGCCGCCAGCATCAGCGCGGCCGGGAACAGCCACTCGAGGTAAGGCGAGACGTAGCCGAAGAAATACGCGACGGCCGTCAGCAGCGGCGGTTTGCTCTCGATGAGGCGGCTGGCGGAGTTGAACAGCTCGAACAGGACATAGATGCCGAGAAACCCGGACAGGCAATATCCGAGCGGCACCAGAAACTCACGCAAGACGTATCGGGTAAGGATGCGCATAAAGGAAAGAGAGTATAGGGTAAAACGGTTTTCCGGGCAACTCTTTTTTGGAAGAAATCGACTCCTGCAAATTGCACTATTAAATGAACCACCGCCGGAAGGGCGTGGGGCGGTCAAGGCGCCCCCCTCCTGCCCAAAACAATCACCCTTGCGGCGTCGTTTTTATTTGACGCGACACGATTACAAACTGGACTCGCAAGAAGTCCTGAGCTACACTTTCTGTCTGCACGTGGAGGATCGTGTGTTCGGTTTCTTTTTCAAATTTTTGTTCAGGCGTAAAAAGGTCTCCGCAGGGATGCCGCCGTGCGCGGCGGACATCGGGGCGTGGGGCGAGGCGCAGGCGGTCGCGTTCCTGAAGATCGGCGGCTTCCGCATCCTGGGGCGCAACGTGCGTCCCACGCGCCACGACGAGATTGACATCATCGTGCAAAAGGACAGCACGCTCGTGTTCGTCGAAGTCAAGACGCGGCGGCAGGAGGACTTCGCCCGGCCCGCGCGGGCGGTGGACGCCCAGAAGCGCCGCGCACTCAACCGCGCCGCCGCCGCTTACCTGCGTAAGGCGCGCTACCCGGACCTGTTCTACCGCTTCGATGTCATCGAGGTCATCGGTCATCCTGATGCTCCCGCCCCGCCTGTCGTCCGCCACATCGAGGGCGCCTTCCCGTTCGAGGCGCGGCGGAGCTTCCCGCTGTAGGGCCTCCAGTCCGCAACGGAAATCCGCGCCAAAAAACAGGCGTTGCAAGACGTTTTCGCAATTTACATCCGTGTCCGGGTATGGTTTAATATCCGTGTTTCATTATCACTAATTCGGGAAGGAGTATGCGATGAAGAAGGTGTTGTTTCTGGTGGGGTGCGCGTTGGCGGTGTCGTGCGGCGCGGTGGACATGGCGGTGAAGGCGGTGCCCGTGCGGCCGACGGCGAAGACGGCGCTGTTCAACGGCAAGGACCTGGAGGGCTGGACAAAGGTCATCAACGATGAGCCGGGATCCAACCCCGACGCGACGTGGACGGTGAAGGACGGGCTCATCCACTGCACCGGCACGCCGTTCGGCTATTTGCGGACGCAGCTGAGCTATGCGGACTACAAGCTGCACGTGGAGTACCGCTGGGCGGACACGACCACGGAGTCGCCCAACAGCGGCATCTTCATGTTCACGACGGGGCCGGACAATTTCTTCCTCCCCAAGGCGATTGAGGCGCAGCTGAAGCTGGGGAGCGCGGGGGACTGGGTGCTGCTGTCGAAGGCGACGCTGAACGGCATGGCGAACGACAACATCGCGTCCGTCAAGAAGATGGCCGACTCGAGCGAGAAGCCGCGCGGCGAGTGGAACAGCGTGGACATCACCGTGCTGGGCAACACCGTCGAGGTCACAGTCAACGGCGTGCTGCAGAACAAGGGCAAGGACGTGTACACGGACGCCGGGCAGATCTGCCTCCAGAGCGAGGGCGGCGCGATCCAGTTCCGCAACATCTTCATCGAGCCGGCGAAGTAACCGGCGCCGGGAGGCAGACCCATGACGATGCGAGTGCTGATAGTCCCTGTCCTTGCCGGGCTGCTGCTCGGGGGATGCAAGAAGAAGACGGAATCTTCCGAGGCGGAAGGCGCAGTCTCCGGCGAGTTGAGCGTCTCCGATCTGCAACGCCAGCTCGACGAGGCGCTGAAGAAATAGTGCCCGTTGTGGTTAGAGCAAACGGAGGATTGTTTTTGACAGGGGTGTTTTCGCGCAGGGGCGCAGAGGCGCAGTGATTTAGATGAGCCTCCCCTGAAAAAAAACTCTGCGTCTCTGCGCCTTTGCGCGAGCCAGAGAAAACGGAAGGATGTGATATGGATTCGGCGACATTGCGTATCGGTGTGCTGGGGTCGGGATCGGGGTCGAACATGCAGTCCGTGCTGGACGCGGTTCTGGCAGGGACGCTGGACGCGAAGATATGCGTCGTGCTCTCGGACGTGGCGGACGCGAAAATCCTTGACCGTGCGCGGGATCACGGCATCCCCGCGCAATGGCTCGACTGCGCCCCCTACAAGACCAAGCTCGACGGCGAGGCGGAACGCGCATGCGTCCGCGTGCTGAACAGTCACGGCGTGGACACCGTCGTGCTGGCCGGGTTCATGCGCATCGTCAAGCCCGGCCTGCTGGCCGCGTTCCCCAACCGCGTCCTGAACATCCATCCTGCCCTCCTCCCCGCATTCCCCGGCATCGCCGCGTGGAAACAGGCCCTCGACTACGGCGCGAAGGCCGCGGGCTGCACCGTGCATTTCGTGGACGAGGGCACGGACACCGGCCCCATCATCATCCAGAAGGCCGTCCCCGTGCTAGAGGGCGACACCCCCGAAACCCTCCACGCCCGCATACAGGTCCAGGAGCATCTCGCCTACCCCGAGGCGTTGAGGCTGCTCTCGGAAGGGCGCCTCCGCGTCGACGGGCGAAGGGTCATCATTGCTGGGTGCTAGGGTCCTGTAAAATACAGATTTCACGACGATGGAGGGCGAGCGTCCCCGCGAGCCGTTAGACACATTGCGGCGGGGGGGGGGGGGGGGGGGGGGGGCGGCGC
>WRJS01000168.1 GCA_009778475.1 Kiritimatiellota bacterium | reverse complement strand
GGCGGGCTTGCGCGCCATCCGCCCCGCCGTCGGGCCCGCGGGCTGGGGACCCGCCAGGCCCCCGCCGCAAACGCCCGGCGCACTGCGACTCGTCTCGACCGCGCCGAACCTGACGGAGATCGTGTTCGCGATCGGCGCGGGCGGTTGCCTCGTCGGCCGCACGGACGTGTGCGACTACCCGCCCGAGGCCGCGCAAGTGCCGGCCGTCGGGGGGTTCGCCAGCCCTTGGCTCGAGCCTCTCCTCGCCACGCGCCCCACGCACGTGCTCGAATGCGCGATGGAGGACGCCGCCCTCCGAAAGCACCTCGGCGCGCTGGGCATCCCGCTCGTGCACATCCCCTGCTCGCGCCTCGACGACATCCCCGACGCCATCCTCCAACTCGGTAAACTCACCGACAACGTCCCGCTCGCGACCGTCTTCGCCCACACTATCCGCGCGGCTCTCAAGGGCAACGCCACCAGCAACGCCGTGCGCCCGAGCGTGTTCCTCCTGCTCGCGCCGGAGTCCCCCATCACCGCCGGCGCGGACACGTTCGTCTCCGAACTGCTCGAACTCGCGGGGGGCGGCAACGCCGCGGTCGGGGCGGGCGGCACGGGCTACTTCCACGCCTCGCTCGAATGGCTGCTGACGCGCGACCCGGACATCATCCTCTGCCTGTTCGACACGCGGGACGGCGACCCCGCCGCACGCTTCGCCTCGCGCACGGGATGGCAGTCGCTCCGCGCGGTGCGCGAGGGGCGCGTCAAGACGGTCGCGGACCTCGACACCGTGCTGCGCCCCGGCCCGCGCGTGTTGCAGGGGCTGGCGCAACTACGGGAATGCCTGGGGGAGAATTAGGAATTAGGAATCGCCGGGAGCGCAGGGCTTCCGCCCTGCAATGAGCAATTAGGAATAAACGGGATGGACGAAACGGGAAGCAAACAAAAATCCTCCGCGCCTCCGCGCCTCTGCGCGAGAAAAGAACCGAAGCACGTCTGCGCCGCCAGCCGCGCGTCGCGCGGGGGAGGGTCCCGGCTTGCGCCTTGGATGTTCCCTGTTGGATGCTGGATATTCAGCATGATGCTCGTCATCGCGCTGGCCCTGCTGTCCGGCGGCGCGGGGTTCGGCCTGCCGGACACCACCACGGTCACGGGGCGGGCCATCCTGGAGTTGCGCCTCTGCCGCGTCATCACGGGGTTCGTCGTGGGCGCGGCGCTCTCCTGCGCGGGGTGCGCGTTGCAGACCGTCCTGCGCAACCCGCTCGCGGAGCCTTACGTCCTCGGGGTCAGCGGCGGCGGCGCGGTCGGCGCGGCACTGGTGATTGCGGCGGGCCTCTCCGCGCTCACGCCGCTGGCGTTGCCGGGGGGGGCGTTCATCGCCGCCGCGCTGACGCTCCTGCTCGTCTGCACGCTGGCGCAACGCGCGGGCGGTTATGCGCCGAACACGCTCATCCTGACGGGCGTGGTGGTGGGGTCGATGCTCTCGAGCCTGCTCATGCTGCTGATCTCGTTCATGCGCGACCGCGCGCTGCACAGCATCACCTGGTGGCTGCTCGGCAACCTGCAGGCGACCTCATGGCCGCTCGTCGCGACGGTCGCAGGGCTTGTCGCGCTCGCCGTCCTCACCCTCTGCCGCGAGGCGCGGGCGCTGAACGCCCTCGCGCTCGGGCGGGAGGCGGCCTACCACCTGGGGGTGCAGACGCGCCTGTCGCTGCCGCTCATCCTCGGCGCGGCCACGCTCGCCGCGGCCGCGGCCGTCGCCGTCTCGGGCATCATCGGGTTTGTGGGGCTGGTCACGCCGCACGTCCTGCGCCGCGCCGGGTGCACCGACCACCGCCTCCTGCTCCCGGCCGCCGCGCTCACGGGCGGCGCGTTCCTCGTGCTGTGCGACATGCTCGCCCGCACCGTCTGCATCCCCTACGAAATCCCGGTCGGGGTCGTCACCTCCCTCACGGGCGGGCCGTTCTTCCTCTGGCTGATGATCCGCAAACGGGAGGTCCCGGCATGATCGCCCTCACCCGCGTCAACGCCGCCTACCCGCCGATCCAAGTGCTGCACGACATCTCGCTGGGCATCGGGCGTGGCGAACGCGTCGCGCTCATCGGCCCCAACGGCGCGGGCAAGTCCTCGCTCCTGAAAGTCATCTCCGGCTTCCTCCCGGCCACGCACGGCACCGTCGCGATCGGCGGGCGCGCCGTCGCCGCCATCCCGCCGCGACGGCGCGCGCAGACCCTCGCCGTCGTGCCGCAGGACATCCCGTGCGACGTCCCCTTCTCCGCCTACGACTTCGTGATGCTCGGCCGCTCCGCGACCCTCCCGCGCTTCGGCGGCGCGGCCGCGGCCGACCGCGATGCCGTGCGCAACGCCATGCAACTCACCGAGACCTGGCCCCTGCGCCAGCGCCCCGTCGCGGCCATGAGCGGCGGCGAGCGCCAGCGCCTCGCGCTCGCGATGGCGCTTGCGCCCGACCCCGAAGTCATCCTGCTCGACGAGCCCACGTCGCACCTCGACCTGCGCCACCGCGCGGAACTGGCGCACCTGCTCATGCGCCTCAACGAAGAGCGGCAGATCACGCTCGTGATGGCGGTGCACGACCTCACGTTCGCCAGCCAGCATTTCCCGCGCATCGTGCTGATGGCAAGCGGCCGCATCCTCGCCGACGGCGCGCCCGCCGATGTCCTCGCCCCCCTTGCCCTAGAGGCCGCCTACAACTGCCCTGTCCGCATCCTCCCCCTGCCCGACAGCCTAGGCGTGTGCGCCGTACCCATTTCAATTACCCCCACGTCCTAATCACTTCACCATAATCAATGTGCCGCTTGCGGGGAACGTGACGACGAGGGTGCCGTCGCCTGTGACCCATGGGGCGTTGTTGCGGTTGTAGGCGCCGCCTTTTTTGGCGATGCCGTCAACGGTCAGCGTGTGGATGTACTGCTTGCCCGTGAAGCCGAGGTTGAGCGTCGCGCCTGTGGCCACGTGAAGGTCGGTGCTGCGCGTGAGCGTGGGCGCGGCGAGCGCGACCGTCCCGCTTTCGAGGCGCAGTTCGTCGCACGTGCCGCCGAGCTTCAGGATGCCTTGCCCCTGCTGTATGATGAGGCCGCCGTCCACACCGTCGAGCGCGAGCGTCGCCCCAGCCTCGGGGATGAAACGCGCCGTGCTTCCCAGCGTGGTGTCCGCAAAGCGCAGCTGGTCGCCGGGCTTGGCGGAGCGGAGGCGCAGCGCGGCGCCGTCCTCCAGCGTCAGCCCCCCGATCAGGAAGGGCGCGTCTGGCACGGAGGTGTCGAGCGTGATGGTGCGTTCCGCATCGGCGGGTATCTCCACGCTTGCGCACATGAGGCGTTCGGGCGTGTCCGCAGGGGGCGCATCGTAGGTGAGCGCGAGGTCGCGGATGAGCATGTACCCCCGCTCCCCGCCCGTGCCGCCGCCGAACGCGAGGTAGGCGTAATCATCGTCCACATAGTCCGCGATGGCAGCCACGAAGTGATTCGTGAGGACATCCATCACTGTGCCGTCGTGCGAGAGCGTCATCACGACCGACAGGTCGGAAGGGTCGTACTTCACCTCGATGTCGGTAACGGTACTGCCCGTAATCACATTCGGCGCATACAGCAGGCGTCTGGCGGGAGCATCCCACCAGCCGTTGTACCCGGTCGTAAACGTGTCCTTGTGCCCGTCCCCATTCCCTTGGTAGAAATACCAGCGCAGTCCAGCGCTCTTCTGCACCGTGGCAAAACCTGCGTTCCCCGTGACGCCCTCACCTGCGAAGGGCCCGCGCGGATCGTTGTGGAAGAACATCGAGAACGCGTCCGCCGGATTTCCGCTTGACCCTTCGCCAAAGAGGAAGGTGAAGCGCGCGGTGAACGGCTCGGTCACGCGCACGCGCCGCGCGGAGGTGATGACGCCGAAGGTGTTGTTGTCGGAGGGGCACGCCAGCAACTCGCCGCTCGGCCAGAGCCCCGTGTTCGGCATCGCGACCCATTCGCTGCGGTCGCGGTTGCCGCCGAAGGGCTCGTCGCTCACGCGCAGGAGGCGCAGGCCGCCCTCCTCCAGCCGGAACGCCGTGCCGGGCGCCATGCGGTCAACATCGCCCAGCAGGCCGATGTCCGCGTTGCCCTGTTTACGCAGGACGCCCGAGCCGTTGTATTCGTTGAACGCCAAGTAGCCCGTGCCGGCCTGACCACCCCATGCGTCCTCCGGTGTGAAGGTGAAGTCGCTGACGATGTTCTCCGTCCACTGCCCGCCGACCTCGCCCGCGAAGCCGATCTGCGCCACAGTCGTCACGCCGCCGAGGATGGCGGCGATGTCAACGTCCTCGAACACGTTCGTGAACACGCCGCCGACGCCGTTGGCCAGCGGCTGATCCATGGCGACGGTCAAGGTGTGCGCGACCGCGTCGTAGGCGAGGTCCATCCACACGGGGTCGCCCGCGGCCATGTCGAGCGGCACCGTGTTCGTCAGACCCCCGGACAGCGGGATGTACGAGACCCCGTTGGTGTAAACGCGCAGCTGCGTGTCGCGCCGGTCGCCCTCGAAGTAGCGCCAATAAACGCTGAGGGCGTTGTTGGCATACGCCCCCTCGTCGTTAGGGCCGCGGTTGTGCAGCTTCATCGCGAAGCAATCCGCCGGTGCGCCCGAGCTCTCGCCCCGGCTGAATTTCATCCGCGCCTTCCACGAGCCCGTCACCGCGAACCTGTCGAGGCTGTTGGCGTACCCACGCGCGTTCTGCTCGGCCCTGGACAGCGCGAGCCCCCCGTCCGGCTGCCAGTTCGCTTCCTGCCGCAGCGACCACCTGTCCTGCGCGAGGAGCGACGGGACAGGCGGCCCGTCCCCGTGCGGCGAGCGCACCGCGACCGCCGCCCCCGGCGCATACGTCAGCGCGTCAAGCCCGAACCCCTTCTGCAAGGGCGGCGCGTCGAGGGTGGCCTCGAACGACTCGTTGCCCGCCAGCGACACCTCGCCGCCGTACCGGCAGTAGGGCGTCGCGAGCATCCCGCTACCGTCGTCGAACTGCACGTTGTCGATGATGTGCTGGCCAGTCGTGCTGCCCGTCGCCCCGGTGAACCCGACATACGCCTTCGCGCCGCCCACCTGCGCGGGGATGTCAACCTCCCGCGTGAGCGTCACCGCCAGAAGCCCCCCCGACCAGACCTGCGCCGTCACCAAACCCGCCCCGTCATACCCCACCATAATCCGCAGGTTGAACGGGATGCTGGTCCCCGGCCTGAACACCGCCGACGACACGAACTCGCCATCCTCCCCGAAGCGTATCAGGCCGTTGTACACGTCAAACGCGACGGCGAACGAGTTGACGACCTCCACGCCCGCGCCCCCGCCCGCATACCCGTAGCTGCTCGCCACGTTGCCGACCGCGGCCACGCCCCTCGGGTCGTTCTGCACGACGAACGCGAAGCCATCCGCCATCGCCGAGTAAACCGAGTTGCCCGTGTAGTCGAACGACACCGCCCACGCGCCCGACACATCCTGCCGCCGCGCCAGATACGCCGCGCCGCTCTTGTTCGCGCTGTGGCCGTTGTTCACGCTGCTGCCGTACCCCAGCTGGAACGCCCCGTCCGCGAACGGCAGCGCACTCCCCGCGAACCGCCACGACGAATGATGCCCGTGCGGGCGGAACGCCGCCAGCGTCACCGACGGCGGCAGCGCAAGCCCCTGCGCCGCGTTCGCGCCCGACAACGCCAGCCCCGCGTCCTGCGCGAACGTCAGCGCACCCGACGGCGGCGGCACCTGCGTCTGCGCGCGCGAGCGGTACAGGCTGAGCGCACCCTCCTGAACGTGCAGCGGCAGGAGCGGCAGCGACGGCATCGACAACTCGCCCGCGCCCGTTTTCGTGACGGTGCCGGCCGCCTCGTCTGGCGCTTGGACAGGCACGGGCGACAAGACCGCCCGCTGCCCCGGCACGTCAACCGTCAGGCCGCCCGCGCCCACCTGCAGGTTCGTCAGGTTCATGAACCACGACGCCTGATACGACGGCGAGCGCTGGCGCAGCACCGCGTCATCGAAATACGCAAGGCCCCTGTGCGTGGACGTGACGAACCCCGAGACGGTCATGTCGTACTCAAACGCGCTCTTGTCCGTGACGCGCAGCTGCCCGCCGTCGCGGACGCTCGCGAAGAACGCCCGCCCCGTGCTGGCCGCGTCGATCGTCATCGTCACCGTGCCGCCGCTCCGCGGCAGCTCCAGCCCGCGCGCCGCCTCGCACGTGTCGCTCTGGAACGTCGAGCCGTTCGTGATGTCCACGAGCGAGGCCACCGAGCCGTCCTCATTGATGAAGCAGTTGTTCGCCACGCGTAGCGTCGAGCCACTGTCCACCGACAGGTACGGCTCGCAATAGAAATCGGACTGGCCGTTCCGGTTCGCCATCACGAACCCCGACCCCGGGATGTCCACGTATGACCCGTTGCGCACATACATGCTCGGCTGCTGCGGCGAGGCGGTCGTCCCCGTCCCGCGCCCGATGGTGAAATAGCCGTTGTTGAGCCTGTTCATCCCGCCGTCAATGATGAACGTGGGCGACGCCAGCGTGCGCACCCCGATGAACGCCGAAGATGCGTACACATCCGTCGTGCGCCCCGTGCCGCCGATGACCACCGTCCCGCGCTCGATCCCGAACGCCGGGTAATTCGTCGGCGCCAGCACCCCGTCCTCCGAATACTCGAACAGTGCCGACTCACCGCCCACCGCGTGCGCCCCGTTGAGCGTCTGGTTGCCGTCATACCCGAACACCAGCGTCCCCTCGCCCGTCTTGATGAGCGGCGCGTTCACCCCGTCCACCACCGCGCCCGTCACCGTCAGCGTCGTGCCGGGATCAACGACGTCGAAGATGAGCGCATACCCCGGCGTGACGGGGTCAACCGCATACCCCGGCATCTCCGCCGACGCCCCCGTGTAGCGGAACGTCCCCACGCCGAACGACGGCGCCCCCGCGCCCAGCGCGTCAACCGAGGCCACCTCCACCGTCCCCGTCTTATGCGCCAGCGCCCCGCTGAACGTGTTCACGCCGCCCAGCCGCACCACGCCGCCGAACACCGTCAGGCCGCCCTCGCCCGAGATGCCGCCGCCCACGTCCAGCGACTGCCCCGGCGCGACCTCCAGCACCGCCCCCGCCGTCAGCGCCAGCGGCATATCCAGCGCGTGGCCCCCGCCCAGGACGCTCACCATCCCCAGCGGGTCAAACGTGAGCAGCCCGCCCGCGAGCGTGAAGCCCGCCCCGTCCAGCGAGACGCCCCCCAGCGTAAGCCCCTCCAC
>WRJS01000167.1 GCA_009778475.1 Kiritimatiellota bacterium | reverse complement strand
GCGGTACCACGGGATGGCATAGCCGAGGTATGTGCCGATGGTGGTGTAGATGTTTGCGGCTCGCGTGGACGCTCGCCCTCCATAAGCACGCCCCGGTCATCGGGGATATCCGGGACCGCCAGCGGCCAGAGCGTCACGCGCAGGCCCGCCAGCGACGGGTCGAACGGCCCGAGGCCATCCCGCTCCGGGACTTGCTCGGGGTGCAGCAGCCGCCCTGTCCACGCGGGGTCGTAGCCCTCCTCCGGCGGCAGCGACCAGAACACCTCGCCGCCCGGGCCGCGGAACAGCGTCTCGCGCGTGGCGGCGTCCTCGGACACCGTCACGTCCAGACCGTCCAACCAGTCCTCAGCAGACAGCAGCAGGGCGAGCAGGAACGCATCGCCCTCCGCGTCCTCTGCCAGAAACAACGCGTCCCCGGCGTCGTGCAGGACGGGGGACCCCAGCGGCAGCAGGCCCCACTGCGCCTCCCGCAGCAGCCCGCGCAAATCTTCCGGCGAGGACACCGCCTCCAGCGCCCGCTCCCCGCCGCCCGTCAGGCACAGCGCGCACGCCGCCGCCGCCAGGCACGCCGCCAACGCCCGCCACCTTAAGACACAATATGAGCAGAATTTTTTCATCACGCCACCCGTTTGGATTTCAGAATAAAACTTTCACACAGTATGCTGCCACTATACCACACCCCCACGCCAAAGTCAATCGGTTTTTGCGTGGGAAGCGCGTTTTTTTCGGCGGCCGGATCTGGTCGCCCGGTGGCGGGGCAACAGGACAACGGACAACAGGACAGCGGGGGGACAGGACAGCGGGGAGGCGGACTGCTGGATGGCGGGATGGCGGGGTGGCGGGACTACGGGGTGCGTTACTCTTTCCGCAGCGCGGCCACGGGGTCCATGTGCGCGGCGCGCCAGGCGGGGAGGAAGCTGGCGATGGTGCAGAACACGATCACCATCCCTGCCACGACGGCGATCTCGGAGGGCACGACCTTCCACGGGATTTTCGAGAAACCATAGACGGACTCGGGGAAAACCTCCATGCCGAACCCAGCGAGCATGGCGACAAGGCTCCCGAGGTTGTGCAGCACCGCGAGCGCGGCCGCGATGCCCAGCGCCGTGCCGGCAAGGCATTGTATCCAGCCGTGCAGGACGAACGCCATCATCACCTGCCACGAGGAGAAGCCGATCGCCTTCAGCAGCCCGACCTCGTTGGTCTTCTGCACGGTCAGCACGAGCAGCGTGTTCATCACGCAGAAGATGGCGACGATGGTGATGAACGTCAGGAGGATGGCCATCATGTTTTTCTCCGTCCGTATCGCGTCGAGCAGGGTCTGGTCGATCTCCTCCCACGTCTGCACGTAGTGGCCGGGGGTGAGTTTGCGCACGTCGTCCACGATGGCCCTGAACCGCTTGGGGTTCTGCGGGTCATCCACTTTCAACTCGATGGCATAGACGCCGCTCTTCATGCCCATCAGGTCGCGCACCACGTCCACCGACGCGATGACGAAGTTGGAGTCGAAGTCGTACCGCCCGGTGCTGTAGATGCCCGTGACGGCCAGGCGCTCCGGGAAATAGACCTCGTCCTTGGACACGAGGTTCATCGGGGAATAGACGAGCATCTCGTCGCCGACCGTCAGGCCGAGGCTCCGGGCAAGCTGCTTGCCGATGACGATGGAGTCGCCCTCGAGCTCGAACGTCCCGGACTCCATCATCTCGGGCTTCATCAACTGTTGCGCGCGCGCCGGGGTGGTGCCGAGGATCTTCGGCGCGGAGACGCGGCGGTTATGCTCCACGAGCACCTGCATCGCGAGCCCGGGCCACGCGCTCTGCACCCCCGGCACCTGCTCCAGCCGCGCGCACAGCGCGTCCTCGTTCTCGATGACGCGCGACGACCCCGCGCTGGTCAGCGTGATGTGCGCCTTGAACTCGAGGATCTTATCCCGCCACATGTCGCCGAAGCCCGTCATCACCGCGCGCACGATGATGAGGATGGCCACGCCGAACAGCACGCCGACGATGGAGACGAGCGTGACGACGGAGGTCACCGAGCGTTTCGGCTTCAGGTATTTGAGCGCGAGGAAAAGTGAGAACGGCAGTGGCATAAGCGTTTGCGGTTGGCGTTATTTCCAGCGGATGGCCATGGCGCCCCATGTCAGGCCCGCGCCGAAGGCGTCGATGATGAACACGTCGCCGGGCTTCAGGCGGCCCTGCTCGACGGCCTCGCACAGGGCGATCGGGATGGTGGCGGAGGAGGTGTTGCCGTACTTCTCGATGTTGATGAACACCTTTTCCGGCGGGACGCCCAGGCGCGTGGCGATGGCGTCGATGATGCGGATGTTCGCCTGGTGCGGGATGACGAGGCTCACGTCGCCGATGGTCAGCCCGGCGGCGGCGAGCGCGTCCGTCGCGCACTCGGTCATGTCGCGCACGGCGTGCTTGAACACGTCGTTGCCCTGCATCTTGATGAAGCGGCCGGCGTATTCGGGGAACGCGCGGCTGCCGCTGTTGGGCAGTTTCAGGATGTCCGCGTAGTTGCCGTCGGCCTGCAGGCGCATGGACAGGATGCCCGCGCCGCCGCCCTCCGCCGCGCTGAGCACGACCGCGCCCGCGCCGTCGCCGAACAGCACGCACGTGTCGCGGTCCGTCCAGTCCAGCGACGAGGTGACGACCTCCGCGGCGATGACCATCACGTGCTTCATCAGCCCGGACCGTATCATCGCCCACGCCGTCCCCATGGCGTAGATGAACCCCGTGCAGGCCGCCGCGACGTCCATCGCCCCGGCCCGCGCCGCGCCGATCTCGCGCTGCACGAGGCAGGACACCGACGGGTAGAGCGTGTCCGGGGTTGTCGTGGACACGATAATCAGGTCGAGCGCGTCCGCCGCCAGCCCCGACATCGCCAGCGCGTCCTTCGCCGCCCGCGCCGCGAGGTGCGACGTCCACTCCCCGTCCGCGACCATGCGGCGCTCCTTGATGCCGACCCGCTTGGAGATCCACTCGTCGCTGGTCTCGACCATCTGTTCAAGGTCCGCGTTGGTCACCCGCCTGTCCGGGAGGGCCTTGCCGACGCCTGTAATCACTGCCGTCAAATTCTGCATAATCTCGCTCAATGGTTCAAACCCTTTTCCACCGAAAGGGCAATTAGTATATACAAACCCCCGCGCGGGCGCAATTTCAAAACACACAAGCACAATAAATGATTTTCGTGCTTGTATGCGGGGCGGGATGTGATATATTATTAATTTCTTTTTTGCGCCGGATGGGCGCAGAGACCAAAGAGGAGTAATGCAGTTATGGCAAAGATTGATTTTGGCGGTGTTGTGGAAACCGTCGTCACGCGCAAGGAATACCCGCTGAGGAAGGCTCAGTCCGTCCTGAAGAAGGAAGTCATCGCCGTCATCGGCTACGGCGTGCAGGGCCCGGCGCAGTCGCTGAACATGCGCGAGAACGGCATCAACGTCATCGTCGGGCAGGACAAGCGTTTCGAGGCCGACTGGAAGCGCGCGGTCAAGGACGGCTTCAAGCCGGGCAAGACGCTGTTCGACATCGAGGAGGCCTGCGCCAAGGCCACCATCGTCATGATCCTGCTCAACGACGCGGCCATCAAGCAGGTGTGGCCGCGCATCCAGCCGCACATGACAGAGGGCAAGGCGCTCTATTTCTCGCACGGCTTCGGGTGGGTCTATCGCAAGCTCACGGGCGTGAAGGTCAGCGCGGACGTGGACGTGATCATGGTCGCGCCGAAGGGCTCGGGCACATCGGTGCGCCGCAACTTCCTCGCGGGCGTGGGCATCAACTCCAGCTTCGCGGTCGCGCAGGACGCGACGGGCAAGGCGCTCGACCGCACGCTGTCGATCGGCATCGCGGTGGGCTCCGGCTACCTCTTCCCCACGACGTTCGAGCATGAGGTCACCTCCGACCTCGTCGGCGAGCGCGGCGTGCTGATGGGGTGCCTCGCGGGCGTGATGGAGGCGCAGTACGACGTGCTGCGCAAGAACGGCCACAGCCCCTCCGAGGCGTTCAACGAGACCGTCGAGGAGCTGACGCAGAGCCTCATCCGCCTCGTGGACGAGAACGGCATGGACTGGATGTACGCCAACTGCTCTGCGACCGCCCAGCGCGGCGCGCTCGACTGGAAGCCGAAGTTCAAGAAGGCGACGCTCCCCGTGTTCGAGAAGCTCTACGAGGAGGTCAAGAGCGAGCGCGAGGCGCGGCACGTCATCAAGACCTGCGGCACGGAGGACTACAAGCAGAAGCTCGGCACCGAGCTGAAGGCCCTCCGCGAGTCGGAGATGTGGAGCGCCGGTGCGGCCTGCCGCAGCCTGCGCCCGCACGAGAAGGCCAAAGCCAACGCAGCCAAGGCCAAGGGCATCGCCGGGCGCGGCGCGAACTAGCGCAGTGCCACGCAAACGGAAATCCCCATCGTGCGCGAGCGCGGTGGGGTGTATTGTGTCATGCGCATGATTATGCATCAGGGACAGGTATGGGCGCGGCGGGTTGAAGTGGCCGCCCGATGGCACGCGCGGATGCGCGGGTTGCTCGGGCGCGACGGGCTCGGGGACAGCGCCGCAATGGTCATCCTGCACTGCAACGCCGTCCACACACTCGGCATGAGGTTCGCCATCGACCTCGTGTTTGTTGACAAGGCAAGCCGCGTCGTGCGGGTCGTGAAAAACGTGCGGCCCTGGCGTTTCAGCGTCTGGGGCGGATGGTCTGCCGCACACGTCATCGAGTCTGAGGCTGGCCGCCTCGATCTCGGCAAGCTCTCCGTCGGGGACGTGTTGGAGCTAAGGGCGTGAGAAAGGTTTGTGCAAGGGGTCGCAGAAATTTTACCCTTGCCCCCTTTGTGGCAAAACACACCCGTCTCATTGACAAGCAGGGATACCAGTCCGTCTTTCACGGCCAGCTCGCCATGCGGCAATCAGCACGCTGGCTGTTGCCGTGAGGAGCAGTGACGCGACGACACCCGCCATTGCGCCCCACGGCATTTGACTGCCGAGGGCGCGGGCGGCGGGCTGGATGGCGATGAGGGCGGGGAAGATTCCGGCCAGCAGTCCTGCGATGACCAGCACGCCGTACTCCGCCGTGATGAGGGCGAGGATTTGCTTGCGCGGTATGCCGAGGGCGTTCAGCACGGCGAACTCGTTGCGGCGTTCCTCGATGCCGCGCAGGATGACGAGCGCGACCCCCATCACGCCCAGCACCATCCCCAGCCCGCCCAGCACGAGGAACATATCGAGGTAGGTGCTCTCCACCGCGCCCAGCAGGCGCAAGCGTTCCTCGGCGGTCTCGACGGTGATGCCGGGTTCGGGGTGCCGCATCCGCAGGGCCTCTTTCCGCATCGCGGGCGTGAGGTTGCCGTCCGCCTCGCGCAGGAGGTAGGGGGCGTAGTCGCAGAGCCACATCCGATACCCTTGCGCCTCGGGGAAGGCTCCGATGAAGTGGCGCTCGTCCACAATCAGCGACCCTTGCAGGATGCCGCTCCGCACGGGCAACACGCCGACGACGCGCAACGTCTTGCCGCCGTACTCGAAGCAGGTTCCATCCCCTACCCCAGCCTTGGCCTTGAGGCTGTACTCGAGCATCGACAAGTCCGCCGCGAGCGCGGGGATGGTGCCGTCCGGCAGGTCTTGCAACAGCGGCGACCACGCGCCCCCCGCGTCCCTCGGCTCGAACGCCCTCAGCCGCGCCATCTCCTGCGCGTCAACGCCGATGACCTGCGGCGCGACGGGCGCGTTCATGTTGAGACACCCCGCGAAATCGCCGTCCCTCACGCGCACCGGAACGGCCGTCTCCGCGCCGCTCACACGCCGCGCCATGGCGATGCCGCGCGCGCGCTCGAACGGCACGGCCGACGTCACGATGGCGGCGAACCCGCCGCTGCCCGACGAGGTCTCCGCGCACCCCGCGACGGGGTCGTGCTTCATCGCGAGACACCCGATGACCAGAAACGTGCCGACCGCGAGCAACGCGACGACCGCCATCCCGCGCCTCGGCATCTGCGCCGCCGCACGGCAGAGCCCCGCCCGCGCCGCGCCGATTTTCGCGACGCCGTGCCGCCGCCACATCTCCGCCGCCGACCGCACGAACAGCAGCAGTGACGCGAGCAGCAACGCCCCCGCGCCGAAGAACGCCGCGTTCGCCTGCCGCCCCTGCGCGGAGGCCATCAGCACCGCAAGGGCGGCGGCCGCGAACAGGCTCCCGACGGCGTTCGCGCTACAGATGCGCCGCGCCGACGCTTCGGGCGCGAGGCCCTGCATCTCCTCCGTCCCCGCGCCCGTTGTCTGCCACAGCCTCGTCGGGTGCTGGCGCGTCAGGCGGCGCACACCGAGGATCAGCACCGCCAGCGTCAGCAAAAAACCTCCGCCCGCCGCGACAAGCGCGACCTGCGCCGAGAAGTGGAAATCAATCTGCGCCCCCGCGAACGCGCCCCCCCAGAAACGCCCCAGCCCCCACACCAGCCCGTGCGCCAAACCGTGCCCCAGCGCGACCCCGCCCGCCGCCGCGCCCGCCAGCGTCCACAGCCACTCCGCGACCGCCACCCGCAAAATGCGCCCGCGTGGCCAACCCGTCGCGGCCAGCAGCGCGACCTCCTGCTTGCGCGTATCCAGCACCAGCGAGAGCGTCAGCGACGCCAGCACGAGCGCCGCCGCCACCAGCACGAACGCCATCCCCGCGAACAGCCCCATGAAGTCCGTCGAACCCCGCGCCGCCGCCGCGCCCTCCGCCGCCAGCGCGAACGTCACCATCCCCGCATCCTCGGGGGTGAGGACGGCTTGCAGCCGTTCCCGTACCACCTCTATATCGTCATTCACGAGAGTAGCCATGGCATCCCCGAACACCGTCCCGAAGCAATTTGTCCCAACCGCATAAGAGATGAACGCCTTCGGTGTCTCGCGCCACTCCTTCCAGTACGCCTCGTTCGCGGGGTCGTTGAGTTTGTCCTCGTCCATGGGCAACCCGACATCCCAGTCCGCGCAACTGTCTACACCCTCCATGCCGGGGAATGAAGGCATCATCATTGTCGATATGACCGCCCATTCCATCTGCAGCACCTCGCGGACACGGAACATCCGCGAATCGGGTTCGAGTATCCCGTTGCCCGCCAGCCGCCGCCAGCGCAACGTCAGCGTGTCCCCCACGCCGATGCCCAGCGTCTCCGCGAGCCATGCGTTGATGTCAACCTCGTCATCTCCCATCTTATCAGCCGCCAACACGAACCCATACGGTGTCTCACGCCCGTTGACCTCGAAAGAGTCAGCAAGGTGAACGGTTGACAATGCACCGTCCGCGAAATCCGTAACTATCGTGCGTGGCAAGAAAATACGCTTGCTTTTGATGACAGACCCGCTTAGGAAATACGGCTCAAACACAATCCCGATGTCCTCCGGCGTTAATTTCAGACGCAACGCCTCATCACGCGACACGAAGAGGTTCGCCTGCCCCTCCAGCCCCGCCGCCTCCGCGAGAAAGTCA
>WRJS01000166.1 GCA_009778475.1 Kiritimatiellota bacterium | reverse complement strand
CAAATACCCGCAGGACTGACCGCGGGCAAAGGCGACCGCAAAGCACGCAGGGGCATCCGGGAGATCGAGGCTTCCGGGAGCGCAGGGCTTCCGCCCTGCCTATCATTCGGCAAGGCGGAAGCCTTGCGCCCCCGGCACAATGCCGCCACGGATTATGTGCGGAGCAACCAGACGGTGATGACGTACTCCGACCTACAAGGCATCAACGGGAAGCTTTACCTCGAAGCCATTAACCCGAGCGTAAATTGGAGTGACATCCGTATTGTCGTGTCGCTGTCCGTTGACGGCGGCAGCACATGGGTGGCGAGCAACGCCGTACGCGTCACGTCCATGCGGTGCAATTTCACGGTGGGGGTGGTGCGGCAGTTCTCGATTGTCAACGGCGCGCGCACGCCGTTCGTGCCGGACTATTCAACGCCGGCGGCGTGTCTGCGCAAGGCGGCGGACGCGCAGATAGCGACCCAAGAATATTTCGGGAGCCCTTTGCATTACGAGGATCCTTGGAGGCATGACGGTGACGCCACCCTCGGGCACGGCTTCGCCTACTTCCAGTATGAGGGGCCTGATTTGGGCAACACGCTTTCCACAATTTGCGCAAACAGCGTTTATGACAAAAAGGACTATTTCGGCAAGACAGGGCAGAGCGGTTTTACGCATTGGCATTATTGTAAGGCTGTTCGTAACACCCAAAAGCAACTCGCATGGTGGGACGTCTGCGATGACACAATATCAGGCAAGTATCTTGTCCTGAAAAAAACGTATACGCTCCGGCCGGACAGGCTGTCAAAAATGCACGGGGATTTTATGATGGATATGGGGTTCCCTGAAAATGGATTGTATGGTTATTTCGGGTTACATATTGACATTATAAATAGTGGCTGGGGTTGTCTTTCCAATGTCGGCCTGACGATGGAACTCAACAACCTTGATGCCGCCAATATTTGCGACTGCAAAAAGAACCTCACCATGCCCACGACGGCAAACAAATCCGTCTGGAAAATACTCAAAGGGACAGAACTCTTGCACAGGAGGTCAGGGTTTTCCGTCAGCCCCGTTTTGACAGGTGTGATTGATGCCATTGTCGAGGAAAGCCAAGGGCTTGACTGGGGGGACACGAAAGCACTTACGCAGGGAGCAGGAGGGACACTACAGGGAAAACTGTTCAACGTCCTTCAAGGCAAGGACATTGTGATTCCTGTTGAAGATGGTTCCCGTCCATTTTTGGTCACCGATCGTGTTATTATTAAGGTCATGAGCATCGGCGACATCGCGATTGATGATAACGCGACAGAATTTCTTGAGTATTACGATCCGGGATTGTTCCCCGAGGTTTTTGGCGAACAACCTGAAAGCGTGTTCAATATGGGAGACAACTGAGATGAAAATGACAGGGATGAGTATTATTGCTGGTGCTGTAATGGCGCAGGTATGCTATGCGGACAGGGTCACGGATATTTTTAAGCCTGACTATCAACAACAGGAACGCATAGTCTATGAAGTGTTAGAGTACTGTGCTAAACACGGGCTTAAATACAAAATAAAAGAACGCGGAGAAATTGTCTTCCCCGGGGAGAGACATCGAACCCCCCCCGGACTGGAACGGTTTCACTACGATGTAACACTGCCTCCTGCCATTTTGAAAAAACTGGAAGGCGTCAACAGTAATTTAGTGAATGATGTTGCGGATGCATTCTTAGACGACGAACGGTTTTCTTTTTACGCTATGGTGATTATAGCCGGAGTCAACACAACAGATTTGTTTGGAACATTAAAAAATCTTGCAATAGCCAAACAAGACAAGCAGGGGTGGGATGCGAACCTAACGAATAGCGTTATGACGTTTGCGCTTAGACCGCGCGGCTATTACAGAGAAATGGTTTTAAACGAATCGACACCTGCAAATCATGTGATATTAATTCCCGAGTTCGACAAAGATGATGTGAACCCATGGTCAAACCCTCTGATATCGCGCTTCAGCGAATCAAAATCTGAAAGTCACCAAAAATATATTTCCGATAATAAGGACAGGCCTGCGCCATGGTCAAATCCCGTTTCGTGGACAATGTGGTCAAAACCAACAATTGAAAGATTACATGCCGCGCCATTTAAAAATGAAAATATAAAAATATGGCTGTCTTTTTGCCTGTATGACAATATTTTCAAACGCAGTGGCAATATTCATGAATTTATTACTTGGTGCCGTAAAAACGACCCTGCCACAAAGCCCTACCTCCCCGCGCTGATGATGGGACTGTTCACCGTGGACGGCTACGCTTTCGACGATGGGACGGGCGTTTACACTATGAACGAGCGCGGCAGGATGCTGATGGACTTCATCGCCGAGTTCCCCATCCCCGAGAACGCCACGCGGGTGCAGGCCGTCATGGACGGAGGCAACAAGGACGAGATCGAGGGCATGATGAAAAAACACGGCACGGAGGGCAAATGGAAAGAGCTCCTCAAAAACTCCGCCCACCCCGAGTTCGCCAAATACCCGCAGGACTGACCGCGGGCAAAGGCAACCGCAAAGCACACAGGGGCATCCGGGAGCGCAGGGCTTCCGCCCTGCCTATCATTCGGCAAGGCGGAAGCCTTGCGCTCCCGGCAGATTTCGTGCGGAGCGGCCAGACGGTGATGACGCATTCCGAATTGCAGGGCATCAGCGGCAACTTCTTCCTTGAAGCGATCAACCCGAGTGCAAATTGGAGCGACACCCGTATTGTGGTATGCTTCGTTTTACTCGAATACTACGCACACGGGTGCGCCGATGTCCACGCCGCCGCACGGGGCGCAGCCCATCAGTCCCGGCCGCCCCGTTTGCTGGCGATGCCTTTACTCCCGCTGTCGCCCGTGTATGTGCCGATTAGGTCTGCCCTAGAACCGCAAGGCTCAAGGCCGTTTTAACCGCAAACCGCGCGAAACACGCGAAAAAGAGTTGCCCTCCACTCGCCTTAAAGGTTGCTTCCGCTGATTTGTTTTGATACCCTATCTGAATCATTGCGGGGGGGAAAGGATGATGATGAAGAGATTTGCTTGGATGCTGATGTGTTGTGCGGTTGCGGGAAACATGAAGGTCGCGGCGGAGGTCGTGCCGCTGGCGGTCGTGCCGGCAGCAGGGGCGGAGGCTGTCGCGCTGCCGTATGAGGCGCAGGCGGCGTTCCCGGGAGAGTTGAGCTTCGGGCTGGCCGCGCCGCAGCCGCAGGCGTGGCTTGACAGCGCGGCCGTGCGCGTGACGGTCGTGCTGCCGGAGGGTATCCCGGCGCACACGGGGAGCCTCGTGTGGCTGAAGGACCGCGACCATTACTGGCACCAGCACGTCATGCAGGGTTTCCTGAAGCCCGGCACGAATACGGTGACGGTGCCGTTCCATTCCGGCGCGTCGGGGTGGAGCGTGCCGGGGTATTCGGTGGCGTGGCATCACCGCACGCGCCTGAACCCGCAGTCGGTAGGGTTCCGCGTGTTCGCGAACGGCGCGTTCACGGGGGCCTGCACGGTGGTGTCGGCGGAGCTGGAGGTCGCGAAGGATGCCGCGCCGCCCGTGATCTCGAAGGTGACGCCGCTCACGAAGTCGCCCGCGGCTCTGCGCCTCTATGAGCTGAAGTTCAGCCTGCCCGACCGCTACGCGAACCCGTTCGACCCGGCGCAGATCGACGCGGGCGCGTTCGTCCGCCAGCCCGATGGCACGACCAACACGGTCACCGCGTTCTACTATCAGCCGCACTACCGCATCGAGGACGAGCTCGGCCAGCCCGTGGAGCCGGAGGGTCTGCCGGAGTGGCGCATACGCTACTGCCCGCGCCAGCCGGGCGAGCATGTCGTCTCGCTCTTCGCGCGCGACGCGGCGGGCGAGGCCATCGTGGCGGAGGAGGTGCGGTTCACGGCGCGGCCGGCGTCGCCGGACGCGCTGCGCTTCGTGCGCGTGTCGGAGAAGGACCGCCGCTATTTCGAGCTCGACGACGGCGCGTTCTTCTACCCCATCGGTCACAACCTGCGCTCCGCGACCGACGCGCGTATGGACGACAAGTTCCCGTGGCGCTTCCGTAAGGAGGAGGGCAGCACCGCGTACCGCCGTTACTTCCAGCGGATGCAGCACGCGGGCGAGAATATGGCGGAGGTGTGGATGAGCGCGTGGTCGCTCGGGCTGGAGTGGACGGAGGGCGTGAGCGGCTACCACGGCGCGAATGACTACCATCTGGGCAACGCGTGGGAGCTCGACCGCGTGCTGAACCTGGCGCTGGAGCACCGCATCTACGTCAACCTCGTGCTGAACTACCACGGGCGCATCAGCTCGTGGTGCGACCCCGAGTGGCACATCCACCCGTACAACAAGCTCACGCCCGGCGGCTGGCTCACGTGGCCGCTGGAGTTCTTCGCGGACCCGCGTGCCATCGAGATGCAGAAGCGTTTCTGCCGCTACACGCAGGCGCGGTGGGGCTGGCACCCGAACGTCTTCGGCTACGAGCTGTGCAGCGAGATTAACCTCACGGGACACGAGGGCCACCACCGGACGCACGACGACCCGCGCGTCGTCGAGTGGTGCCGCGCCCTCGGCACGTACTTCAAGCAGATCGACCCCTACGGGCACCTCGTCTCCGCGCACGTCTCGAACGACTACAGGTACTGGAACCCTGTGCTGTGCCTCACGCCCGAGCTGACGCACAACCCGCTCGATGCCTACAACAACGCCAACCCCAACGTCCCAGAGCATATCATCACCCTGCTCATCGGTACCGTTGACAGGAGCGCCGCCGAGAGTTACAACAAGCCCGCCCTCATCACCGAGTTCGGCGGCTCCGCCATGGCCACCGGGCTGGAGAACCTGAAGATCGAGCACCACGCCGCAATCTGGGCCGGCGCGTGCCTCCCGCTCGGCGGCATCCCCATGTTCTGGTGGTGGCAGGTCGTGGATGAGAACGACCTCTACGGGCGCTACACGGCGGTCAAGAAATTCATGGACGGCCAAGACCTGCGCGACCCGGCAGCCAAGCTGATGCCCGCGACGCTCTCCGGCGACAACGCCGCTGTCGTGGCGTTGTTCAGCGTGCTCTGCACAGCGTCGCCCGAACGCGCGCGCGGCTACATCTACCCGAAACGCTTCGCGCGCGAGGGCCAGCCCGCGCCGCAGGGCGATGCCCTGACGGTGGTGCTCGCAGGGTTCGGGGCAGGCGTGTTCCGCGTGGAGTTCTTCGAGACCGAACACGGCAAGGTGCTGCGCCGCTTCGATGCGCGCACCACGCCCGAGGGCAACCTCGTCCTCGCCGTGCCGTCGTTCAACTCCGACTGCGCGTTCCGCCTCACGCGCCTCAACGCGGCCGCAAAGTAAGGTTGCAATCCCGCCGCGAAAACGCTATAGTATGCGCTTTTCACAAACCGGATCATGATGGACAACCTTATGCGAAAACTGCTTTGCCTCATCGCCGCAATCGCTTGCGCCGCGACCCCCAGCCTGCTTGCACAAACAAAGACCATCGCGAAGAACCCGTACATCGGCGCGATCGCCCTCGATGCCAACACGGGCAAGGTGCTGTTCGAGGATAAGGCCGACATCCCGGGCTACCCGGCCAGCACACTGAAGTTGATGACCCTGCTCGTGATCCAGGAGAAAATCGATGCCGGCGAACTGAAACTGACGGACTTGGTCCGCGTGTCGGTCAAAGCGTCCAAGACGGGCGGCTCGCAGGTCTGGCTCGACCCGCGCGAGAAAATCAGGGTCGAGGACCTGCTGTACGCGCTGATGATCAAATCCGCCAACGACGCGGCGGTCGCGCTGGCGGAGCATATCGCCGGATCGGCGGAGGCGTTCGTCGCCCTGATGAACGCGAAGGCTGCGAAGCTCGGCATGGACAACACGCGCTTCGCCTCCGTGCACGGCCTGCCGCCCTCCGCCGGGCAGAAGCACGACGTCACCACCGCCCGCGACATGGGCATCCTCTGCCGCGAGCTCTGCAAGCACCCCGCCGCCTTCGCCTACACCTCCACGCCCGCCCGCCAGTTCCGCGCCCTCGTCGATGCCACCGGGGAAAACGCGCCCGTCTATGTCCCCAACGCCAAACCGGTCGATATGACGACGCACAACCCGTTCCTCAAGCCTGCTACGAAAATTGAAGGGTGCGACGGTTTCAAGACGGGCTGGACGGTCGTCGCCGGATACTCCATCGCGACCACCTGCAAACGCGCCAACCGCCGCGTCATCGTGGTCGTGCTGGGCAGCGACACCCTCGCGGCGCGCGACACGAAGGCGCGCGAGCTCTTGGAGCAAGCCTTTGCCAACCTCGCCCAAGCCGCGCCCTAACCCCTTCAAGGATGTGCGTATGAACATGGAAGCCAAGCAAGCGCCCGGCGCAAGCCCTGTCAACATCGCGGCGTGGTCAACGAAGAAACCCAACCCCGAGGTCGAGCGGTTCCTCGCGCGCCCGGCGTTCCCGGCCGCGGCCGAGGCCGCCGCCGCAGAGGTGCTGGCGGACATCCGTCAGCGCGGTGAGCGCGCGATCCTCGCCGCCGCGAAAAAATTTGACGGCGCGTCATTGAAGCCCGCCGAGTTGCGCGTGAGCGCCGCCGAAACCGCCGCCGCCGCAAAGGCCGTCCCTGTGCGCATCAAACGCGCGGTGCAAGAGGCGCACCGCCGCGTGATGGCCTTCGCCCTCGCCGGACTGCGCGAGCCGTGGCACACGCGCACGCCGCACGGCGGCTACACGGGCGAGTTCTTCTCGCCCATGGACCGCGTGGGCGTCTATGTGCCGGGCGGCACCGCGCCCCTCGCCTCCACCGCCATCATGACCGTGACGCTCGCCAAGGCCGCCGGGGTGAAAGAGATTGTCGCCTGCACGCCCTGCGGCAAAGACAAGGCCGTGAACCCCGTGCTGCTCTACGCGCTCAAACTCGCCGGCGCCACCGAGGTTTACCGCGTCGGCGGCATACAGTCCATCGGCCTGATGGCCTTCGGCACGGCGGCCGTCCGCCCCGTGCAGAAAATCGCGGGCCCCGGCAACGCCTACGTCACCGCCGCCAAGCGGCAGGTGTACGGCTACACCGCGATTGACCAGGTCGCGGGCCCGAGCGAGATCGCGATCCTCGCCGACGCTTCCGCAAATCCCGCATGGGTCGCCGCCGACCTGCTCTCGCAGGCCGAGCACGGCAGCGGGCACGAGAAGGCCCTGCTGGCGACCAACTCCCGGAAACTCGCCGAGGCCGTCTGCGACGAGATCGCCTGGCAGGCCGCGAAACTCCTCCGCGCCGCGATGGTTGAGCGCGTGATCGCCGCGGGCGGGATCCTGCTCGCGGTCGTCCCCGACCTCCGCCAAGGCATGGAGCTCGTCAACCGCTTCGCGCCCGAGCATTTCGAGATTATGGCGAAAGACGCGCGCCGGTTCCTGAACGACGTCCGCGCGGCCGGCGCGGTGTTCGTCGGCGAATGGACGCCCGAGGCGGTCGGCGACTTCATCGCCGGCCCGAGCCACGTCCTGCCCACAGGCGGCGCGGCGCGGATGTTCAACGGCCTGACCGCGGACGACTTCCGCCGCCGCCACAGTTTCGTCGAGTTCACGCGCGAAGACCTCGCCGCCGCCTGCCCCGCCATCCAGATTTTCGCCGACGTCGAGACCCTCACCGCCCACGGCCGCTCCGCAACGATACGGTTTGAGTAGCCGCAGGACAAAGATGATGCGCCCCCATGTGCCGCCGATGCGTTGCGCCCCGTCTCTGTGCTGATTATAGGTCTATTAAGTTAATCGCCCATGACGGCTCGCGCTTGTCCCGAACGTCGTAATCAATCTTGAACGGCTCTCTTGTTCTGTAAATACAGATTTCACGATGGAGGGCGAGCGTCCTCGCGAGCCGTTAGGCACATTGCGGCTCGCGGGGGAGCTCCGCCCCCCCTAAAAGA
>WRJS01000165.1 GCA_009778475.1 Kiritimatiellota bacterium | reverse complement strand
CGGTGGTGACCCGTGCCGAGGCCCCCCGAGCCGTAGAAGCGCACCGCGCTGCCCTCCAGCAGCCGCGCATCGACCCGCGTGGTCGAGCGCGTGAACAGCGCCCCCGCGTCGCGCACGTCGTCCGCCGCGATCGCCCGCCCGTCTATCAGCGCCACCTCTCCCAGTGCGCTGAACGCCTCCGCCGCATACGGCATATTCTTATCGCAAACAATCTTCATCTCATCGTCTCAACCGTTCCACATCCGCGCACAACCATACCAGCCCCGCTGGCGAAAGTCCACACGAATTTTGAAAACGCCGTTGCATCCGGCGGTGCGCGTGGTATACTGGTCGCGTTATCTTAATTCGGGAGCGTGTGGATATGAAGCGGTTTTTATTGGGTTGGCTGGCGACGGTAGCGGCGTTCCCCGCAGGGGCGAGCTGAGGGGGCGGGTCAGGTACGGCGCCGGGCGCGTCCGTAATGATTTATCTCGTGGTGTTGTTTGTTATCGCGACGGTGGGGGTCCCGCTTGTGCTGGCTGCTGCCACAAAGTGGAAGCTGCCCAAGCCTCTCGCCATCATCTTGCTTGCCGTCCTGTTCCTCGTGCTCCTTTGGTTGTTCTTCCCGTAACTCCCCAGGTCTAATCTTTCTGCGGGTGCGGCTGCTTATATCTCCCCTGTCCGGTGGGGGCGTGAAAGATACAACATCCCTCGCGCGATTGCAAACGGGAAGATATGGCATAGCCGTTTTGGCTTGCGTGTGGCAGGGGTGTTTGGTTTAATACTCGGTTTTTAAGCCGAAGGGAGTTGCGTATGTCTACGGATAATTACATCAGCACGTTGAAACCGAATTTCAAGGCGGGGGCGTATGACCTCGGGACGATTCCGGCGTATCAGTACAAGGGTTCGCTGAAGGCGGAGATCAAGGCGGGGAACGTCACGGCGGCGCAGGCGGTGGACGCGCTGGAGGATATGCTGGCGATCCGTGAGTTCGAGGAGATGATCGTGAAGCTGCGCACGGGCGCGTATGAGTCGTGCAGGGGCTATGACTACCGCGGGCCGACGCACGTGTCCATCGGTCAGGAGGCGACGGCGGTGGGGTGCTGCTCGGCGATGCGCCATGACGATTTCATCACGTCCACGCACCGGGGCCACGGGGACTCGCTGGCGAAGGGCTGCGTGGCGATTCGCGGCATGGGCGAGGCGGAGCTGCGGGCGCGCGTGCCGGGCTGCGCGGCGAAGGGCGCGGCGCTGGTCGAGGCGGCGCTGGAGGATCACGTCTATCGCGCGATCGCGGAGCTGTTCGGCAAGGAGGACGGCTATTGCAAGGGGCGCGGGGGCGGGATGCACATCGCGGATTTCAAGGCGGGGCATCTGGGCGCGAACGCGATCGTGGGCGGCGGGGTGCCGATCGCGACGGGCTCGGCGATGAGCTCGCGCTATTTCAGGTCGGGCAAGGTGACGTGCTGTTTCGCGGGCGACGGGGCGTATGCCAACGGCGTGGTGCTGGAGTCGCTCAACTGGGCGGCCATGGGGCAGTTCACGGACAGGGCGTATGCGGCGAAGCCGTTCGGGCTGCCCATCGTCTATGCGGTCATCAACAACCACTACGGTTTCACGGGGCGCATCGACGGCGAGGTCGCGGGCGTGTCGTGCGTGGCGCGGCGCGCGGCGGGGTTCGCGGACAACAATATGCACGCGGAGGTCGTCAACGGCATGGACATCCTGGCGTGCATGGACGCGATGCGGCGCGCGGCGGAGATCTGCCGCAAGGGCAAGGGGCCCGTGCTGCTGGAGTTCGACACGTACCGCAACTACGGGCACTCGCTGGGCGACCCGCGCTTCGAGTACCGTTCCAAGGAGGAGGAGGCGGAGTGGAAGGCCGTTGACCCCGTCGCGAAGTTCGAGCGGCAGGTGCTGGACGCCGGGTGCATCACGCCGAAGAAGCTCGCGGCGCTCAAGGCCAAGGTCGCCGACCGCAACGCCCGCATGGCCGCGAAGGCCGCGTGGTCGAAAGACCCCGACCCCGCCGACGTCATCCGCTATATGTACACCGACACGCGCGAGGACGCCGTCCCCGCCGCGTTCGCCAAGCCGCGCACCGCCGGAGAGATGCCCGCCGTCAAGCGCACCGACGACGGCCAGATGACCTACAAGGACGCCATCAAGGAGGCGCTCATCGAGGAGATGCTCCGCGACAGCCGCGTCGTGCAGTGGGGCGAGGACATCGCCGAGTACGGCGGCGCGTTCAAGGTCACCAAGGGACTGACCGAGGCCTTCGGGCGCGACCGCGTGTTCAACGCCCCCATCTCCGAGGCCTGCATCTGCGGCACCGCCGTCGGCGCGGCCATGACCGGGATGCGCCCCGTCGTCGAGCTCATGTACATGGACTTCGGCCTTATGGCCTCCGACCAGATTTCCAACCAGGCCGCGAAGTGGCACTATATGTCCGGCGCGAACATCGAGGTGCCAGTCGTGTACCGCGCCTCCGTCGGCGGCGGCAAAGGCTACGGCGGCCAGCACTCGCAGACGCTCGAATCCATGTTCGCGCACATCCCCGGCCTGTACGTCGCCTACCCCGCGACACCCGCCGACGCCAAAGGGATGCTCAAGAGCGCCATCCGTGACAACAACCCCGTCATGTTCGTCGAGTCGCAGATCATGTACAATATGAAAGGCCCCGTGCCGCAGGGCGAATACCTCACCCCCCTCGGCAAGGCCGACGTCAAGCGCGAAGGCACGCAGGTCACGCTCGTGACGTGGGGCCCGATGCTGTACGACGCGCTCAAAGCGGCGGATATGCTCGCCGCCGACGGCATCAGCGCCGAGGTCGTGGACATCCGTTCGCTCGTCCCGCTCGACATGGAGACGATCCTCGCCTCCGTCCGCAAGACAGGGCGATGTGTCGTCGCCAGCCACTGCGTCGGCATCGGCAGCTTCACGGGCGAGATAGCCTCCCGCATCATGGCCGAAGCCTTCGACTCCCTCGACGCCCCCGTCCTCCGCGTCGGCGCCAAAGACGGCATCGCACCGCAAGCGTATTCGTTGGAGGATGCCTTCTTGCCTCACGCACAGGATATCGTGGCGGCGGTGAAGGGGATGTAAGAGGTGTAGTAGGAATGTCAAATGTGGAGTGCCCCTAATCCTCAAATGGAGAATGAGACATGTCAAATGAACGACCCCAATGTCCCAAATTTTTAGACTCCCCATTCGATAAAGCAACTTTGGCAAAGCTGGAGAACTTTGTTCAGCCAAAACATTCTGGAACAATTTGCGTCGTGAACTACAAGGGTGGTGTCGGCAAAACGACGGTAACCTGTTTGCTTGGCTACTATCTTGCTCACGGATCGCCTTCGGAGAAGGTTTTGCTCTTTGATATTGATCCGCAATGCAGTCTCTCTCTTGCATTAGGCTTCGATCCTGATGAAGTAAGTAAGACAGAACTGACTATTTACAATTTGGTTAAACCGTCAAAATGGACGAAAGTCACAAAAACTAATTTTGGCGGTTATGCAGTGCCGGTAAAAGATCAGTTCGCTCCGAAAAATCTGCACATAGTTCCTGGCTCATTCGATGTTGACCATCTTGATTTCGAAATAATGCAAACACTGGTTAGCGACGAAAAGCGGTATCAGGAACAACTTTTCCTCTATGTGAAACAGATGCTCATGGCCTTCTCCGAGTACAAATATGTGCTAATCGATTGCCCCCCGAATAAAATGTTTCTCACGCAAGCGATGCTCCGTGCTTCAAACTTTTATGCCGTGGTGACAATTCCGGATATCATTTCAACCTATGGTATGCCTCGTCTCTTACGCTGGGTAAAAGAAATCCCTTCCGCAGAACGTCCAAAATTACTCGGTTACGTTTTGAACGCCTTGAATCGTTCGGGGGGCGGGATGGTAAATTCCCAAGCAACTGCGGACTTTCGCCTTCAGCAGAGTATCCAGTCTGGGCTTGACTCAAATGAAAAAAAGGTCATTGGAGCAAATCCTTGTCTTGGAAGGATACCTCGACTTGATGTGATTGCCAAGTTTCTTGGTGAACGTGACAAATATTCAAGGTTTGATTTTTTTAATCCCACATCTCGCCAGCCATCAGTGGATGAGTGCATTGACGACCTGAGAAACAATCTAAAACAAAGGATTCAAAAATATGAGTGGGTGGAGGCGGTCGCCGCCACCATCGCCGCCCAGAGAGACAATCCAAAACAAAGGAGTCAAACATACAATGCCCAACCATGATTTGATTTTAAAGCCAGGCGAGGAACCTTCTGAAACATTAAGGTCAATCCTTGATTCTTGTTTCAATCCAACCGAAGTTGAAAAACTTTTGAAATACGGCGGGATTGTCCGAATTTCAATAAAAGTATCAACCAAAAAAACGTCTTCCAAGCGAGCAAAAAAAACAGGCGAGGTCTATCTGCCAGCAAAAGAACCCGTCAGTAAAAAGAACCAGATTGAAGAGGAAGATATGGTGAAAATTGAGCAATTGAAAGATAGACCTGAACAACTTGAAGAATATTTTTCACGTTTTTCTAACAAGGCGTTGTTTGAACTGTGTACCAAAATTGGACTACCGATTAGTAAAAACTCAAGTGCAAGAAAACTTAAAGTAGAGCTGATAACAACGTTCCGTGCGAATGAAGTCTGGAATAAAATTGCTGGGTATAATCGGAATGATAGGGGTCAGGGGGCATTGGGGTCGTTTCACATTTGACATTTCTCATCAGCCCTGAAAGGGCATAATCAAATGGATGCCGCCCTTACAGGGCTTATCTGGGGTTCGCATTCATATGTTAATTTGGGGTCGTCAATGTTAATTTGGGGTCGTGGTTAATTTGGGGTCGTGTTTCCATATTTGACATTTCTCGTCAGCCCTGAAGGGGCATGATCAAATGGATGCCGCCCTTACAGGGCTTGTTTGGGGTTCGCATTCATACGCAGGGCGTTACCCTGTGCTGGTGAATCTCGCCCTTTCAGGGCTTAAAACAGATGCGTCTTTACGAGAGCATTTTCTTTAGGCTCGCAGGGAAGCCTTCGCCACACCGTGCTAATCTTTTCCCATTGAAAGGGGGAAATCTGCGGCTGTGTAGAAAATTGTCACCACCGTGTCGCCGGCGTTCCCGATTGAATGGCAAGGTGTATGAATTAAACAGGTCACGAAACCTACAGGGCGACGCCCTGTCACATACTAGCGTAGGGCAACGCCCTACGTTACGGGCAGAAAAAATCAAGGCTGTAAGCCTTGCACACAAAACCTATGCGCGAAAATGTGCAAGGCTTTCAGCCTTGAACACCCTGTGCGCCACATACGTAGGGCGTTGCCCTGCGCTAATATGTGTAAGGGCTTCGCCCTATTTTGTATAGCAATGCTAATCGAGCCTACTATAGGATTTTTCCTCGACCGCTATGGGGGGCGTGTGGCATAATCATTTCTCATTTTGTTGCTTAAAATCGAACCTTTGCCGTAAAAGGGGATTGCATGAATACGGGTGCGGATGAATTGCTGTGGGTGACGAAGGCGGAATATGTTGGCGGATACACGTTGTTGTTGACGTTCAGCAATCATGTGGTAAAGTGTGTTGATTTGAAGGACTGCCTGTATGGTGAGGTCTTTGAGCCGTTGCGGGATGTTGAGAAGTTTAAACGGTTTACGTTGTCCGACTGGACGATGGAATGGTCTAATGGGGCAGATTTTGCGCCTGAATACTTGCTCGCGTTGGATGATTGCGACGCAACAAGGAGCGAAGAAACCGTGTTGATATGAAGGGGGGAGGGGGATGAAGGCAATTCGGTTAGCGTCCGCCCTGTTGGCGGCAAGCCTGTTGCAGGGGTGCGGGAAGCAGGAGGCGTTGTCGCCCGAGCAGGAGCAGTTCAAGGACGCGATGCGGACGTTCAGCGAGCGGCGGTACGCCCTCGCGCAAAAAATCTCCAAGGAACTCGACTTGCCGATCCCGCCGCAAGTCCACCGCTTCTTTCAGGCGGCAATCGCTGGCGACGAGAGGGGCGTCATCAAACAGAGGAAATGGTTTTGGAACGGAACCGCAGACCCTCAAAAAGAGGCTCTGCAGACAATCGCATGGTCGGCAACCCATGAGACCTGCGGCGTGTATGACTGCGTCTGGGAGGAGTGGCGAAAGGACGCGGGTTTGCTGAAACTTTTTTACGAGCCGATCTTAAGCGTGATGCCTCCTGGAAGCATCTATTTCGGAGGAACCGATGCCGGTCGGTTTTTGATTACGATGATGAATGAGGAGCAGGGTTCAAACGTCGTCTGCCTCACCCAAAACGCCTTGTGCAACGCACATTATATGGATTATCTTCGTTTGGTCTATGGGGAGCGGGTTTGGCTTCCGTCAGAAGAGGAGGCAAGCCAAGCGTTCTCGCAATTTTTCGGTGAGGTTCAGGCAGGGTGTCACCCGCGTGACGATGTGGATTTTTCAGACGGGCGAGTCTCCGTCACGGGGGCACCCGCTGTGATGGTAATCAATGCCATCATTGCCCAGCGCATCTTCGACAACAACAAGGACACGCACGAGTTCTACATCGAGGAAAGTTATGTGCTGAAACGGATGTACCCTTTCCTTGAACCCTGCGGGCTGATTATGAGGCTCACGCCCGACGCGAAGATTACGGGGGAGGTCATCGCGAAGGATATGGCGTTTTGGGCAAAACACATTGACCTGCTGGAAGCGCAACCCGGCTTCGCAAGCAACCCCGTGGCGCGGAAGTCGTTCGCCAAACTCCGTTGCGGGATCGCCGGGATTTATGAGTACCATAAGATGTATGAGCAAGCGGACACGGCATATCGGCAAGCACTCCGCATTGACCCGACCTCGGCTGAAGCTACAACCCGATATTCGGGTATGCTAAAGAAGCAAGGCAAGGGCAAGGAAGGGGGTTGACGTTTTACGTGCCATCCTGCGCGCCCGCCCCAATTCGGAAGACACGGCTGCCGATAGTGTGAAAAAATACATCGACTATTTGCAGGGGCAAGAGTAGAGGCAGAGTAGGGGACGCGCACAGCCGCTGAGGGAGGGGACGCAGGGGACATAGGTGACCAAGGGGACATAGGGGGGGACACCTTCATCCCCAGTGTCCCTTATGTCCCCTAAGGCGTTTCACAAAAATATGTGCCCGCTCCCGAAGCAGGGAGCGGCAAGCCGCCGTACTCCATAAATACAGCAACAAGGCTTTTCGCTATTGTGGTGTGAAACGGATCCTGTTCAAAAACGGTTTGCGGGGCACTCGCTATTCTTCCTGCACTGTGATGTCCTCGGTCACGGGGTTCCAGATGCAAAGGAGCGCAGTCGAGCCAAATGGCGGTGCGCTCTGCTTTCATCCACCGCTCCACAACGGGGAACGCCTACTCTTCAAGGATATCCCGCGCAAAATGGTGTTTCGATGCCTCCACGGCTAAACCGTTTTGATTCCTAATTCCTTATTTCGATTTCCCGTCATCCCCGTGGCGGGCGAAGCGCTCCTTCGCCAGCGCCTCATACGTTGTGCCGGGGGCGGCGTGGTTGGCGTAGGGGGTGATGGCGATGCCGCCGCGGGCGTTGAACACGCCGAGGACCTCGATGTAGCGCGGGGACATCAGGCGGATGAGGTCATCCATGATGATGTTCACGCAGTCCTCGTGGAAGTCGCCGTGGTTGCGGAAGCTGAAGAGGTAGAGCTTGAGGGATTTGCTCTCGACCATGCGCTCGCCGGGGATGTAGCGGATGGTGATGGTGGCGAAGTCGGGTTGCCCCGTCATGGGGCAGAGCGATGTGAACTCGGGGCAGGTGAACGTGACCCAGTAGTCGCGCTCGGGGTGCTTGTTGGCGAACGCCTCCAGCACGGCCGGGTCGTAGCGGTCAGGGTAGGCGGTCTTGGCGCTGCCCAGTCGGGTGATGCCGTTCAGTTCG
>WRJS01000164.1 GCA_009778475.1 Kiritimatiellota bacterium | reverse complement strand
TTCCTCCTACGGCAACGCCACCTTCACCCTGAAGAACCGCGAGGGCGTAAGGGGGAGCGTGGACAAATCCTCGGGCGCGGGCTGCCACGGATCGGACAGGTGTTCCTTCATCTCCTTCGTGTAGGAGCGCAGGGGACGAAGGTCGGGAACCCAATCCACATACGGCATACCGTCCCTCATCTCGATACGCGCCGTAACCTTGGCGTTCGGGTTCAAGGGGGCAAGTCCTGCCAGCCATTTGTTTGAGTTCACGGTCGTGTCGGGCAACGTGTGGTAGGTGCGCCACGCGCCGTAATTCAGCGTGAGAAAGACGGACTCATAAGCCCCCATGTCCACCGTGCCGTCCAGAATACGCGGGTTGCCGTCAAGGTCAACATTGCCGACGACATACGCATTGTTCCCTTTGTTGATGCACGGCGAGTCAGGTTGCAAACGGAAATCACCGTTCGCCGCATCCACGAAAAGCGGGTTGCTGGCGATGTTTCCCGTTCCGCTGGGCAGTGGTGCGGCACAGGAATACCAGAATACTGAATCGATAGAGTTCGAGTACGCAACATTAGAAGCGGTATTACCCCAAACAACACAATTGTTGAGAGTGCAGGAGCGAACCCCACCACCATATTTTGCTCTGTTCTCTGACAACGTGCAGTTGTTCAGCGTGCCACCATACGCCCCACCGCCATTGGCGCTACCGTATCCAGCCGAGGCTGTGTTCCTTGTCAGTATGCAGTTGTTCAATGTACTGTAATATGCTCCACCACCATAGGTAGCAAGGGGCATGCCTGTTGACCCGGGAAACGAAACGGTGTTGCCTGTCAACGTGCAATTATTCAGAACCCCGTAATACGCCCCTCCACCACGAGTACCATGCGTTGAGCCTGTCGTATTTCCCGCCAACACGCAGTTATTCAACGTACCGAAGCATGAGCCCCCGCCGCCAAAGCTTGAAGAGTTGCATAACCCGTTTCTCAGCGTGAATCCAGTTAGGACAGTATTGGTATGTGCGGTTGACGAGCCTAGCATCGCACAACGGTTGGCGTTGCCGCCGTCGATGATGGTCACGCCCGCGCCGTTGACGCTGCGGATGGTGATGCGCCTGTTGTCGGTCACGGAGATGACACCGTATGTGCCGTTCGTCACGACGACCTCATCCCCCGCGTTGACCGCGAGATTAATTGCCGCTTGGATGGTTGTCTTTGCGGTCGCCCATGAGAGCGCATTGCCGTTATTCCCGTTTGGGCTGACGTAATAGGTCGCGGCGTGGGTTGCGGTGGTTGTGGCGATGAGCGCGAGCATGGCGAGGACGCCATGCGCTACTCTTCCTGTCCTTGAACGTTTGTTCATTGTCGTATCCTCAGTTAGCCCGTTTATTTTATAAGGTCGGCTTTCCTGACGGGCATGGAAAGGCGCACCTCTGATTCCTACAATGCCCATTAGAGGCACGCTCAAATGCCCAACCCAAAACACTGCATGTATTTCAGTGGTACGCCTAAAAAAAAGGACGTACCCCATACTCTACACTTTGGGTTTGAAAAACTCTTGTGGACAATTGTGTTACTCACAAGTTTGAGCGTTTTCTAATGGATGTTCTGTACAAGCGTACAAAAACATTTTTGCGAAGGAAGTGTGACCTTCGCGGCAAGGTGTCACGGGAACTGCCCGTGACGGTCAAAGAACCAGTCTCAAAACGACACCCGCCGATTGAGATGGGGAAAAGATTACGCTTTCCGCTCTCCCATTGCAAGGGGAAAATTTTTTAATGCATAATGCACAATGCATAATTGGGAATCGCTGGGAGCGCAAGGCTTCCGCCTTGCAATTAGGAATTGAAGGAGAAGTAATAGGTGATAAGTGATAGGTAATATGTAAAAGGTGATAAGTAATAAGTGATAGCGATTTCTGCTTGCCAGCAACCTATTACTTATTACCTATTACTTCTTTGTGTGACCTTTGTGCCTTTGTGTGAGATATTATTTCTCTGCGTCTATTCGTTAGCCGCAGATGACACGGGTTTCACAGATTGCCGAACGGGTTGGCGTTGAAGCCGCTGTTGAAGGGACGGCGGTCGTCATGGGGACGGCGTTCCTGCCCGCCTGTTGGATGACTACGGGCAGGAATGCCCGTGCCACCTTTACTTGTGGGCTGCGTTTTTGCGCTGAGCGCGATGCGGCGGCGGGCTTTGTCGATGGACAGCACGCGCACTTTCAGGCGGTCGCCGGTCTTGACGACTTCGGCGGGGTCTTTGATGAAACGGTTTGAAAGTTCGGACACATGAACCAGCCCGTCCTGATGCACGCCGATGTCCACGAACGCGCCGAATGCGGTGACGTTGGTGACGACGCCTTCGAGCGTCATGCCTTCCTTGACGTGCTCGAACTCGGTCACGTCGTCGCGGAAGGCGGGCTTCTCGAACGTGGCGCGGGGGTCGCGACCGGGCTTCTTCAACTCGGCGATGATGTCGCGGAGGGTCGGCTCGCCGACGGTCTCGGAGACGTAGCCCGAGACCTTGATTTTGTCAACGTGTTCGGGATGCCCGATCAGCGCGGACAACTCCACGCCCAAATCGCCCGCCATCTGCTCGACGAGCGCGTAGCGTTCGGGATGCACCGCCGATGCGTCGAGCGGATGCTCCGCGTCGCGGATACGCAGGAAGCCCGCCGCTTGCTCGAATGTCTTGGGGCCCAGCCCCGGCACCTTGCCCAATTGCTTGCGGCTCTTGAACGCGCCATGCTCGTTGCGGAAGGCGACAATCTTTTTCGCCATGGTCGAACCGATGCCCGACACGCGCGTGAGCAGGGGCGCGCTGGCGGTGTTGAGTTCCACGCCCACATGGTTGACGCAACTCACCACCACGTCGTCGAGTTTGGAGGCGAGCAGCGGCTGATGCACGTCATGCTGGTACTGCCCGACGCCGATCGCCTTGGGGTCAATCTTCACGAGTTCGGCGAGCGGGTCTTGCAACCTGCGCCCGATGGAGATTGCGCCTCGGATGGTCAAGTCCAAATCGGGAAACTCCTCACGCGCCACGTCGGACGCGCTATAGACCGACGCGCCGGACTCGTTCACGGAAACCACAATCACGTCTTGGGCGCTCGCCTCTTTCAGCGTCTTTCTGATGAACGCCTCCGTCTCGCGCCCCGCAGTACCGTTGCCGACCGCGATGGCGTAGGGGCGGTACTTCGAGACCATCTTGCAGATGTCCACCTTCGCCTCGATTTCCTTGCGCTCGCCCTGCGTGGGGTAAATCGTGCAGGTCTCCAGAAACTTGCCCGTCTCGTCCAGCGCGGCGCACTTGCACCCTGTGCGTAGCCCAGGGTCAACCGCGACCACCTTCCTCTCGCCCATGGGTGCTTGCAACAGCAGGTTGCGGAGGTTCTGCGCGAAAATCTCGACGGCGGCGCGGTCGGACTTCATCTTCACCTCCACGCTGACATCAATCTCCACGCTCGGCGCAATCAGGCGTTTGTAACTGTCCTCGATTGCCAGCCGAAGGTGTTCCGCAAAAGGCGATGCCTCGCGGAGATTGTATATCTCCGCAATGCGACGGATGGACGGCTCGGCATCACAAGCGATTTTCACGCGCAGGACTTTCTCCTCCTGCCCGCGACGGATGGCGAGAAAGCGGTGCGACGGAATGGTGCTGACCTTCTCCTTGAAGTCGTAGTATTGCTCGAACTTCGTGGGTTCTTCCGACTGCGTGTTCGCGCGTTCCGAAACGACCATCCCGTCATTGAAAAACGCCTGACGCACCAGCCCGCGCACATCCGCATTTTCCGAAACAGTTTCCGCGACAATGTCCCGTGCGCCCGCAAGCGCGGATGCGATGTCCGCAACGCCTTTCTCCTCGCTCACATATTCGGCGGCAACGGTTACGGGGTCGCCAGCGCCCTGCTCCAGAATGAGCGTCGCCAGTGGTTCAAGCCCTTTCTCGCGGGCAATCATCGCACGTGTGCGGCGTTTCGGCTTGTACGGCAGATAAAGATCCTCGAGGACGGTCTTGGAGCCGCACGACATGATTTTGCTTTTCAACTCATCCGTGAGTTTGCCTTGCTCATCAATGGACTTCAAGATGGTTGCGCGACGTTCCTCCAGCTCGCGGTAATAGTTGAGGCGTTCCTGAATCTTGGAAATCTGAACCTCATCAAGATTGCCGTGCGCCTCCTTGCGGTAACGCGCGATGAACGGAATGGTGTTGCCTTCTGACAACAGACGCGCCACAGCGGAAATCTGGCGCGGGGTGATGGCGAGTTCTTCAACGAGCAGGGGAATCGCGCTTATCCCTAAATCCATTTCTTCTTCTAACTTGGACATTGAACATTCCATGTTGGATATTGGATATTCAGTATGGTTGCCTCATTAGGATTTGAACCTAAACAAACAGAGTCAGAATCTGTTGTGCTGCCGTTACACTATGAGGCAATAAATCGAAAAGTCAATTAGTATAGCCAAAACCGCCGACAAAAAGCAATGCTGTTTTGATTAAATTTCCATCAACTTACTCGCAACGGCATCAGCACATACAGGAATGGCACATTGCATTTCAGGAGCGCAGGGCTATGACCGTCATTCAACTCGAAATAAACTTCGTCATCGTCCATGTTCTTCAGCGGATCCATCACATACTCCGGATTGAAGACAATCGAGATTTCCTTGCCGACATACTTGATGGGAATCGTCTCGCGACCCTTGCCCTTCTCGGGGCTATTGATGTTTATCGTCAACAGGTTCGCAGCAAACGTCATGCGAATCGCGTTTGACTTATCCGTCGCCATGACAGACGCACGGTCAACGGCCTTCAGCAGTTCCTCGCGCTCGATGGTCACGCGCTCATCGCACCCGCCCGGAATGACCTGCCGATAATTCGGGTAAACGCCATCCACCAGTTTGCTGCTCATCACCGTCGTCCCGATTTCAAAGATGACTTGATTCTTCTGCGCATAAATCTTCACCTCGCCTTCGTTACCCAGCACGCGCACCAATTCCGCGACAGCCTTTGTCGGAAGAATCATCTCGACCTCGGCTTCCGGCGGGAACTCAATCTCATGATCCACAAGCGCAAGGCGTCGCCCGTCCGTCGCGACCATCGTCAATTTATTCTCCTTGAACGCCAGCAGAACGCCGTTCAGCACACGGCGCGTCTCATCCAGCGATGCCGCATAACTTGTCTTACGGAGCATCTCCCGCAACACGCCCTGATCAATGCGGTAGCAGAACTTACCCTCCGCCGCAGGCACGGGCGGGAAATCGCGCGTGGACAAACCCGGGACCTCATAAGGCGACGAACCGCTCTGAATCAACGCGACATCATCCGCGCTCACCTCGACAACGATATTCCCTTCGTTGAACTTCTTGATGAGATCCGTCAGCAAGCGAATCGGCAACGTCGTGTTTCCGGGTGCCTCTACGGTACACGGGACGACACGGCGCATGGAAATATCCAAATCCGTCGTGGTGATGCACATCTGGTTATCTTCAACGTGGATGAGTGCGTTGGATAATATCTGCAACGTCCCTTTTGTCGAGACGACGTTTTGCACAGTCGTAAGACCCTCAAGAAACTTTGAACGTAGAATCGTAAACTTCATGATGCCAGATGCTCCTTTGATGAAATGAACCTTTTCATTCCAAAACGATTATTGTACCTAATATTAGCTATTAATGTAAAGAATTAATAGACGTAATAATAAGCTTGCCAAAACGTGAAGATAAGAGTGTAACTCCCTTTGTTTGAGTGTGTTGCGGATTCATAGGTGTGTGGATACAAACGTTGACGGCTGAAAATGAGTGAAGATAAAAAACCGCCCGTGTTGATAACCGCACGGAAGCTTACAATTTGCAAGCATGGTTTTTACAGGTAGCGAACAGGATGTGAACATGGCGTTTTCTCGTGTGATGGTGTTCTGCTAAGGGGCGAGTTCCGAAGCGTCTCGGCCAAGCGTTGTCGTGATTTTCTTGACCGCATCCGCGAGCTTACTGTCAATCTGCATCCGCGCCTGAATGGTCTTAACCGCGTGGAGAACCGTCGCATGCTCTCGCTCGAAAGCCTTCGCAATCGCCTTCGACGAAAGCGTCGTCAATTTCCGGCAAAGGAACATGGCAATCATCCGCGGCTCGGCGATTCCGCGTTCTTTGTTATCACTCGTCATGTCCGTCTTGCGCAAATCGAAATATCTCACAACGGCCTCTTGGATTTCAGCGCATGTGAGGTCTTTCCGCTGCTCATAGCTCAACTGGTCTTTTAAAACCTCCGGCAACATATCAACAGTAACGACGGTTTCATGCAACTTCCCATATCCGATGGCACGCATCAACGCGCCCTCAAGGCTGCGCACGTTGGACTTGATGTTCTGCGCCATGAATTTGAGCACATCCTCGTTCAGCCTCAGCTTTTTCTCTTGCAGCGAATTTTTATAGCGGAGGATGGCATGGCGCGTTTCCTCGTCAGGGTTCTCGACCTCGGTCACCAGACCTCCCTCAAACCGCGAGACAAGCCGCGCGTCAAGATCCTTCAAGTCTTTCGGCGGCAGGTCGCTCGTGATGACAATCTGTTTCCCTGCCATGTAGAGCTTATGGAACGTGTGGAAAAACTCATCCCGTGAGCCGCCCTTCCCGCAGAAAAACTGCACGTCATCAATCAGCAGGACATCGACGCTCCGATAGCGAGCGTGCAACGCCGTGAACGTGTTGTTCCGCACGGCCTCGACGTAATCGTTCACAAACGTCTCCGAGGAGACATAACGGACCGACAAGCCCGATGACTGGACAATGTAGTTCCCGATCGCCTGCATCAAGTGCGTCTTCCCGAGACCCGTTTGCCCATAGATGTACAGCGGGTTGTAAGCCCGCCCCGGCTCCTTAGAGACCGCCTGCGCGGCCGCATGGGCAAAACTGTTCTGCGGGCCCGACACGAAGCTCTCGAACGTGAACGCGGTGTTCAACGACATCTCCTGTGACGCGCCCGTTTTCGGGCGCGCCTTTTTCGGGGGCGCCACCTCGCGCGCGGTCTCAGGCCTCAACGGCTCCGGTCTCTGCGCATCAGCCGCCGCGACCTCAAACCGCACGGTCAGGTCTGCCGGTGCCCCGGCGGCCACCAACGCATCCTGAATGAAACTCCTGTAATTCTTCTCAATCCAGTCCTGATAGAAATCATTATCCACCGCCAGCAGGAGACTGTTATCCCTGATGGTCACCGGCGTGATGATTTCAATCCAATTGGAAAAGATCTCAGGGTTCAAGACCCCCTTCAGATTCTCGGTTGCCCGCTTCCATAAGCCCAAATCGCTGTTCATATCAGAAAACCAAAACGTGTGAAAACATACCGTCAGGAACACACCCTGATGCCCCGAAAAAACAATACCGTTAAACCATATTTCAAGGGCAGAAACAAGCCAAAAGCATAACCAATGCATGAACAGGTTATCAACAGCCAGATGTTAATATCCTAACCCCTTTCATGGCAAACCGTTAACGCGGAAAATATCCCAGAAATCCATCCCGGCACCAACAGAATCACGAAAACCATGAACAGGGGTAGGCAACAGGAATGAGGCACTCGAAATCATGGAAGGGAAATTGGAGCGCAATGGGCGATATTGCGGCAGCTTACTGAACCCCGGTTGCAGATGTCCTTGCCCAAACTCTAGTGTCCTGTACACGATAGAGGGCGAGCGTCCCCGCGAGCCGTTACGGCCCTTCCCATATCCCGCCGAAGGGCTCGGGGCGCACATCGGGGCCGGTGATGGAGGGCGAGCGTCCCCGCGAGCCGTCAGGCACGTTTCGGCTGCCCGCCCCCAACCGCACCCCCCCGCGCCGCTACTCCCCCGCCGCACGCAGGCGTCTGGGCAGGGGCAGGGGGGCGATGCCCTTGGCCGCGAGCTCCTCGTTGAGCGCGCGGTGCGCGGCGAGGGCCTCCTCCCCGCCCCCGTCGCGGGCGATCTCGTGCAGGATGCGGCGCGCCTCGTTGAGCAGCCCTGCCTCCTGCTCCTGGCGCCGCTCCAGCTCGGCGAAGAACCCCGCCACCGTGCCGCCG
>WRJS01000163.1 GCA_009778475.1 Kiritimatiellota bacterium | reverse complement strand
GACAGGGGGCCCCGTTGGAGGGCGAGCGCCCCCGCGAGCCGCCGCAATGTGTCTAACGGCTCGCGAGGACGCTCGCCCTCCATTCACGGGGACGCTCGCCCTCCATTCACGGAGACGCTCGCCCTCCATTGTGAAATCTGTGTTTTACAGGACACTAGGCTGCAACGCATCCATCAATAGTGGCTTTTAAGTTGATGCTGGCGCATGTATGGAGCGCGGCATGAGGGGACCAAGGGGACTTAGGGGACGAAGGTGTTGCCCCTTATGTCCTCTTGGTCTCCTCCGTCCTCTAAGTCCCCTCCCATTGTGCGCCCCAACACTTGACGAAAAATCCCGCGCCGCCTCTTTTTGACCTTGACATCCCCGCCTCTATCAAGAATACTGGTGTGGTATTTTCGCATTGGCTGGCCCGTTAGGGCTGGCCCGAACAGGAGGCTGGACTAATGAAAAAAATGTGTGTGTGTTTGAAGGCGGCGTGTGCCGCCGTGTTATCGGTGTCGTGCGCGTTCGGCGCGACGCAGACGTGGGTCGGGAACGGCGGTGACGCGAATTGGTCAACGGCGGAAAACTGGGACAGCGCAGCGCCCGTCGGCGGCGACGCGCTGGTGTTCGAGGGGAACAAGAATCTCGGGCCTGTCAATGACTTGGCGGCGGGGACGTCGTTCGGGGGCATCACGTTCGGCGCGGGGGCGGGGGCGTTCTCGCTGTCGGGCAACGGGCTGGTGCTGGAGGGGAACCTGCTGAACAATGCGGCAAAGGCGCAGCGGGTGGCGTTGCCGCTGGCGGTGAGCGGGACGCGCACGTTCAACACGGCGGAAGGGCCGGTGGTGGTCGATGGCGCGTTGAGTTATTCAGGCTCCATGATCCTCGTCAAGCAGGGCGCGGATGAGCTGGTGTTCACGGGCGAGAGCCAGATGCCGCTCAACACCGCCAACGGGCGCATCCAGCACCTGAACGGGACGTTACGCTTCGCGGAGAATTCGGTGTTCGCTATGGGCATCAACAACAACACGCGGGACATTTTCGTGAGCGGGAACGCGGTCGGTCAGAATGCGACCGTGGTCGTCGAGCGGGGCGCGGCGGTGACGCTGGGCGGGTTCAACATCCAGACGGTCGGCCTCGCGGGCAACACGTTCGATATGCTCATCGACGGCGGTTCGCTGGACATGATCGGCACGGATAACTCGTTCGGTGATCAGGGCGGTTCGCTCATGTCCATCTCGCTCGTCAACGGTGGGATCCTGACGGCGGCGGGAGATTTCAACGCGGGGACGCGCTCGCCGCTGGCCATCGCCGTCGATGGCGGGTCGTCGTTCACGGTGCAGAACCTGTGCATGGGGCGCGGGCTTGGGGGCGGCGGCGACCGCAATAACGGCGCCACGGTCATCGACATCATCGAGGGGTCGGCGACGGTGAACGGCACGTGGGAGTTGGACAGCGCGGGGAATGGCAGTGTGCGCACGAATGTCGTCACCGTCGGCGACGGGCGGGTCGGCAAGGCGACGTTCAGCGTCGGCACGATGCAGAGGACGAACCCGACCGCGAAGAATTTCCTGAACATCAACGGCGGCGAGGTGACGTTCCGCGCGAACATGGCGGTGGCGGATATTTTGCAGGGGATCGCGATCGGCGAGGGCGGCGCGTTCATCAACGTGGCGGGCGGCGCGAGCGTGACGCTCACCGCGCCGATTGCCCCGATGCCCGACGCGACGGATGGCGGCATCACCAAGCGCGGGACGGGGACGCTGGTGCTCAACAACGGCGCCAACAGGTTCGACGGCGACCTCCGCATCGAGGGCGGGGCGGTGCGGATCCCCATGCAGATGCCGCAGCAGATGGGCGGCATTTTCGTGGCGGAGGGCGCGACGCTGAGTTTGCGCGGGTCGCAGCAGCAGACGCTCGAGCCGGCGTATGTGACCATCGGCGGACCGAGCGCGGAGACGGTGATCGAACTTGACGTGGACGCGGACGGCACGAATCCGGACACGATCCATTTCCCGCAGATGACGACCATCGGCAGGCTCAACATCAGGCTCGTCGAGCGCAACGCGGTGCTGCAGGAGAACCCCGTGACGGTCGCGGGCGATTACGTGCTGTTCACTTATGCGTCGGAGCCGCCGGACGTGTCGCTGTGGCGGCACGGGAACCCCGCCGGGGGGATGGAATCGGAATTCATCGTTGACCGCGTGAACAAGCGCATCATCCTGCGCCTGACCGGGACGACGACCCCGCCGACGCCGAGCTACGAGTGGGCGAACCCGCTGGGCGGCAACTGGGGTATCGGCGGCAACTGGCAGGGCGGCAGCGTCCCGCCCGATTCGCCGTTCACGTGGTGCCGCCTGTGGGACGTGCTGAGCGCGCCCTCGGCGGTGACGCTCGCAAGCCCCGTCTCCATCAACGGTTTCTCGGTGCGCGGCGCGAACGCCTACACGGTCACGGGCGCGGGCCCGCTGACGCTGGCGGGCATGGCGGGCGTGAACACGCCCTCGCTGCTGGCGGATACGGGGGCGCACACGGTGGCCGTCCCCGTCGCCCTCACGCAAGCGTCCGAGTTCGGCGCGACGGATGCGGCGGCGCGGCTCGACATCGCGGGCGAGGTCTCCGGCACGGGTCCGCTGCGCATCACCCGCTCCGGCACGGTGAGCCTGACGGCAACGAACACGTTCACGGGCGGGCTTGCGCTGCAGAGCGGCACGCTGGAGGTCGCGGAGGCGGAGGCGCTGGGCGCGGGCCTCGTGACGTTCAGCGGCGGCACGATGAAGGCGTTGGACTCGATGACCGTGCCGAACACGTGGGCGGTCTCGGAGGCCAGCACGCTGAACATCCCGAGCGGCGAGACGGTCGCGCTCGGCGACCTGAGCGCGTTCGCGAACGTGACGCTGACCCTGCCCGGCGAAGGCACGCTGGAACTCTACGGCGCGGCGGACATCAACAATAACGTCGCCTTCCGCCCGCGCCAAGGGGCCATCCGCGTGATGAGCGGCGCGGATTATTTCTTCAGAACCAACAACCGCGACAACTTCATCATGGAAGGCGCGACGGCCGCAACGCCCGTCGGCCTTGAAATCCAGCCCGGCGCGACGCTCATGACGGGGATGCGGACGCTACAGGGCAAAGCCACCATCCTCGTGGACGGCGGCGCGCTCCTGCTCCCGAACACGGAGGCGCAGTTTGCCGACAACGCAAACGGCACCGTGGATCTGCGCGTGACGAACGGCGGGCTAATCCGCCAAGAGGGGACGCAGGCGAACTTCAACCTCGGTGTCCACGGGGTTGTGAAGGCGGTCATCGACGGCGGCAGCACGCTCTCCGCATCGCGCATCGTGCTTGTCGGCAACGCGGGCGGCATCGGCGCGCGCCCCGGCTCGTGCGAGGTCAACGTGAGCGGCGGCGGCACGTTCGAGGCCCGCGACACCTTCGGCTGGCTCACGACCAGCACCGACGGCCTGACGGCCGACCTCAACATCCTCACGGGCGGCACGGCCATCCTCCCCGCGTCGGTCCGCAACAGCCAGAGCAAAGGCATCGCGACATTGACGCTGGACGGCGGCACGCTCATCTGCTCGGGACTCCCGACGATCAACTTCGGCGGCGATATGTCCAACGGGACGCTCGCGAACTACCTCTACGGCGTGAACGTTTTCCTCATCGGCGAGGACGGCGGCGCGATCGACACGCGGCACAACGCCCTCACCATCACCCAGCCGCTCGCCCTCGCGCCCGGCGCGTTGGCGACCGACGGCCTGACCAAGCTCGGCAGCGGCTCGCTGACCCTCGCGGGCGGCATCACCTGCCCGATGCCCGTGGACGTGACCGTGGCGGAAGGCCTGCTGGCACTCGGCGGCGCACCCACGCTCAGCGACCTGACCGTCGCGGGCGGCGCGGCCATCGCCGTTGAAAACACATGGGCGGTAAGCGGCACCCTCACGCTGGCCCCCAACGCGGGCATCCGCTGGGACGGCCTGCACGACGCCGGAACCTACACGCTCGCGACGTTCAGCACGTTCAGCGGCAACGCCACTACAGTGCGCATTCTCAACACCCTGCCGGGGTACACCTACGTCGTGGCCACGGCCGGAAGCGCGTTGACGCTGACCATCGGCGCACCCGCGAATGACGTGCAATGGGAGAACGACACGGACGGCTCGTGGAACACCGCCACGGAGTGGACGCCGAACATGGTGCCGAACGGCATCGGCCATGTGGCGAGATTCGCGGACATCTTCACGGAGCCGCGCATGATCGCGATGAACACCTCGGCAACCCTGTCGGGGCTGATGTTCGATGCGGCGTTCGCGCCCGTCCTGCAACTCGGCTCCCCGCTGGCGTTCCAGCCGACGCAAGGGAGCCTGCCGGGGATACGGGTCACGAAGGGCGCGCCCATCATCGGGACGCAAGTCAACCTGCCGGGCGAGACGGCCGTGGCGGTCGCGCAAGGCGCGTCGCTCACGCTCGCGCACGAGGTCATCGGCACAGGCCCGCTGAACCTCTCGGGGCAGGGGACGCTCGTGATGGCCGGCACGAACCTCTCAACAACGGTGAACGTGACGGACGGCGTGATCGCGCTGGGCGGCGAGTCGCGGCAGGACGCGCCCGTGCTGCTGAACCGCGCCACGCTCGCGACGCTGGAGAACTTGCAGGGCGCAACGCCCATCACGGTCGGCGCGGGCGGCGCGACGATCGCGGTGGCGGACAACACGGTGTTCGGCTTTGCGGGCCCCGTCACGGGCAGCGGCGTCCTGACGAAAACGGGCGACGCGACGCTGGCCCTGCCCGCGCTCCCCGGCGTTGACATGGCGCTCGGCAAAGGCACGCTGGCCGTGACCTCGGCACTGCCGCAGGTGTGGGCGCAGAGCCTCCGCACAGGCGCGGACACTGGCATCACCGTCCTCCGCCACGCGGGCGACATCGAACTCGCGGGCCCCGTGAGCGGCGGCGCGCGCTTCATCAAGACCGGCCCCGGGACGCTCAGTTACACCTACCCCGGCGCGATGACCCTCGCGGCGAACGTCCCCGCCGCAACGGAGAACACGCTCTTCAACATCGGCCCCAACGGCGAGGCCCCGACGACGGGTCCCTACACCTACAACATCCTCGACGGCACCGTCGTCATGGGCGTGCCGGGGCAGTCCATCACCATCCCCAGCAACATGCTGGTGGGCGGCAACACGACCGACGCGCCGAACGCGGAGACCGAGGGTCACCTCGTCATCAACGACGGCGCGGTCCGCGTCGATGGGACGCTCCACATCGCGCGCGGCAACGGCTCAACCACGACCGCCCCCGCGTCGCTCAGTTCGTCCGTGACGCTGAACAACGGCACCCTGAGCGTCGGCGGCACCATCAACCTGGGCGCGTTCGCCGGGCTCTCGGCGGCGACGTTCACCGCAACGCCCAAACTCACCGTCAACGACGGCCTCCTGACCGCCCAGCGCCTCCTCATCCCGGAGGTCGCGTCCTGCACCGCGACCGCCACCATCAACGGCGGCGAGGTGCGGCTCAGCAACGACCTGATGGTGGGCAGCACCAGCGCGGGCACGGGCCACATCATCATCACGGACGGCCTGCTCTACGTCGCGAACAACATCAACCTCGGCAACGCCGCCGGAAGCACCGGCACGCTCCACATCGCGGGCGGCATCGTGGATGTCAACAACGTAGTCGCCAACACCGCCGAGCAGACACAGACCCGCATCCTCTTCGACGGCGGCGTGTTCCGCGGCCGCGCGGGCCCGATGGCCCAGCCCAAGGAGGCGCAGGTCCTCGCGGGCGGCATGATCATCGAGATCCTCACGGGCGGCTACTCGCTGGGCGTGCCGTTCACCGACCCCGGCCTGTCCATGGACGCGGGCCTCACCAAGCGCGGCCCGGGGTACATGGGCGTGAACCAGCCCCTGCTCTTCAAGGGCCCCGCGGTCATCGAGGAAGGCGAGTTGCGCATCAACGTCATCGACGCCCTCCCCGCGACCACCACCCTCATCATGCGCCCCGGCACGACGTTCCAAGGCCGCAACGCCGGGGGGCAGGGCCTCACCGCCTACGCCTTCACGGAGCTCACGCTCGGCGCGACCGCCGCCGACCCCGTGACCGTCAAACTCTACGCCAGCAACACCGGCAGCGACTGCTTCGACATTGCCGGGACGGCCACGCTGGGCGCCGTCGCGTTCGAGGTGTACGCCGCAGGGACCGCCACGCCCACGCCCTTCAACGGAACCTTCACGCTCATCACCTACAGCGGGCCCGCCCCCGACGTGTCCGGCCTGAGCGTCGCGAACGAACTCGACAACCACACCTACGTGTTCAACGCCGCCAACGGCGAGGTCACGCTCACCATCGGCGACCGCCCCTCCACCGACGCGGACATCGTCTGGATCGCCGCCGACGACGACTGGAACACCGCGCAGAACTGGCAGAGCGGAACCGTGCCGCTGGCCACCACCAAGGTCGCGAACTTCCCGTGGCAGGCCGACCCCGTGACCGTCACCGTGGACACCCCCGCCTCCATCGGCGGCCTCCTCTTCGGCGGCAACTACACGCTCGACGGCACGGACACGCTCACGCTCGACGCGCCCCAGCCCGTCATCATGGGCGCCTCCACCATCCGCGCACCGCTGGCCATCGCCAACGCCGCCGAAGTCTCCGTCCAGCCGCCCAACGGCGGCCGCCTCACCGTCGGCGCGGTGACGGGCGCGAACGCCGCGCTCTCGCTCGACACGGCCGGATACCTCCGCGCCGAGGGCGGCACCGTCGAAGCCGCGGTCAACCTCCACAGCGGCACCCTTGAGCTCAGCGACGACGCCGACATCACGGGCGACGTGCAGATGTTCGCGGGCAGCATCGCCGCGCCGGGCGACGGCACCATCTCCGGCGCGGTCGGCCTGCAATTCGGCCAGCGGCAGTTCAACCCCTCCGCAGGGAGCACCCTCAAACTCGCGGGCCCCGTGTTCGGACAGGGCGAGCTTCAGGTCACTGGCGCAGGGCGCGTCGAACTCGCCGCCCCCAACACCTACTCAGGAAAGACCACCGTGCAGAACGGCACCCTCGCGTTCCGCGCCCCCGCCACGGCGGGCGGAGGCGACATCACCCTGATCGGCGGCAGGACGCTCGCCACGGCCGGCACCGGCCCCGTCACGCTCGCCAACGACATCATCATCACGAACGGCAACGCGACGCTGCACATGGACGCGCCGCTCTTCGCCATGGGTAACCTCAGCATCGTCCCCGCGAACACCGCGCGCACGATCACCAAGACCGGCCCCGACGAATTCGCCTTCGGCGGGCAGTTCCACTACCTGAACACCGGAACCTCCGCCGCGCGCATCTACATCCCCGACGGCATCATGCGCTTCCTGCCGGGGTCGAGCTTCACGTTCATCGGCGCCAACGCCAAGGAGACCCCCGACAAGACAGACGACGGCATCCGCTTCCAAGTGCTTGCCAACACCGTCGCGGGCAGCACCAGCGGCATCACCATCGAGCAAGACGCCGATGTGCAGCTCAGCAGCCTCGCCGTGCGGCAGGGCGCCAACATCTGGCCCCACAACAGCGACTTCCGCCTCCTGATGAACGGCGGCACGCTCACCCTCCACGCCAGCGTGCCGCTGTGCCTCGGCGACCAGAGCGGCACCCGCATCCATGTCGAGTTCAACGACGGCCTGCTCTACGGCCTCGAGGACAACAGCTGTACCGACCTCGGAACGCGCTCGCCCGTGTACTGGGAACAGAACGGCGGCACCTCCACCCTCGGCCGCGTGGCGTTCGGCCGCACCACTGGCGCAGATGCTGGCCGCACAAACGGCTGCGTCCAGCTGGTCATCAACGACGGCCTCTGGGAAGCGCGCACAGGCTTCTCATGGAAGAGCACGGGCGACGCCAACGCCACGAACAGCGTCACCGTCGGCTGCGGCGAACACCTCCAAGGCATCTTCAGCATCCCCCCCGCGATTCGCCCGCAATCCGGCGGCACGGTGATCCTCAACATGAACGGCGGCATCCTCCGCACCCTGCCCGTGTTCACATGCGGTACGCTTGACGCGATCGGCTCGCCCGCCAACTTCCTCGGCAACATCGACCAGTGGAACGTCGGCCCCGGCGGCGCGGCGGTT
>WRJS01000162.1 GCA_009778475.1 Kiritimatiellota bacterium | reverse complement strand
CATGGCTCTGGCACGGCGATATCGCGGGAAACTTTGCGGCTGGCCGGCGCCAAACCGGATTTTTCCTCCCGGCTGTCGGCCGCGGGCCTAGCGCCGGATGCGGCCGGCTGCGCGGCGCTGGCGCGCGCCGGCGCGCCCGAGGCGGCGGCTATATACAGGCAAGCCGCGGTTTACCTGGGGCGCGGGTTCGCGTACGCGGTAAATTTGCTTAATCCGCAGGCCGTCATAATCGGCGGCGGGGTTTCGAATTCGTTTGATTTAATCGAGGGCACAATAAAAGAAACGATAAGCGCCTGCGCGGCCGCGCGGCTGGCCGGCGTTGACGTAATTCGCACAGGGCTCGGCTACAACGCCGCGCTGCTGGGCGCCGCGGCGCTGGCGCTGAACGCGCGCAAACAGTAAATAAACCGGCAGGGACATATGGCGGAATTATTGATAAAATAGATTATCGAACCAAAAATTGACTTATTGCTGAAAGGTAACGGTATATGGACACATTGCTGGAATATTACGATATCTACCCGAAAGTGCTGCTCGCAGGGGCGGAAGCAGAAATAACAATCAGGCCTCTCGGGGCGCACGCCGCGTTTGACGCGGCGGAAGGCTATGCAGTATGCGTCCTCCCTATGAAAGAGACGCTTGAACCCGACGAAGGCGCAAAACCGCACATAGACAGCAAATACCCATGGGCCGAACCGGTTTTGGAAAACGGGCGCCTAATATTTACGCACCGCTTCGGACGCGAACAGGAATACTATGTACGGGTTTATAAAAAGAATGAAATCGTGCGTGAAAAATGCCTGCAGTTCCGCGTATACGCCGTAGACGCCGATTTATACGAGCGCCGGCCCTACAGGGGCGATTTGCACGTCCATTCCAACTGGTCGGACGGCCGCGAAGAACCGGCAATCGTAATGGCTTCGTACAGAAAGGCGGGCTTCGATTTCGTCGGGCTGACGGACCACAGGAGGCACGAAGCTTCCGTAGCCGCAATAGACGCGTATAAAGACGCGGCCGTCGATCTGTGCATGTGCACGGGCGAGGAAGTGCATATAAAAGGCAACCATGTACATATAGTAAATTTCGGCGGCAAATGGAGCGTGCAAAAACTCGCGGATTCTGATATGGATAAATTCAACGCCGAGGTCGCGGAGATTGCTAAAAACATGGAAATACCCGAAGGCGTCGATAGATTCGAATACGCGGCGTGCATGTGGATTTTTAAGAAAATACAGGAAGCCGGGGGGCTTGCGATATTCCCGCACCCGCACTGGCGTTCAAACGTGTACCACGACCCGGAGCTCATGACGGACGCGCTGTTTGCCAGCGGGGCTTTCGACGCGTTCGAGCTTCTCGGCGGCGTGGGCGTGAACGACCTGCCGCCGAAAGACCGCGACATCGCGATGGTGTTCCAGAACTACGCGCTCTACCCGCACATGACCGTGTTCGAGAACATGGCGTTCGGCTTGAAGCTGCGCCGCGTGCCGAAGGCGGAGATTGCGGCGCGTGTCGCGGAGGCGGCGGACATCCTCGGTTTGCAGGACTACATGAAGCGCCTGCCCAAGCAGCTGTCGGGTGGCCAGCGCCAGCGCGTGGCGGTCGGGCGCGCGATCGTGCGCAAGCCCAAGGTGTTCCTCTTCGACGAGCCGCTTTCGAACCTCGACGCGAAGATGCGCGTGGAGATGCGCGGCGAGCTTACGCGCCTGCACCGCCGCCTCGGCGCGACGATGATTTACGTCACGCATGATCAGGCGGAGGCCATGACGATGAGCGACCGCATCGTGGTGATGGACAAGGGGCGCGTGCAGCAGGTCGCGCCGCCGCTGGAGGTTTACCGTAACCCCGCGAACCTCTTCGTGGCAGGGTTCATCGGGACGCCGCCGATGAATGTGTTGCGCAAGGGCGGCCGCCTCATGGGCTTCCGCCCGGAGGCGATGACCCTGTGCGGCACGGATGCGCCCGACGCGGACGTGCGCGGGATTGTGGACGTGGTGGAGCCGATGGGCGCGGAGACATTCGTGCAAATCGTCACGGAGGATAACGGGCGCGTCATCGCACGTGTCGCGCCCGACACGACGGTGCGACCGGGCGCGGCGGCGGCGTTCCGCGTGGCGCAGGAGCAGGTGCGGTGGTTCGACGCGCAGACGGGGCAGTGCCTCGCGCCACAGGCACAGGAGGAAATGACATGAGGCGGATCGGTATTTTCGGCGGGTCCTTCAACCCGATTCACAACGGCCACCTGCTGGCCATGCAGTCGGCGGTCGAGACCGTCGGGCTGGACAAGCTGCTGGTGACGCCGTGCTATGTGTCGCCGTTCAAGCGCGGTGCGCAGGACATGGCGAGCGGCACGGACCGCATGGCGATGGTGCAGGGGGCCGTCGCGGGCGACGCGCGTTTCGAGCCGTGCTGGGTCGAGCTCGAGCGCGGCGACGTGTCGTATGCGGTGGACACCGTGCGCCAGCTTCAGGCGCGTTACCCCGACGCACGCCTCTCGCTCGTCATCGGCATGGACACCCTGCGCGACCTGCACCTGTGGCACAAGGCCGATGAGCTCGTGACCTTGTGCGACGTGATCACCGTCCAGCGGCCGGGGTTCGACGAGACACCCGCGCCGCGCGACCTCGGGTTCCCGCTGGATGTCGCGCACCGTCTGCTCGCCCGCATCATACGCGGCCGCCTCTGCGAAATCTCCTCATCCGAAATCCGCCAGCGCGTCGCCGCCGGGCAACCCATCCGCTACCTCGTCCCGCCCGCCGTGGAGGCATATATCCGTGAGCACGGGCTGTATCAAACGGAACGTTAGAACGTGCGAAATTCCCCCTTGACTTTTCCGGCCCTCTCGGTGATAATACTCACCATCACTCGGTTTTCACACTTAACGGAAAGAGGAATGGCATGAGCAAGACGCGCATCACTCGGCGGCGGTTCGTTGCGGGGCTTGGCGCCGCCGCGGCGGCACCCTATATCATCCCGGCTTCGGCGCTCGGCAAAGACCGCCCTGCGCCTTCAACCCGTATCAACGTCGGGTTCATCGGTTATGGCACCATGGCACAGGACAACATCGGCAACTTCCTTCACGATGAGCGCGTGCAGGTCGTCTCCGTCGCGGACTGCGTGAAGGACGCGCCGCTTTACGGTTATAGCGCGGAGCGCCCGGGCGGGCGCGAGCCGTGCCGCCGCCGCGTCAACGAGTTCTATGCGCAGAAGCTCAACAAGGCGGATTACGACGGCTGCAAGGCCTACAACGATTTCCGTGAGCTTCTGGACAAGGACGCGCTCGATGCGGTCGTCATCAGCACCCCGGACCACTGGCACGCCCTGCAGGCCGTCGCGGCCGCGAAGAAGGGCATCCACATCTACGGCCAGAAGCCCATGTCCCTGTGCATCACCGAAGGCCGCATCATGGCCGACACCGTGAAACAGAACAACGTCACCTTCCAGGTCGGTTCCCAGCAGCGTTCGGACAATTACTTCCGCATGGCCTGCGAGTTCGTCCGTAACGGCCGCCTCGGCAAGCTCGAGCGCATCGAGGTGGGCCTGCCCGGCGGGCGCAACCTCTTCGGCAAGAAAGGCGCGGACGTCAGCCCCGAGCCCCTCGCCGCGCCGCCCGCGCACATCGACTTCGACATGTGGCTCGGGCCCGCGAAGAAGCGTCCCTTCACCCCCGCCATCCACAGCCCCATGTCGTGGCGCGAGAACCTCGACTACTCCGGCGGCATGATCACCGACTGGGGCGCGCACCACCTCGACATCATGCAGTGGGCGCTCGGCAAGGACGACTCCGGGCCTGTCGCCGTCGAGAACCTGAAGAGCGACCTGCCCCCGCCCGGCGAGGTGTTCAACACCGCCAGCGATTATTCCTTCGAGGTCGTCTATGAGGACGGTACCCGCGCCTTCGTCTCCAACCGCTTCCCCAACGGCGTGCGTTTCGTCGGGCAGGGCGGCAAGGAGATATTCGTCACGCGCGGCAAGCTCGAGACCAAGCCCGAAGAGCTCATCCGCGAGAAGATCAAGGACGACGAAGTCAAGCTCTACGTCAGCGGCAGCCACGAGCGCAACTTCATCGACTGCATCTACAGCGGCAACCCCACCATCACCACCTGCGAGATCGGCCACCGCTCCATTACGATCGCCCACCTCGCAAACATCGCGCTGCGCCTCGGCAAGAACAAGGTGCAGTGGGACCCCAAGAAGGAGATGTTCGTCAACGACCCCGCCGCGGATAAGCTTAAGACAGCCCCGATGGCCAACACGTGGGCGCTGAAAGGATGAGGTTTGCCGCTCCCGAATTACGCATTCGGGAAATAAGATGGCACGGGCATTCCTGCCCGTGATTCATGCGGGCAGGAATGCCCGCATTGTTTTTTTGTTTCATTGCGACGAGCGCCATCGGGTACCATTGGCGTTATATAGTATTTTTACTTGACATTAGTACGTAATTGCGCCGTACTTCTCCCCCCATGAAAGCTTACTCTCTTGACCTGCGGAAAAGGGTTGTCGCGTTTGTCCGAAACGGCGGCAGAAAGACGGAGGAGGCGCGCCGCTTTGGCATCGGGCGCGACACCGTCTGCCGCTTGCATATTATCAAACACCTTCGCCCAGATGCGGCGGCTCATGTAGGTTGTTTTTTTTAGCCGTACCCTTGTCAGCAACGGATTGCTCGGGGCGGCTTCAGCCTCAAATGAGTTCAAATCAATTTGCCGGGCATTTGGGTTTACATCCGTGACGAATGTCCCCCAGTCAATGCTTCCGTGCGTGTACGTTTCATCCATAAGGAAATCCGCAAGGCGGGGATATCCTCGTCTAAACACCACATCGCTCTTCACGACCTTGACCTTGATTTGGTCAGTGTCAGCGACCACGCTATTTGCGGAAGCGTGCTTTTTTTCTTGCTCGTCTTTTATGTCGCACACGCGGTCATCATTGACATCACCTATGATTTTTATTTCATACGCCGTGATGTTCAGGGTGTGTGAGCAGTTGAAGTTGGAGGCGACGCCGGTGCCGTGGAAGGAGAAGGTGAGGGCGCCCGTGCCGGGGGCGAGGGCCTCGATGTCGGCGTAGTAGGGGTAGGGGTTCGTCCTGACGTTGCCGGGGAGGATGGGGTCGCCCTCGTAGAGCGTCCACGCGCGGAAGGCGTTGTCCGGCCCCTCCACGGCGTTGCTCATGGCCCACGTGCTCCCGCCGTCGAGCGAGAGCGACACCACGATGCGCACGCCGCTCCAGTTCGTGCAGGCGTTCACGGCTTCAAGATAGAACTTGCCGCCGATGCCCTGCAATTCAGAGTACGTCATCACCGTCTGGTTGCTCCTGACGAAATCCGTGGCGACGTTGTGCCGGGAGCGCAAGGCTTCCGCCTTGCCGAATGATAGGCAGGGCGGAAGCCCTGCGCTCCCGGAAGCCTCGATCTCCCGGATGCCCCTGCGTGTTTTGCGGTTGCCTTTGCCCGCGGTCAGTCCTGCGGGTATTTGGCGAACGCGGGGTGGGTGGGGTTTTTGAGGAGCTCTTGCCATTTCGCCTCCGTGCCGTGTTTTTTTCATCATGCCCTCGATCTCGTCCTTGTTACCGCCGTCCATCACGGCCTGCACCCGCGTGGCGTTCTCGGGGATGGGGAACTCGGCGATGAAGTCCATCAGCATCCGCCCGCGCTCGTTCATAGTGTAAACGCCCGTCCCATCGTCGAAAGCGTAGCCGTCCACGGTGAACAGTCCCATCGCCAGCGCGGGGAGGAAGGGGTTTTCCGTGGGCGCGTTCAGGCGCGACCATTCCAGCAATCCGTCAAGCGCGGTCAGCCGTTTTTCCGCCCCGCCGAACAGCGTGAGCCATATCCAATGCTCGACGCAGGGCTGGATTAACGGAATCTCTTTAAGCGCATCCCTGCCGCCGCCATCCATGAAGCCGTCGAAGTGTTTGCCGTGCTCCCCTGCCGACGGCGCGATGGCTGACGGTTCGTTTCGGACTCTGTTTATCCGGTGTATTCGCGGCGAGAAAACATGCCCGCTGTAATATGGCGGCAGAGACTCGAACAGGATTGCCCCGTAATAACTGTCGGGCGGGATATTCCCGCGTTTCCCCCAAACCCCAGAAGTATAAAAAAACACAACATCCTTTTTCAACTCTGCGCTTTGGTTCCATAACTCCTTGTCATGCCTGATAACCGGGCGGGGTAATTCATGCGGGGTGCTCGTTGTCGTTTTTGTGGCATTTGTTGAGCCTGCGTAGGCAAACGCAAAGACTGCCGCATAAAGTGAACTCTCAGGATTATCAAGGTAAAAGGGGATGTGCCACCGCACAAGGCGAGGGCTGCAGGCCAGCATCTTTTCCGTCACGTCCACGGGAAGCCTCACCGTTTGTGTTTTGAGCGGGGTCGCCCAGCCAGTCTGGCTTATTGCCTCTCGCGTTTCCGATACGACTTGGTATTGTATCCTTCCGGCGATTAGGCCCTCCATGATTTTCTTGAAGCCTTGCTCTTGCCTCTGATGCTCGGGTTTGAGCAGGTCGGCAGCCCCGGCATGGGCTGTCACGCTTAGCAGCTGTATGGTGATTGATGAGATTCCGATCAGCACGTTTTTCATGCCTCTCCTTGTTGCGAACATTGCTTTACCCTCTTGGGTGGGCGGGCTTCACGGAACCCGTTCCTCGCGTTTTTTCGGTTTCAGCATACGATGAGGTATGGGGCTTCCAGGCGGCCATTTAACCGCCTGGAAGTTTGCCGGCGAAGTTAAATCCGCAGACGCGTAATCAACAAGGTTTGTCCCCTCCTGGCGTTTCAGAACCACACTGGCCCCCTCTTCCCTTTCCCATAGCCCAGAAACAAACGTCAGGTCACGCCGCCAACAGAAATCGTCCCAGTTCTCCGCGAGCATGAGGAAGCTCCCGTCCGCGCACAATGTTACCCAACGCGCCGTCCCTGCCGTATTCCATATCAGCTTGCCTCGCGGCTCTATGTGCACGTCATATAAAGAGACCATCTGCATCGGCTGCATGGCCTTTTCTTTCAGCGAGGTGGCATAACGTTTTTTCTGGTCGTTGTTTCGGCAATCCCGCCTCCACATCGCGTATTGCATACACCCTGCGCATTGCAGCATCAGGGTCAACGGCACAACTATCGTTATCATGCGTTTCATGCACTGCTCCTTTCGGCTAATTCGGGGTAACGTCGAACACACTCTCGGGTGTCTCCCCGAAAACAACCGGGAACCGCCCGGGGTCATAGAAATGCAGGTTGTCGGTGCTATCGTTCAAGTGCAGGTGCGCCACGCGCCTGATGCGCACACCTTGATAACGCTCGTTTTCGTAACAGGCTACAAAGCCGCGGCCGAAGCGTCTGAACTCTGAACTTGCCATGTCAACATAATCGCCCCACGTTTTAGCGGCGTTGCGGTCTTTCAGGAAGCTGATGCCCTTCTTCGCGCGGTTATAACGGCTCTGCCCCGTGTATTGATTTGAAACGCCAAGCACGACATCCCACGCGGACTTGTTTGCGGTGGAGGGCATATCGTCCTTAAAGCGGCAGCCATTTATCTTGGCAACATCCAGATTGTGCGCCAGCATGGAAAGCCCGACGTGGGACAGGCACCCCCAGCCGTTCAAGTCCTCATCAATGTGAAGCCCGAAGAAATCAAAGCGCTCGGGTTCAACAAACGTCGAGTACAGCGCCCCCATCCGTTCCGGGTGGAGCGTGTAACTTCTCTTCAGCACCAAGAATTGGTTTTCAACCTTGTGCGGGCAGATGTCCCACCATGCCAGCTCTGCGTCCTCATTCCGCTCGCCGTCGCCATACCACCAGAGATTCCCGCCTCCCGTCTTCCCGACGTAAACCTTGTGGTCAAACGGGGAGGCGTTACAATCCGCGCTGAGGTCTGTGCCAAAGTTGGGTCCCTCATACTGGAAATAGGCGAAGCCATGCCCGAGCGAGGCATCGCCGTCATGCCACCACCTGTCCCCGATATCCCATCCCTTCCCCAGCGCCACATTTTTCCCCAGCGCCTTTTGCGACTCGAGATGCCGTTCCGTGCCAGCCATCAAACTTGACGGCGTCGAGTGGTCGGACACGAAGAGCCGACGGTTCCCGTTGCCGCTGTCAATGTAAAACTGCCGCACCACCCCAATCGTGAAGTTGCACCGCATGGTGGTGACGCGCACAGCACTGTTGCAGACCCATGTGCTGCCCCCGTCAACAGACAGCGACACCACGATGCGGATGTCGCTCCAGTTCTCGCTGGGGTTGATGGCTTCAAGGTAGAACTTGCCACCGATGCCCTGCAATTCAGAATACGTCATCACCGTCTGGTTGCTCCGCACATAATCCGTGGCGACATTGTGCCGGGGGCGCAAGGCTTCCGCCTTGCCGAATGATAGGCAGGGCGGAAGCCCTGCGCTCCCGGAAGCCTCGATCTCCCGGATGCCCCTGCGTGCTTTGCGGTTGCCTTTGCCCGCGGTCAGTCCTGC
>WRJS01000161.1 GCA_009778475.1 Kiritimatiellota bacterium | reverse complement strand
CGGTGACCTCGTATCCCTCCCCGAACGGGAAGCCCGGCTGGTCCCAGAGGTAGGCGGCGGGCGGGAAGGGGTCCGTGACGGCGGCGAGCCAGTCGAAGAACTGCGCGGGGTATTTCCCGCCCAGCCATTCCGGGACGGTCCTGAGCGCGACGCAGAACGGGCGCGCGCGGCGCATCGGGTGCCGCGACCAGCCGTCGTCGAACAGGCGGCGCGACATTCCGCCCGACGGCTTGTTGAACAGCGCCCTTCCCTGATCGAACCCTGCGGCCGGTTTAAAGAGTTGCGCGATCATGTGATGAGCGTCCCGATGGACTGCGCGGGCGTGAAGCGGCCCACGCCGACGAAGCAGTTGAACACCCTTCCGCCCGCGATGTGGCCGAGGCGCGCGTAGGGCGTCGGCGGCGAGCCGTCGCTGTCCGAGTCCCACTGGCCCTTGGCGAGCGAATACTTGACCGCGCCGCCGTCGAGGTAGGCGTAGAGGGCGCCGCCGCCGGAGGCGGGCGAGAGACCCGTGTCGATCCAGTCGCCGTCGCGCGCGTAGTTGTAGTGCGGGAAATAAGCCGCCTCCTCGCCCATCGCGCCGGGGTACCTGACGGCCGGCGTGTCGCCCGTCATCACGGGGACGCCGCCCGGCGCGTAGATCTCGACGGTCGGCTGGCCGCCCGGACTGGCGGGCGGGCGCATCCGCAGCTCGTTGACGAGATTGCCCCCGGAGAGGAACTCGTCCCCGTCCGTCTGCTCGTTCGCGAGGAAATGCGCCCTCGACTCATAGAACTTCCCGCCGCTCCCCTTGGTGATGAACGCGACCTCCCGCATCACCGCCTCTTTGTTCCCGGACGGCATCACCGACGGGTCGATGACCGCCTTGGCGGCGCCGCTAATCGCGCCGAGCTTGGATTTCCTGCCGGGCGAGAACTCGGTCGTCGAGACGGGCGCGACGGTGGTGTGGTCAACCTCCACGTCCTCCTCGGCGTCGATCTCCGAGTTGTCGGCGGGGGCGAGCGTGGGGATGCGCGCCTTGGCCCTGAAGGTGTCCATCTCGGCCCGCAGGCCCGCGGCCTCGATGTCCTTCACCGGCACGGACGTGATGCGCGGGAGCGGGGCGCGCGGGGGGCCCGCCGTCTCGCTTGCGCGCTTGGCGTCCTTCAGCGTGAGGTAGTCCGCGTCGACGTTCGCGAGGCGGGGGTGCTTGGACTTCCACCACTGCTTGTTGGTTTTCCAGTCCTGCGGGATGTCCTCGGCCTCGACCTCGAGCGCGCCGAGGGTGGTGGAGCCGGACGCGCCCGCGAGGTCCAGCGGGATGTACAGCACGCGCGCCGGGTCGGATACGTCGCCCGCCGCCTGCTCGCCGACGACCCTGTACGGCGTGCCGTCGAACTCGCCCGTGGACTCGATCTCCAGCACCACGCCGCGCGGCGGCGAGCCGGTGCGCGCCTCCGTGAGGAGCGTCCCGCGCAGGGCGGGGTCGTCGAGCCACGCCGCCGCCGCCGCCGTGCCGACGTGCAGCACGGGCGCCGTGCCCGAATAGTCGAACCACGCGGCGATTGACGGGAAGAGGCGCAGGCAGCGCATCAGCGCCTGGGCGAGCGTGACGCCGCGCTGCTCGTCCGCGGGCAGGTGGACGGCCGGGACGCTCACCGCCCCGATCGTGAACGCGCCCGCGTCCGCGGCGGGCGCGAGGATGTCGCGCACCTGCGCCTCCAGGAGCATGGGCGAGCCGCCCGGGTGCTGGTTCAGGATGACGCGCGAGGAGCCGCGCCACGCCAGCGCCCCGGCGCTGTCCGCCGCCATCCATTTCTGGCGGTAGATGATGTCCTCCAGCGTCTGCCACGGGCCGCGCGCGGTGTAGGCGTGCGCCACGGCGCTGCCGCGCGAGCGCTCCCGCTCCGCCGCGTGGACGGCGCCGCTGAACACCAGCCGCCCCGCGTGGCGCACCTGCACGGGGGCGCCGTGCGCGAGCGCCGTGGCGGGGGACTCGAACGCGAACGTGTCCGCGGCCATGTTGTTCAGGCGCAGCGTCCCGGCCGTCACGAGGAACGGCCCCGATGTTGTCGACACTTCCCAGTCGCTTCTCATTGCGCTCCTTTGAGAATCTGGGACATAAGGGACACAAAGGACATAAGGGACAACGGCTGTTTTTGTCCTTTGTGTCCCTTATGTCCCTTGTGTCCCAGAATTGCCATTACCCTCAGCCTCCCGCCGCGTCCACCATGCCGGCGCGTTGGCGGCGCTCAATCTGCTCGGCCTCGCGCGTGGCTGCCGACGCGGTCCGCTCCAGCGCGCGCATCGCCCCGCTGTTCGCCTCCGTCATCACCTTTAGCGCGTTGAAAAGGTTCGCCTCCTCGGCGGCGGCCTTCTCGACCGCCTCCTTGAGCGGCGCGCGGCGCTGGTCGCGCGCCGTCCTGTTCGTCGTGTTCGCGTTGCGCGGGTCCGCGTCGAACGCGTCGAGGCCGAACTGCGCGTCGCGCGTCCTCGACTGCGCGGCCGCGTGGTCGCGCTCGACGGCGGCCTGCCGCTTCCTGAGCCGCTCGGCCTCCTCGGCCGCCTCCTGGGCCTCCCTGCGCTTGGCCTCCTTCATGCGCACGCCGGTGTCCGCCTCGCTGACGGCGCGGTTGGAGACGATGGCGGAAGCCTGCGCCTCAACCTTGGCCGCGCCCTTTCCCGAGCGCACGATCTTGAGCTCGTCCTCCAGCTGCTTGATCTCGCGCGTGAGGCGGTCCGCCGACTCCCCGAGCTTGAGCGCCTGTTCCGCCGCGCCGTGCGCCACGCCGGAGTGCCGCTCGGCCATGTCCGTGTACATCTGGTTACGCCCCGTCCGCCAGCTTCCGAGGCCGGTCTTCTCCCGGGCCGCCTGCGCCCGGGCCGAGCGGTCGCGGAACGTCGCCTCGGCCTCGCGCTGGAGCTCGGCGGTCTGCGCGAGCTCGCGTTTCTTGACGGCGATCTGCTCTTGGCGGCGCATCGCGTCGTTGGCGATGTCCTCCTCCGAGCGGCCTGCGGAGAGCTCGCCGCGCCGCTGGGCGTACCGCGCGCGGACGGCCTTCTCTTTCTCGGCGCGGTCGGGGTCGGCGGCATCCAGCGCGGCAGCCTCTTTTTCCTCGGCGAGTTTTAAATTCGCGTCCTCCAGCTTGCGCGCGTTCGCGAGCAGCATGTCCTAGAGCGTGTTGGCGTTCTTGAGCTCGTCGTTGGATTTGGCGATGCCCTCGCGGAGCTTGTCGTAAGCCTCGGCGGTTTTCGCGACGGCGGCCGCGTCGTTCTGCGCCTGGATCTCGGCGGACATCCTCCGCTTGGCGTTGACCGCCTCGCCGATCTTCCCGATGAGGCTGCCGATCTGGCTGATGAGCGCGATGACGCCCAGGCCGCCCAGCACGGTGCGCAGGACCTTCGCGGCGGAGGCCGTTCCGCTGATGCTCTCGCGGAACCTGTCGAACGCGCCCTTGCCCTTTGCCCCCGCCTTCTCGGTCTCCTGCTGTATCTCCTTGATGACCTTCTTGGCCTCGACCGCCCCGACCGAGTCCAGCAGCGTCTTGATCTGTATCTTAACCTCGTCCTTGTTTTCGCTCACTGCGTCCGCTCCTTTTTCAGTCTGCGTTTCTGACAGGATTAACAGGAGTTAACGGATTGACATGAAACCAATCCTGTTAATCCTGTCAAACAACTGGCAACTCCTAATAGCCCTCGATGGTGTAGTTGACGAACAGCGTGCAGCCGCTCACGCGCACGGACACGTCGCGCAGGGTTGCGCGCGCCATGACCGCCGTGCCGTCGACGGCCAGCGCGCCGGAGCGCGTCGCGCCCGTGGTCAGCACAATGGCGGCGGCGTCCGCGGCCGCCGTGCTGGCGTAGGTGCGCACCACGCCGAAGGAGACGGAGAGCGCGTCGCAGCCGACGTGCTCCGCGTCGATGCCGTCCGCGCCGCCGTACTCGTAGTCCTCCGTGCCGGGCGCCAGGCGGATGTTCAGGCCGTCGGGCCCGGAAGGGCTGCCGGCCCCGTCCGAGCGGCCGCCCGCGCAGAGGATGTCGCCGCCGAAAACGATGGTCATGGTCGCTCCGCTCCTTCAATATCCAATATTCAACACGGAATATCCAATATCCAAGTATGGAGGGCGAACGTCCCCGTGAGCCGTGCAACTGTATTCACTTGGATATTCCTTGTTCCGTTCTGGATATTGGATATTCGCGGAGTAGCGGCGCCCGCCGCTACAGCTCGCAGTTCCCGTCCACGCAGTCCCTGACGGCCCGCGCCTCCTGCGGCGTGAGCTTTGCCGAGGACGTGCCGCCGATCAGCCCCATGAGCTTGCTCAGCGCCTCGCCCACGATGCCGCTCTGCGGCGCGCCGCCGCCCGTGCCCGCCGAGCCGCCCGCCCACGCGGCCGCGACCTCGGGCTTCACGTCCGTGGTCTGCGTGGGCGTGTTGCTCTGCGTGTCGCCGCCGCCGGAGGCGTCGGCCACCAGGCCGTCCCCGAGCGTGATGGTCACGCCAGTGGACTCGCACACGGTGATGTCGCCGTAGCTCGCCTTGTTCGAGCGGCTCGACGGGTCCGCCGTCTGGCAGCCCGCCATCAGAACAGCGGCCAGCGCCGCCATCATCATCAGTACCTTCATTTTACCTCTCCTTTCTTTTCGCCTCGGGCATGAGCGCCCGGGCCGCCTTTCACCTTCGCCCTGATGCGGGGCCCGACCGCCTTGGCCTTGCCCTTCACCCGTGCCTTGATCGAATCCTTCTTTTTCATGCTCTCTCCTTTTGCAATTGCGGACGGGCGGGCAATTGCCCGCCCCTACGATGCGCCTCCATATCTCCTCTTCGGCGGCGGCGAGAAGCCCTGCCGAGGGCTCGCGGCCCTCGTTCTCGCGGAACTCGCTGGCGAACCCCGCCAGCGCGTCCTGCTCGATGTCTTGCAGCGCGTCCCCGCGCTTCGCCTTCTGCACGGCCTCCTTGACGGCGGGGTACAGGTAGCACCACCACTCGTTGACGAGGTCGGCGTGGCTGAACTTCGACTTCACCCACTTGGCCAGCACCGTCAGCGCCACCACCGTCAGCGCGACGAGCGCCTGCCGCGCCTCCGCGTTCTCTAACAACTTGTCCATGCGCTCTCTCCTTCTTTCATCTAAATGGCAACTACTCCGCGTGCCGCCTGAACTGGATGCGCGGGTTTACCGTCAATGCCCCGGATAACAGGCGCGAACTCCAAGTGATCGTCCCGATGTCGGCTTCGTAAAGAGACGGGGCAACGCCAACAGCAAGGAGTAATTGCGCCCCGATGTCAACATCCTCAATGGTGGTGGTCGCGCCCTTGCCGGGGAAGCATCCCGCGCTTGTTGTTGGCAACGTACTTGTCAACCCGTTTGGCGTCAGGTAAATTGTTGTGTCTTGACCCAGCCGGACGCCTGTACTCTTTGTAATTCTGTCCCAAAAGACTTGGAGCCTGATGATGTAATACGACTCGTTTACGCCAGCCCCGTCCCATGTTTTGAAATCCATTCTCGGGTAAACAACGGTCGGCGCAAGCAGCCACGAATACCATGTGGCCGCGCTATTTATACTCGCATACGGCCAATAACCCATTCTTGATGTTGATGACACGGTTGACGCGCTAAGCCCCTCGATGAACCGCCACCTGTAGTCGGAGGACCCGGCGGCGAAGGTGGCCACCGCGCCGTCCACGTAATCCCGTGTGGCGAGCGGCGCGAGCGCGCCGTCGAGGTGCCCCTTGTTGACCGCGTCCGCGTCCGACTGCGGCGCATCCCACGCCAGCACCCTGCTCGCGGACAGCATCCCGCCCGCGTCGTCGAACCCGATGAACCGGTCCGACAGCAGCAGCGACGGGCTGCGGGCCGGGCTCCCGAGCCTGACGCCCCTGGAGGGCTCGAACGTGATCGGGTTGACGACGCTCGACCATTTGACGGACGTGTCGCCCGCACCGTCCTGCATGTCGATCTTGCCGCCGAGCGCGCCGTTCACCTACACCTCCGTCGCCAGCCCCTCCAGCGCGGCCGGCAGCAGCCACGGCGCGTTGAGGAACGGGGTCTGCGCGAAGTCGATGGACGGCACGGGGGGCGCGAGCGCGTTGGGCTTTAACCCCGGCGAGGGCAGCATCCGCAGCGTGCCGTTGGCTTGGTAGTTGTTGCCGCCGGCCGCGATGAAGAAGGTGTAGGCGCTCGCGCCTGTGTCGTATTTCGGGAGCCACTCGAAGGCGCCCGCGGCGGTGTCGTTGGTGAACCATGCGCTGCCCATGCCGTTGGTCTGCCAGTAGAGCGTGAACGTCATGCCGTTGGTGTTGAGCGGCTGGCCGTAGGCGAGCCACGCGGGCTCGAACCTGAACGCGTCGCCGTGGTAGCGCGTGAACTGCGCGGGCGCGGGACGCGCGACGTCGGTCTCCCAGCGGAGGGGGATTTGCGCGGGCGCGGTGAGCGCGGTGAACTCGGCCTGCCCGAACGCCGTCTTGACCGTGGACAGCAGCAGGTCGGGGATGCCCGTCAGGGCGGCGTTGAGGAAGGTGAGCTTCCTGCCGTCCGTGCCGTGGATCACGAGGAGCGTGTCGGCCGCGCCGAACACGCTGGCGCCGATGAGGGGCGCCTGGTGCGGGAACAATGCGTCGAGGATGTCCTGCGTGATTTCGCCGCAGGGGGTGAGGGTGACCTTGCCCTGCTGGTCGGTCTTGATGGTGTCGAGCTTGCCGCTGACGCTGGAGGGGATGTCCTGCGTGGCGGAGTCGATGTCGGCGCTGATGCCGTCCGCGTCGTGGAGGGTCACGCCGCCGAACGTGGCGGCGCCGGGCCCCGTGAGGATGTTCTTTCTCTGCATAATTTTTCTTCTCCATTCGGGCGACCGCGAGGGTCGCCCCTACAAACAACTAACCGTTAATCACTAACTTCACCTAATGTCGTGAGCGTCTTCATCCTCACGTTGAAGAGCAGCACCGCCTTTTCGAGTACGCCGCTGGTCACCTCCTCGAAGACCAGCACCTCGCCGTCCGGGAGCCTGTGCAGGTTGAGCACCGCGCTGATCCGCCGCGCCGCCGCGCCTGCCGTGCACATGTTCGCGCGGCGGCGATTGATGGTGGGGTTCTCGAGAACCTGAACCGTGATGTCCGCGTCCGCCGTGAGGAGCCGCGCGTTGCTGCTCCGCGCCTTCGCGCCGGGCATCGTGACCATCGCGCAGATGCCCAGCTTGCCGAGCGAGAGCGTAATCTGCGCGTTGATGTCGCCCTTGTCCTCAAGCAGTACCTCGACCTGATTCAGGGCGAGGAACGCGTCTTTTTTCAGGGCGTTGAACGTCTCTTCGTGTATCGTCTCGAAGCTCATGCGGAGGCCTCCGATTTTTTAAGGATCGATTTGATCCCGCTCTTGATTCCTTTTCTGGTTTCGGCGCGAAGTGCGTCGTCGCTCGGGAGCATGGTGCGGTCTTGAGGGATCAGCACGCTGCGCACGAGAAGGTAGAGGAGCTCGACGCTGCCGTCCTTGTTCGGCTTGATGAGGTAGCTGGCGCCTTTGGGGCGCACGACGTTCACGCCGTCGCGCTTAAGATCGGAGACGCGTTTGCCGTAGGCGAGCGGATGTACAGGGATGCTGAGCGCCTGCGCGTTGCGGGGAAGGACGGTGAGCGGCCCGAACACGCGGCGGAAGCCGGGCGCGCGGACGGTGACCTCCGCGCCGTCTGCGGTCGCGCTGTACGTGCTTGACGCGTATGCCTTGGCGTAATAGTTCGTGGGCGTGGCGCCGTGGCGGCTGGCGGTGGCGTGCCGGTTCTGCGCGAGCCCTTGCAGGTGTTTGCGCACGAGCCTGAAGAGGTATCCGGAGGCGCGCACGTTTATCTTGCGCCGTCCGTCCGTGGACTTGAGCGCGGAATTGAGCGCGTCCAGCTGCGGCGTGTCGGCGGTGACGGAGATTAGGGTTTCGTTGCTCATGCCTGAAGCTCCTTCAACAGTTCGTCGGTGAAGCCGGGGCCGAACTTCTCGAGCGCGTCGGCGATGTCCTGCTCGCCGGGGTCGAGGGTGGCGCTCTGGCGCGCGGGCGTTCCGGTGATGCCGAGCGCGGATGCCTCGTCCTTATCGAGCGGCATCCAGTTGTAGCTGGAGCCGAAGGCGAAGGGCGGGTACGGGTTGCCGAGGGTGTCGTCGAAGCCGCCCGCGCCGTCGCCGAGCGCCTGCCAGACGGGGGAGTCCTTGCGGGCCACCATCCCGCCGTGAACGGCGGGACTGCCACTGGGTTGCGCGACGCCGTCCCAGCCGCAGGCGTCTGCGGCGGCGTTCCAGTGCTGGGGCCAGTCGGGGCGGGGCTGCTTGCGGATGCCGATGCTGATGAGCTCCCACGCGGGGAACTCGTCGAGCGCGTCGTCGTCCTCGCCCTCGATGAGCGCGACGTTGGCGGCCATGGTGCGCTGGGTGTCGAGGATGAGCTGGAGGCGTTTGAAGCTGCCGAGGTCGGTGAGCGAGCCGGGGTTGTCCGGCAAATAAGGAGACCCGGCGTTCACGCCGGGCCCGCCGTGAACGGCGGGGCCGCCACTGGGCCAGCCACTGCTGGAGGCGCATCCGCG
>WRJS01000160.1 GCA_009778475.1 Kiritimatiellota bacterium | reverse complement strand
TTACCCAAAACCCCAAACCCCCCCCCCCCCCCCCTCAAAAAACCTCTTGCCCCTCCCCCCAGCCATACGCTATAGTAACGCCCTTTAAAAAGGAACGACAAGGACGAACAGGATGACCGCAACATTCCCCCTGACCATCATCGGCGAGCGCATCAACGACTCCATCCCCGCCACGCATGACCTGTACGAGCGCGGCGACCTCGACGGCATCGTCGCGCTCGCCCGCGCCCAGGCGGACGGCGGCGCGAAATACATCGACGTGAACATCGGCCGCCGCGCGCCCGAACTTATGGCGGAGACCGTGCGCCGCATCCAGTCCGCCGTCGCCTGCCCGCTCTCCATCGACACCCCCGACCACGCGGCCGCCAAGGCGGGCCTCGAGGCGCTCGCGCCCGACGCGCCCATGCCCATCCTCAACTCCATCTCGCCGCTGCGCATGGAGATGCTCGGCCTCTACGCCGTGCGCCCGTTCCGCCCGATCCTGCTCATCTCCGAGAGCGTCCACGGCGGCGCCGCCGTCCCCTGCCGCACCGCCGAGGAGACCTGCGCCGCCGCGCGGCTCCTGCTCGCCGCCGCGCAGCACGCGGGCATCCCCATCGGCGACTGCATCTTCGACCCCGGCATCGCGCCGCTGGCGACCGACACCGAGGGCAACCTCCGCCGCCTCATGGGCGCCCTGCGGATGATGCGCGAGGACCCCGCCTTCTCCGGCGCGCACGCCTCCGTGGGCCTGAGCAACTTCACGGTCATGCTCCCGCCGAAACGCGCGGACGGCTCGCCCGTGAAGGCGCCGCTCGAGAGCGCGTTCCTCACGCGCGCCATGCCGCTGGGGCTGGACCACATCGTCGGCTCCGTCACACGCGGCTACCGCCAACTCCCCGAAGGCCACCCCGCGCTCTGCTGCTTCGACGACTGCCTCGCCGCCGACGGCTACGACAGCCTCTTCCGCGTGCAGGCGTTTTACGCATGACCCCTACCCCGCTTATGTCAAACATCCTCCTTGTCGCCATCAACGCGCGCTACAGCCATGCGTCCCACGCGGCGCGGACGCTGCTGGCGAACCTCGGGGCGCTCGCCGCCGACGCGGCCATCCTCGAGACCGACCTCGACATCACGCCGCTCCAAATCGCGGAGCAGATCGCGCTCCGCAACCCGCGCATCGTCGGCTTCTGCGTGTACCTGTGGAACGTGCGCCTCGCCGAGGCCACCGCCCGCATCCTGCGCACCGCCCTGCCCCACGCGCGGCTCGTCGCGGGCGGCCCCGAGCTGACCCCCGGCTACGCCAACGCCGCGCTCTTCGACACCGTCGTCATCGGCGAGGGCGAGACCGCGTTCCGCAACCTCTGCCTCTCCCCTACCCCGCCCGCAAACACCGTGACCGCCGCGCCCGAGCCGCTTGACGCGCTCGCGCTGCCGTTCGACTATTACACCGACACCGACCTCGCCCAGCGCACCCTCTACGCCGAGACCTCGCGCGGCTGCCCCCACCGCTGCGCCTACTGCACATCCGCCGGGACGAAGTTGCGCACGTTCCCCCTCGCGCGACTCCTCCCCGCGCTCGAGCGCCTGTGGCAGCGCGGCGCGCGGCAGTTCAAATTCCTGGACCGCAGTTTCAACGCCCCCGTCGCCCACGCCTGCGCCGTGCTGGATTTCTTCCTGCCCAAGGCCACGCCCGACACCCGCCTGCACTTTGAGATCAACCCCGACCACCTGCACGCGGACATCCTCGGCCGCATCGCCGCGTTCCCCGCGGGCGCCCTGCACCTTGAGGCCGGCGTGCAGACGCTCAACCCCGCTGTCGCCGCCGCCATCGGCAGGAGCCCCGACACCGCGCAGACCCTCTGCAACGTGCGCCGCCTCACGCGCACCGGCGCGGCCGTCCACGCCGACCTCATCTTCGGCCTGCCGGGCGAGGACGAGGCCTCCTTCGCGCAAGGCTTCGACGCGCTCATCGAAACCGCCCGCCCGCCCGAGGTGCAGGTCAACATCCTCAAAGGCCTCCCCGGCACGCGCCTCCTGCGCGACGCGCAGGCGCTGGGGCTTGCCTTCAGCCCCGAGCCGCCCTACGACGCGCTGCGCACGGACGCCATGGACTTCGCGACCCTCTGCCGCATCCAGCGCTTCGCCCGCTGCTGGGAGCTCGTCCGCAACCGCAACCGCTTCCCGCAAGAGGTCGCGCAATTCCACGCGGCCATCGCCCCCGGCTACTACCGCGCCTACAGCGCCCTTGCCGCCCGCATCTTTTCAGGCGAAGGCAAACTCTTCGCCATCTCACAGGCACGCCTCGCGCAGCATCTGCGCGAGCACCTTGAGCACGGAACCGCCCCGCCTAGCGTCCTGTAAAACACAGATTTCACGATGGAGGGCGAGCGTCCCCTGGAGGGCGAGCGTCCCCGCGAGCCGTCAGACACATCGCGACCCCCTGCCCCATTGGCCGCACGCCGCGCCAATGGGGTCCCCTGTCTTGCCCTCCATATCACGCCTCCATACCACGCCACCCAAACAAGGTAATCTTCCATCCCGCCATCTGTGTTTTACAGGACACTAGGTCCCCTTCGTCCCCTGTTGCAGGGCGGAAGCCCTGCGCTCCCGGCACGATGGAGGGCGAGTGTCCTCGCGAGCCGTCAGACACATCGCGACCCCCTACCCCATTGGCCGCACGCCGCGCCAACAGGCCCCCTGTCTCGCCCGCCATATCACGCCTATCCAAACAGGGTAATCCTCTATCCCGCCATCTGTGTTTTACAGGACACTAGGTGAACGAGAAATGAGCAACGAGGAATTCCTCATTTCCCTTTGTGCCTTTGCGTGAGTAAGGTTAAATTGACTATATTTTTCTCTGCACCTTTGCGTCTTTACGAAAGGTTATTCTTCCTGTTTGTCGGGCAGCCTCGCATAATCCCACACCTTCAGGTCAGACATCACAATCGGAAGCGAGCAATCCGAATTTCTCTTGTCGTGGATGATGAGGATACACTCATCTGTCGCGAACTGTTGCGGTGTAGTATCGCCGCCAGCCGCCACGATATTCCCGTTGACAGCCAACGCGAGAAGCTTCCCCTGTACATTCGGGAAGTCAAAGCCTTCACGCTTCCAGATGAAGGTATAATGATGCCACTCGTCAGGCGTGTTCCCCAGCAGCCCTGTATCCGCAATGCCCGACACCGCCCCCATGGGATGTGTCGCCACATCGCCAATCCCGTATATCCGCCCATGAAGTCCTGCCCTTGCAAAACCGTTGTTTGAGACGAAACCGAAAACAAAATGGTGGTCATAACGGAGCCTCGGGCATTCGATACTGAAAAACAACGGCTGTCCACTGGCAACATGTGAAAAACGCTGACGCGCTTGCGGCAGTTTCGCCCAGAACTCGATGGTGCCTTCAGGCATCTTGTACGGCACAAACGGCAGATGGATGGTGACTCTCGCATCGGTTGTTCCGACTAGCATCGCGTCACCCTCCGGTCCTTCCACAATCTGGACATTGCGGGCTTCCATACGCGCATCGAAGCGGCTGAGGTCCTCGTCCTCCGCGTCAAAGCGGACATGGAGCAACAAGCCCGGCTCAACTGCGTTTAGCGTGGTACCCCGCTGCCGAAAGAACTGGACGGACTTGATTTGCGCATACGGCAGGCTCACCTCCTTGAAAACCGTCGTGAGCGCAAACCCCTCCCCCTCCAGCTTGCCGGACAGGATATCCTTGTTGTGGAACTTCACCTTGGCAATGTCCTTGTCAAAATCAAGCACCGCAACCTGCGCCAACGGGATTTCCTGTTTCCCGAAAACCGTGACCAGCGCGAGCGAGACAGTGCGCGGCATCCCGAGCAGCTGCGAGCCGTCGGCAAGCGTCACCTTGGCCGTTGCGGCGGCTGGCGCTTCCGCCGTCTGTGCAGGACAACATACTGCGCACACTACCGTAAGTGCCGCCGCTATCATCAGATGTTTATTCATTCCTCACCTCTTTTTTTCTTGGTCTCGCGCAGAGGCGCAGAGACGCAGAGTTTTTTAGAATGGACACTATTCTTGTGCCTATTGTGAAAACTATTGTGTCCATTGTGGTAAAAGTCATCTTGTCAATCCTGTCAAAAAAATCCTTTGTTCCTTTGCATGGGGTTATTCGTATCAAATGGTTTTCCCCTTAACGATGTCGCGGAGGAGCTTGGCATAATAAGAGATGGGCGGCGAGCGCATGACCAAGCGGAAAATCTCCCGCGATGACCGCTTGCGTGTGGCGCGAACCAGGGCGCGTGTCCGGCGGATGTCGGCACGTTTACGCCACACGTCCCGCAACGCACTGTAGTGTATCCCGAAATACGCGAACTGCCCGATGCACAGGCGAAGGGCTGAATGCCCGAAATAGATGAACGCGAAACCGGGAAGCACACGAAGCTGCCCGTACGCGTCCAGGCACGTCAGGTGCGAGAACCACATATTGGCGTAATACTGCCTCAGAATGTCCAAGCGCGGGAACTGGTTGGATGTCAGGGAGTGGTGGTGGTCAACAATCGGCGTGGGTACATAATGGACTTCCGCACCACTGATCCAGGCGCGGTGGCAGAAATCCACGTCCTCAAAGTATGACTTGAAATGCGTGTGGAACCAAACCCCGCCCATCTGTTCAAGGAGGCTTTTGCGGAACATGAAGCAGGCGCCGTTTGCGGCGAAGACGGGGGAGGGCTGGCAAAACTCGGGATCATCCTTGACAAGAAAGCCGCGGGTGTTGACGTATCCCGTCCCGGAGAGCATGGTGCCGCAGCCGTCGAGGAGGTTGTTGAGATGCGGGATCCGCAGCTTGCCAAGGATAACCCCCACGGACGGGTGTGCATCCAAGTAGCTCATCATGCAGGTGAAGGGTTCGTCATGGACAAGTGTGTCATTATTCAATGACGCAATATACTCGCCCGTACAGGCCGGTAAGCCGAGGTTGCTCCCGCCCGCGAAGCCGGGGTTGCCGGGGGAAGGGATATAGGTCGTGTTGGGGTATGACTGCACCAGCGTTTGAGTCTCGGGCGAGTCCCCGTTGTCCACGACAACCGTCTGCGGCATGGACGGACACGCCGTGTGGATGGACGCGAGGCACGCGCCGAGCAGGTCATCCCGTTTGTAGGTCACGATCATTATGGACAGTCGCGAAAACATAGATTCCCTTGTTAAAGTACAACATCATTATTAGCCGTAACGCCGCCTTTTGCAAGCGCTTTCTTCATGGACACGAGCGCGTAGAGCAACGTGGGAATCGTGTATGCCAGCACGACCCCCAGCACAACGGTCAGGCGGCACGGGTTGAACGCCGCCATCGCGTCCAGCCACGCTGGGGGCAGCCATAGCGCGAAGAACGTGTAGCCTGTCAGGCAGTAGAGGAAGACAATCTCCGAAAAGTAGATGAACACGAAGAACAGGATGAAGCGGAACTGGTTGCGCGCGAGCTGATACATGACAAAGCAGTTGACGGAGCCGCGGATCGCGTACACGATGCTCAGCGCGGCGAGGTGGGGGGTGAACTGGGAATAATCGCCCCAGCCGGGTATGTGCGTGAACAGCAGATACGTCACGGGCGCGATGACGGCCGTGAACACGACCCCGAGGGCGAGGGTGACGAGGACGGACTGCGCAAGCACCTTCTGCTGGTCTTGCTTGCCTTGCTCGTAGCGTTCGGAAATTAACGGGAACAGGATGGTTACGCACGAGGCCCCGAAATACAATGTGATCTCCGCAAAGCGCGAGATCATGTAGTACCCGGCGGATTCGATATCTGGAAGACAGCGGCGGATAACGAATGACTCGGTAGTGACCACCAGCAGTCCCCCGAAGTTGAGCAGCGCGGGCCATTTCGCATAATGAAGGATGGGCTTCCAGTCGTCGCCCCAGTACGCGGTCATCTTGATGTCTCGGCTGAACTGCTTGCGCAGCGCGGTCAGCGCGACCCCAATCAGGAACAGGCTGTGCACGATTTGCCCGGCGAAATACCCCGACAGCCCGCGGATCGGCAGGCAGACCACCATCGTGCCGAAACGCACGAAGGAACTCAGCATGGTGGTCGCCGAGAGGACAAGGAATTTCTTCAGCGACTGAAGCGCCGTCAGGAATATCGGCACGAGCGCGACCATAATCCCAGAGGACACAATCAGCAGACTCAGGCTGCCGTCCTCCACCCGCATCCGCTCAAACACCAGCGGCAACAGGAAACGAGACACCAGCAGCATCACGGCAAAGATGACCCCGGTGGCGATGAACGTGTCGCGCAGCAGCCGCTTGACCTTACCGTACTCCCCCTGCGTCATGTACTTGTTGAGAAATTTCATGAACGGCATCATCAGCACGATGAGCGGGAACCCCAACATCCCGCCCACGGACACCAGCGGCAGCACCGCCCCCAGCTCAGACTGCGGCACATATTTCGGCACCAGCCACAGACCCGTGAACGCATGAACCACGTCGCCCACTCGTTGGGCGACAAACAGGATAAGCGTGTACCACCACAGGTCGCCGAGGCGACCTTTCAGCGTGTGCAGCATATTGCGGAGGTGCGTCATAGACCTATACGCCTCAGAATGATCATGGCGACACGTGCGGTTGCGTCCCCTCGGAGGAGCGGCGGGCGGCAAAATTTTTCAAGGCTGCAGGTCTTGCATCGGAGGGGACATAGGGGACGAAGGGGATAAATGAACCCGCCGGATCTATTCCCTTTCGTCCCCTATGTCCCTTTACAACCATGTTATGCTATTCTTTCGTCACAGGATGGAAACGGTCAGCCGATCGTTTTCAGCGCGGGGTAGAGTTTGCGGTAGCGGGGGAAGAGGTCTTGGTAGCGCGCGTGGTGTTCGGCGTCGGGGGTGTAGGCGGCGCCGGGGCGGTGGACTTGGCGGAAGGCGTCGCGCTCGTCGCGGTAAACGCCCGTGCCGATGCCCGCGAGGATGGCCGCGCCGAGGGGGACGGCCTCGGGGCATTCGGGGACTTCGACGGGCAGGCCCGTGACGTCGGCCTTGATCTGCATCCACGGGCGGTTCTTCGTGGGGCCGCCGACGGCGACGATGCGGTCGGGCTTGATGCCCATGGTGCTTTCGAACGCGCGGAGGATGTCGAGGAACTGGTAGTTGAGCCCCTCCAGCAGGGCGCGCATGAGGTCGCCGCGTGTGGCGGTCGAGCGCATCCCGGCGAACGCCCCGGCGGATGCGGGGTCGAGGACGGGGCAGAAACTGCCCGCCATGTGCGGCAGGAACATCACGCCGTTGCTGCCGGGGGGGGCGTTGAGGGCGAGCGCGTCGAGTTTGTCCCATGCGGCCTTGGGGGTGTCCTCGGTCGCGCCGGTGCCGATTTCGCGTTTGAACCATTCGGTCATGTCGGCGGCGACGGTCGCGCACACGGCGGCGTAGCGGTCGCGAGCGACGTGGGAATCCATCCACACGCCCGTGCGCTGTACTTCGGGGGTCAGCACGGGGGCGTCGAGCGCGGTGACGACGGTCTCCCACGTGCCAAGCACATCGAGCAGCACGCCCGGCTCGAACGCGCCCGTGGGCAGGCAGCCGCAGCAGAAGTCGTGTCCGCCCAGCACGACGGGGGTGCCGGGTTTCAATCCCGTGGCCTCGGCGGCGGCGGCATGGACTTTGCCGAGGACAGTCCCGGCGGGGCGGGGATCGCAGAGGAGGTTTTTATCGATGCCCGCCTTGGCGATGAAGTCGTTGTTCCACGCCCGCGCGCGCTGGTCGAAGAGGAGCGTGGAGGATGCCATGGTGTAGTCGGTCGCGACTTCGCCGCAGAGCATGAAGTTGACGAAGTCCTCGATGAGCAGCCATTTCCATGTCTTGTCGAGGATGGCGGGTTCGTGTTCGCGCATCCACATGAGGCGGAAGGCGGTGTTGAAAACCCACACGGGGTTGCCGCCCCGCGCGAACTGCTCGTCCGCGCCGATGTGCTCCAGCCACCAGGCGTGCTGGGGCGCGGTACGCGGGCAGTGCCAGCTGATGAAGGGGTAGAGCCAGTTGCCGCTCGCGTCGATCGGCACGCCGTCCATGCCCATGCCCGTGACGGCGACGCCGCGCACCTCGCAGCCGCCCGCGTCGGCGAGCGCGGCGCGGACGCACGAGGCGATGCCCTCCCAGATCTGGCGCGGCTGCCACACCGCCCAGTCGGGGTGCGCCGCGTCGGGGTGCTCGCAGAGGGTGGGCGTCTCGCGTTTGGCGACCAGCCGCCCGTCCGTCCCGAACACGACCGCCTTCAAGTTCGTCGAGCCGACATCAATTCCGATCAAGCATTCCATGGTTTCTCCTCCCATTCGTGTGCCCGCGCATACAGGACACCCTATACGGTTTTGTTGGCGGACAGTTTACACCGCCCTTGCACACGTTTCAAGCTTTGCTGACTGGGGAGACCTCATTTTTTGCGAAGCGGTAAGGCGAGAGAATAGAGAGGTTTAACCTCATGTTGTCACATAGCACCGCAGCGCGCTAAACATGAGTAACCGTCGGTGGAGCGTAAGCGGAACCGGCGGCGGGGGCAGTCAGAAACCCCAGCCCTGCAAGGGCTGAATGATGTGCCTTGTTCAGCCCCTGCCGGGGCTGATGGCGATCGTCTGCCGTCCGCCGGGTCCGCCCGCCTACGCTCGCTCCCCCCGCGGGTCCCC
>WRJS01000159.1 GCA_009778475.1 Kiritimatiellota bacterium | reverse complement strand
TTGGTCTTTCAAGTCTTTCGCCGAGCACTGCTGGAAAAGCAACGTATTGCGAATATCGATTTTAGGAAGATGAAAAGCATTTCGCCGGCTTGTATCGTCACGTTTGCGAGCTATGTCAAATTATGGAAAGAAATGCAAAAGGGAAAACCATACCCACGGTTTTCAACATGGCAAACAAGAATCCATGATAATTTTACTCAAATGGGTGTTTTTCAAGCCATGGATATGGAAGACAGCGATAATGAATCGCAAAAGGAAGTTGAAAGCCCATTTCGATACATGGAGTTGCAATCATTTGAAGTGGTAGAAAACGGACTGGATGTTGCAAGATGTCGCATCGCCAGTTTGATTGGTGAAATTGAGACGTTTATTAAGCAACCGATAGGCAGAACATACTTTTACCAATCTGTTACCGAAGCCATATTGAATATTTATCATCATGCTTACACATACACACATTATTCAAGCAAACGCAAAAAATGGTGGATATCCGTTGGTTTTGATGTTCGTTCAAACCGATTGCACATTCTTGTGTTAGATCATGGCGATGGAATTCCCAAAACGCTGATGCACTCGAAAACCAAAATATTCATGGACTTCTTGACTAGGTTTCCTCTCATTTCCAAAAAATCTGATGCGGATAAGTTGCGGGTAGCTTTTGAGTTGGGAGCAAAAAGAGCTAAAACCGTTGGACGAGGGCATGGGCTTTCTGATATACTTTGCTACCTTGAATCACGAGAACAGAGTTCATTGGTCGCATGGAGCGGCAAGGGGCGGTATTCGGGTGTCCATTACAAAGGCAAACGGATACATGGAGAGGTTGTGTCGCTGGAGTACAGGTTCAAGGGAACGTTGTTGGAGTGGAGGATTCAGTTATGATTAAAAAAATTCAGGTTGGGCTTGATTTTACGACAACCCCTATTGGACGTTTTCGTAAGGACAGTCAATATAGCGGTCAGGTGTTCCGCGAAGATTATTTAGTCCCCGCATTGAATGATTCTACCATCGAGAAGGTTATCGTTGACTTGTCGGGAGTCGAGGGATATGGTTCTTCATTTCTCGAAGAAGCTTTCGGCGGTTTAATTCGGGCTGGGTTTGATTACGGGGCATTGGGCAAACGATTGGAGATTGTTTCATCCGATTCTTTATTTGACCGATTTGTAGTATATGCCAAAAGTTATATCGACGCAGCGGTAAAGGCGAACGTGGGCAACAAATGAAATGGACATGGAAATATAGTTTGGGGGCAATTGCCATTGCATTGGCTGTTGCCCTGGTCGTTACGCTTTGTTTTTGTGCGGCAAAGGAAACAGCAGGGGCTCTTGCGGATTTGCTGGGAAGTCTTTTGGGAATTGTTTTGGGTTCTTATTTTATACAACGCTTAGTCAATAGGGAAAGCAATTTAAAAGAGACCAGCCGTTGGTTGATTCAAAAGATTGAAGAATATGAAAAAGATGCTTGTGAGTGTTGTTTCTTGGCAGAGGAGGATTCTCAGCGGCGAATCATTCTTGCGTCAAAACTTAAATCTGACTTCCCCGCACTTGTAAACATTTTTGACATCTGTGTTCATGACAAAGTAAAACAAAATAAAGGGAATCGAGATTGGAAGATTCTTTTCGATGCCGCAACAGGAGATAACTTTGAGTTTTCGCCGCTTCCCCTTGCTGATGTTCGACCGAAGATACAGTTAATTACACGTTCTTGTTCTCAACTGAAACGCATTATCGCTCAATACCTTTAGTCCCCTTTCATGGTTGAGTCAGCGCATTCAAAAATAGTCATTCTTGCGTTGTATCCTGTTCATGTAGATGTTATTTTAGATGTTTTCAAAAGGATTCGTTATCAATGAACATTCCAACCCCGAGTTTTGTGATTGATGAAGCCGCGATTGGGCGGAACATGGATGTGTTGTCTGTTGTGAAGGAGCGGGCGGGGTGCAGGGTGCTGTTGGCGTTGAAGGCGTTTTCGGCATTTTCGGTTTTCCCGTTGATGCGTCGCGCGTTGGACGGGTGTTGCGCGAGTTCGGTGGATGAGGCGCGGTTGGGGTGGGAGAAGTTCGGAGTGCGGAGTGCGGAGTGCGGAGTTGGCGGGGGGGAGGTTCATGCGTTCGCGGCGGCGTTCTCGGTGGCGGAGATGCGGGAACTTGTCGGGTACGTTGACCACATCACGTTCAATTCGCTGGCGCAGATGGAGATGTTTCATCACGTGAACGGCGGCAGGGATGCCGTCGCTGCAATGCCTGTCACGCTGGGGCTGCGCATTAATCCCGAACATTCGGAGGGGCATACGGAAATCTATGACCCGTGCGCCCCGAGGTCGCGGCTGGGCATACGGCGGTGTGCGTTGGGGTCGCGGTTGCCGGAGGGTGTGACGGGGCTGCATTGCCACAACCTTTGCGAACAGGGCGCGGAGCCGTTCGCGCGGACGGTGGCGGCGATTGAGGAGAAATTCGGCGACCTGCTGGCGCAATGCGCGTGGATGAATTTCGGGGGAGGGCATCACATCACACGCGAGGGGTACGACCTTGATTTGCTGTGCGAGACCATCAACGCGTTTCGGGCGCGTCACCCGAACATCAAGACCATTTACCTCGAGCCGGGCGAGGCGTGTGCGCTGGACGCGGGGACGCTGGTGGCGACGGTGTTGGATGTGGTCGAGAATGAGATGCCCATCGCAATCCTTGATGCGTCGTGCGCGTGTCACACGCCGGACGTGATGGAGATGCCTTACCGCCCGCGTGTGTTCCGTGATGCGGCATGGCAGGGCGAGTCCGCGCCGGGCGCACAGGCGGATCGCGGGGGAGAGCCGGGCGTGAAGCCGCACACGGTGCGCCTCGCGGGCGCGTCGTGCCTGGCGGGGGACGTGTTCGGCGACTGGTCGTTCGACACGCCGCTCAGAACGGGCGACCGCGTCATCTTCGAGGACATGGCGCACTACACGATGGTCAAGACGAACACGTTCAACGGAATCCGCCTCCCGCACATCATGGCGCGTGGGGCGGATGCCCAGATGCGGCTAATCAAGTCGTTCGGGTATGAGGATTTTAGGGGGAGGCTGGGGTGAGGACAGTTTCAAAAAAAGCGGGACTTTTTTTTGATGCCTGAGTTTGTGACAGAGTTGCTTGGCTTGCTGGGCGGCGGGGCCGGGTTCGCGGTCCTGAAGGTCGCGTTCGTCGTGTTCTTCGGGGTGGCGGTGATGATGGTGGTGAGCGCGCCGTCGCCGTCGGCGGGGAAGGTGACGTACGGGCTGCTGCGCGTGGGGACGGCGGCGCTGCTGCTGGCCGTGCTGGCGTATCAGGCGACGTGGCAGGTCGGGGGGTTCGGCAACCGCGCGTTCGTGCGCTTCCTGCGGCGTTACAACAAGCGCCCGAACGCGGCGCAGGTGCAGGTGGTGCGCGCGCCGATCCTGGACCGCAACGGGATGGTCCTGGCCGCGCCGAAGCGGGGCGAGGTGTGGGGGCGCGTCTATCCGCTGGGCGAGGCGGCGGTGCATCCCGTGGGCTATTTCCACCCGCGCTACGGCATGACGGGCGTGGAGCGCCTGTTCGACCCCGTGCTGAGCGGCTATTCGGATGACGAGAGCCTGATGGCGAAGGCGCGGGGCGTGTTCACGCCGCGTGCGGACGAGGGCGCGCCCGTGACGCTGAACATCGACCAGCGCCTCCAGCGCAAGGCCTATGATCTGATGGCCGGCCAGCGCGGGGCGGTGGTGGTGATGCGGCCGCAGAGCGGCGCGCTGCTGGCGCTGGTGAGTTCGCCGGGGTTCGATCCGAATGCCCCCGGGCCTGCGGCGGCGGACGGGCGCGCGCTCCCGGCGTTCAACCGCGCGGTGCAGGGGCGTTACCCGCCGGGCTCGACGTTCAAGATGCTCATCGCGGCGGCGGCGCTGACGGAGGGGCTGTCGCCGGCCTACGACTGTCCGGGCGGCGGGTACGTCGCGCGCGGCTCGCCGCCGATACGCGACAGCGAGTATTACGCCTACCAGCGGAACGGCAAGGTGTGGCCGGGCTGGGGGCGCCTCGGGATGCGCGGCGCGATGGCGCATTCGTCGAACGTCTATTTCGCGCAACTCGGCGTGGCGGCCGGCGGCGCGGCGTTCAACCGCATGATGGCCAACGCGCGCATCAACGAGCAACTGCCCTACATCACCGCGCCGGACGGCAGCCTGCGCACGGCGCGGGGCAACGCGCCCGAAGTCACGAAGAACGCGACGCTCGCGCAACTCGCCATCGGGCAGGGCGAGGTGCTGGTCACGCCGCTGCACATGGCGTGCTTCACGGCGGCGATCGCGGCGGACGGCACGATGCCGCGCCCGCGCCTGGGCAAGGACGAGCCGCCCGAGCGCCTGGGGACGCTCTGCACGCCGCAGGTCGCCGCGCAGATCCGCCCCATGCTGCGCGAGGTGGTGACGGGCGGCACGGGCGCGAAGGCGGAGATCGCCGGGCTGGAGGTCGCGGGCAAGACGGGCACGGCGCAGGTGCCGGGCGCGAAGGACCATGCGTGGTTCACCTGCTTCGCGCCGGCAGGGCGGCCGAACATCGTGGTGACGGTGCTGGTGGAGAACGGCGGGTTCGGCGCGACGGCCGCGCTGCCCGTGGCGCGTGAGGTGCTGAAACTCGCGGACACCCTCGGGTACGTCCGCACGGCAGAGGGGGCGGGGGGGAGTTCGGAGTGCGGAGTGCAGAGTGCGGAGTGCGGAGTGCGGAGTGCGGAGTTGGCGGGGGCGGTGCCATGAGGAAGAAGAAGGTCGTTCCTGCCATCGGGCCCATCGCGTCGGCCGCCGGGGTGTTCCTGGTGGTGCTGCTGGCGCTGGGGTGCGCGCTGCTGGCGGTGCTGGGGGTGAAGTCCGGCGAGCTGGCGGGCGCGTCGGCCGCGCCGCTGATCCCGCTGGGCGTGTTTGCGGCGGGGGTGCCGCTGCTGCTGGTGTGGCTGCGCGTCATCGGGTGGCGCGGCGACGCGGGGATCCTGGGCGCGGTCATCCTGCTGAGCGGGCTGGGGCTGACGGTGCAGTTCCGCATGGGGAGTTTCGCGAGGGGGCTCGAGAGCCTCCAGTCGCTGGCGCCGTTCGCGGTGGGGCTGGCGGCGTTCGCGGCGGGTGCGACGCTCACGCGCAAGGGCAAGGGCGCGTGGACGCAGCCGATGGGATGGGTGGCGTACCTGGCCGCGCTCGGGGTGCTGGGCGCGGTGATGGCGCTGGGCAGGGGCTACCGCGGGGGGCTGTACCTCGCGGGCAACATCAGCCCGACGGAAGTCGTGAAGCCGCTGCTCGTCTTTTTCCTCGCGATGTACCTGGGCCGCAACGCGGAGGCGTTCTCGGAGACGCGGGCCGGGATTCCCCTGCCCTCCTTCCCCGCGCTGGCCGGGCTGGTCGCGCTGTGGTGCGTCCCGATGGGGCTGACGGTGTATCAGCGCGACCTCGGGATGGTCGCACTGCTGAACGCGATCCTGCTGGTGATGCTGTTCGCGGTCGGGCGGCGGATGGGTTACCTGGCGCTGGGGCTGGCGGCCCTCGCGGCGGCGGGCTACGGCGTGCAGTACCTGCCGTCGCACGTGCAGGTGCGCTTCGATGTCTGGCTGAACCCCTTCGAGGACCCGACGGGCAAGGGGTGGCAGATCCTGCACGGGCTGGCGGCGATGTACTCGGGCGGGTGGTGGGGCGCGGGCCTCGGCGGCGGCGTGCCGCAGGCCGTGCCGATCGTGACATCCGATTTCATCTACGCCGCGCTTGCCGAGGAGGTCGGGCTGGTCGGGTGCGCCCTGCTGCTGGCGGCGTACGCGGTGCTGTTCTCGCGCGGCTTCCGCGCGGCGGGCGCGGCGGCGACGCCGTTCGAGCGGCTGCTCTGCGTGGGCCTGACCGCCTCGCTCGCGACGCAGACCCTGCTCAACGTGGCGGGCGTGACCAAGGCCCTGCCGATGACGGGCATCACCCTGCCGTTCATCAGCCACGGCGGCACGAGCCTCATCACGAGCATGCTCACCGCAGGCCTCATCTGCGGCCTGTCGGACAACGGGTCGGGCGACTAGTGTCCTGTAAAACACAGATGACGGGATAGAGGATTACCCTGTTTGGATGGCGTGATATGGAGGGCGAGACAGGGGTCTCCATTGGCGCGGCGTGCGGCCAATGGGGCAGGAAACCGCAATGCGTCTGACGGCTCGCGGGGACGCTCGCCCTCCATGTGCCGGGAGCGCAGGGCTTCCGCCCTGCATCGTGAAATCGGTATTTTACCGGACACTAGACCGATTGCGCATGAGAGAGAAACTGTCGAAATAAGGTGGCACGGGCATTCCTGCCCGTGTTCGTTTACACTGCGGGCAAGAATGCCTACGCCATCTTTAATCAGAATCCCCTTGCAAATCGATCCCATGCCATCTACAATTATTTTTTCGCTTGGAATAGGATTGACAAGCCTGAAGGCTGAAAACTGAAAAAAGGGGATGGACATGAGACAGAGGAGGCATACGTTTTTAGGGGTGGCGCTGGCGGGGCTGGTCGCGGGCGGCGCGGTGGCGCAGGAGGCGGACAGGGCGGCGTTGACGTTCCCGGTTTTGTTCTGCAAGCAGTTCAATTACCAGGGGCTGCACATCTATGACACGTTCTACCAGTGGCGGCCGGGCGGCGGGCTGTATGTGCTGGAGAACCCGGCGGACGCGCCGGGGCAGCACCGCGTGAGGGCGGTCATCGACGCGTCCACGAAGGAGACGCTGGGCGAGGGCGTCTATTTCGACCCGTCGCTGTCGTATGACGCGAAGAAGGTGCTGTTCGCGTTCAAGGGCAAGCCGAACGGCCATTCGGCGATTTACGAGATCGGCGTGGACGGCGCGGACCTGCGGCAGCTGACGAACCTGGACGCGAACGGCAACCCGTACAAGGGCAGCGGCGGGGGCCACCACGACGTGGCGCCGTGCTACCTGCCGGACGGGCGCATCGTGTTCTCGTCCACGCGCTACAGCGGGCTGGTGCCGTGCGCGAACAACGGCGTGGCGGTCCTGCACGTGATGAACGCGGACGGGAGCGACATCCACACCATCTCGGTGAACAACGTGACGGAGTTCAACCCGTGCGTGATGCCGGACGGGCGCATCCTGTTCGGGCGGTGGGAGTATGTGGACCGCAACGCGCTGGTCATCCAGAGCCTGTGGACGATCCTGCCGGACGGGCGCAACGAGACGGCGCTGTACGCGAACAACATGGTGTTCCCGGAGGCGATCCTGCAGGCCAAGCCCGTGCCGGGCAATGACGCGCTGGTGGCGGGGACGTTCGCGCCGCACAACGCGCCGCCGCGCGGCGCGATCGCGCTGGTGGACACGCGCGTGGGCAAGAACGACCCGGCGGCCATCGCCAATTTCGAGCACCCCGGCAAGCCGACGCACGACCGCGGGGAGTCGTGCGACCCGTGGCCGCTCAATGAGAACGTGGTGCTGTACAGCGGCATCCCGGACGGCGAGGACGCGCCGAAGACCGCGCTCAAGGAAGGGGGGGGCCGCGAGCGGAGCAACGCGAAGCTCAACGCGCTGATGCTCATCGACCGCGCGGGCAAGAAGGCGGTGGTGCACAGCGACCCGTCCATCGACCTGCACAACCCTATCCCGCTCGTGCCGCGCCCGCTGCCGCGCGTGAACCTCGACATGACCGACCGCACGAAGCGCACGGGCGAGTTCTTCGTGAACGACGTGTACGTGTCCATGCCGGAGGTGAAGCGCGGGACCATCAAGTGGCTGCGCGTGCTGGAAGAGACGTCGCGCGTGACGGAGTCGCCGGGCGGCAACGGCCTGAACCAGACGTTCCCCGTCTCCGCCGCGCTGGCGTGGAGCTCGAAGATTTACCACGGCATCGTGCCGGTGGAGGAGGACGGCTCGGTGTATTTCGAGGCGCCGTCGGGGCGCGCGCTGTTCTTCCAGCTGCTGGACAAGGATTACAAGATGGTGCGCGGGATGCGCACGTTCGTGCAGGCCGCGCCGGGCGTGACGCGCAGCTGCGCGGGCTGCCACGAGTACAACCCCGTGGCGCAGGGCATGGCGACGGTCGCGAACCGCAAGCCCAAGCAGCTGCGCCCTGAGTCGTGGGGCACGGGCTGGATGGACTACACGCGGCGCATACAGCCCGTGCTGGACGCGAAGTGCGTGAGCTGCCACGGCGGCGAGCAGGGGCTGGCCAAGGGGCTGGACCTCTCCGGCGGCTGGACGGAGCTCTTCAACATCTCCTACGAGTCCCTCACCGCGCGGCGCGAGAAGATGTACACGGCGGACGTCATCGGCGGCATCTGCGGCATGAACGGCACGGCCTACTGGTCGTGCAAGGTGTTCGACCCCTACCAGCACGGGAGCGGCAAGGCGAGCCTCGCGGACGTGCTGCTCGCGCCGATGCACTCGGACATCCTCACCGACGAGGAGCGCGAGCTGATGTTCGCGTGGATGGACTCGAACGGGATTTATTTCGGGACGTGGGACTTCACGCGCGTGCCGCCCGAGGCGGAGGCGTACAAGCGTGCCGCCGCCGCCATCAAGAGCGTGATGAAAAAAGCGGACTGCGCCTCCTGCCACGCGGACGGCAACGGCAACATCAAGCGCTTCGACAACTGGATCAACCTCGAGCGCCCCGAGATGAGCCTCGTGCTGCGCGCGCCCCTGCCGCAGTCCTTCGCCGCGCG
>WRJS01000158.1 GCA_009778475.1 Kiritimatiellota bacterium | reverse complement strand
GGGGGGGGGGGGGCCCCGCGGGGGGGCTTTTGGCCCGTTGGGGGCGGCGCGGGGGGCCGCTCGCCCTCCAACTGGGACCCCTGTCTCGCCCTCCATATCTCGCCCTCCATATCACGCCATCCAAACAGGGTAATCCCCTATTCCGTCGTCTGTATTTTACAGGACACTAGGATTCGGGACTGCAATGCCTCGGTGTCGAGGGATCGGAGGATGTCAGCCATGCTGGCGTAGATCCTGTGGGAGTTGAACCCGCCATGGCGCATCTCTCGGATCGCCTCCTCCTTGCTCCACCCTTGGCAGACGATGCGGTAGCTGGCGATGATGAAACCCGTGCGGTCGGCGCCGTGCCAGCAATGCACCAGCACGGGTTTGGGAGAGCCTAGAATGAGGCGCAACACATGCTCAAGGTCGTCCTGCGACACCGCCCCCGCATTCATTTTGTAAGTGTGCGTGACGAGCCCTGCGGCGGCGATGGTCGCGTCAGCGGAAGTATGCGCGCGCAGGTTGATGACAGTTGCGATACCGGCGTTGAGCAGGTCGCGGAGGTCTTTTTCCCCGCTGGGGTAATGTGCGCGGTAGAGATCTGGGGTGACTTGATAGAAGTTACCGAGGTGGGCATCGGGGACGGGCTGCGCCCATGCGGCAGGGCGCTCATCCGTCGGCAACGGGGTGAACGTGAAGCAGCCCGATAAAAGAAGCACGGCAAACAAAACGATGGGAATGACATTTGCCACGTCAGCCCCCCCCCCTTCAACTCTTCTTCCCGATTTCCAGCGCGGGGACGACATCGAGGCGGAAGGCCGCGTCGCCGGTCACGCCGCAACCCACGCCCGCGAGACCGGCGATCATGGCGGCGTTGTCGCCGCAGTCTTTGGGCGCGGCGAGGAGGAGGCGCACGTTGTGCGCGGCCGTGACTTCGGCGAGGCGCTCGCGCAGCCGCCCGTTGAGCGACACGCCGCCGCCGACCGCGAGCGAGCAATAGCGCCCGCCCCTCAGCGCGGTGTCGCAACGGTCAACGAGCGCACCGACAATCGCCTCCTGATACGCGGCGGCAATCTCGGGGATTTGCTCGGGCGCGGGCGGGTGTTTGCGGAGGTGGTACATGAGCGCGGTTTTCAGGCCGCTGAAACTGACACACATCTCCGCCGTCATTTCGCCGAGCGCGGGGTTGCCGGGGCGCGGGCGGCCTTTGGGGAACGTGACCGCATCCGCCCGCACCGCCTGTTTCGCCACGCGGTCAATCACGGGCCCGCCGGGGTAGCCGAGGCCGAGCAGCTTGGCGGCCTTGTCGAAGGCCTCGCCAGCCGCGTCGTCGAGGGTCTGGCCGATGACGCGGTACCGCCCTGCCTGCGGGACGTCCACCCAGCAGGTGTGTCCGCCCGAGACGACGAGCGCGAGCATGGGGCCTGCCTCGTGCGGGTCGAGCGCGTCGGGCTTTAAGAAAACCGAATGGATGTGCGCCTCCAGATGGTTGACGCCGATGAGCGGTTTGCCCAGCGCGAGCGCGAGTCCCTTGGCCGCGGACAGCCCGACGATGAGCGAGCTGGCGAGTCCGGGGCCGTAAGTCACGGCGATCGCGCCGATGTCCGCCCAACCGATGCTGGTCTTGGCCATGGCCTCCTGAATCACGCCCGTGATTTTCTCGAGGTGACTGCGCGACGCGATTTCCGGCACGACCCCGCCGTAGGCCTGATGGAGCGGTATCTGGCTGTACACCACGCTCGACAGCACCTCGCGCCCACCCCGCACGACCGCCGCCGCCGTCTCGTCGCACGAGGTCTCGATTCCTAAAATGAGAGTGTTCATCCTGCCCATTCTGTCAAAAAATCCTTCCCGTTTTGCGATACAGGCGTTTATTATGCCCTTTCCCCTGCCCATCTGCAACCCATTATTTGGGGGAGGGAAAAGTCATGGCGCGAGATGGCCAGTAGATGCGTAGGGCGGTCGCCCCTACATATTCCCCACGGACACACAATCACGGGGTTGACCTATACAGGCATGTGCCGTTTGCCTTCATGATGCCGGGAGCGCAAGGCTTCCGCCTTGCATTTATATTGGCAGGGCGGAAGCCCTGCGCTCCCGGAGGCCCTGCGCTCCCGGAGCGCGAAAATAATCCTGTCATTTCCCGACCTTCAAACAGAACAGCCGTGTGCTGTCGCGCAGGAAGAGGCGACCGTTGAGCAGCACCATGGGACCCCATGCGTCGCGGCCGTTGCTGTCCATCAGCGCGTGACGCGCCAGCCGCCGGTAGCCGTCGCGGTTCACGCGCGCGAGGGTGAGCGTCCCTGCGTCGTTGAGCAGGAACATCAGACCGTCCGCCGTGACCACGAACGGCCCGAGACCGAACAGGTCGTCCTTGCCGCTCGCCCACAGCCGCTCGCCTTCGGGGGTCATGCACACGAGTTGCTGGCGGTCGCCGCCGCCGTCGCTGGGCAGCACGGTGTAAAGCAGGCCGTCGTGGAAAATGGGCGACTGCTGCTCACACGCGAAACGCTTCTTGTCCGTCTTGTACAGCACCTCCGCTTGCCACGCGCCCGAGGCGTTGCGCGACACGCGGAACATCGCGCCGCCGAAGCCGTAGCCCGCCACCATCATGAACCGCCCGCCGTCCAGCGGCACGGGCGAGGGCGCGACCACGCTCGGCGCGAACGCCGCCGTGTGCCACAGCGCCTCCCCGTTCGTGGCGACCCCGACGATTCCGCCCAGCCCCGCATAGACATACTGCCGCACACCGTCTACGGTCATGGGCATGACCGACGCGTGCGACATCCCGATGCCGTGCGCGTTGGGCGTCTCGAAAACCGTCTCGCCCGTGTTCACGTCGATGCCGCACATCAGCACATTCGTCCCCGCCGGGACCAGCACCGCCACGCCGTTTTCGATGAGCGGGCATTGCCCCGTGTACCACAGCGGCACCTTCGTCCCGTAACGCGCCGCCATGTCGATGCCCCAGCGGTACGCGCCGTTCGTCGCGGACAGGCACAGCGCATGGCACTGCGGGCCGAGGGTCACGACCGCGTCGCCGTCCGTCGCCGCGACCGTGCGGGAGATGCCGTGGTTGCGTTTCGTCTTGACGGCGTAGAGGTGTTCCCAGCGCATCGCGCCCGTGTCCGCGTTGAGGCAGACGAGCATATCGCCGCCCCGCGCCTCGTCGTAGTCCAGCAGGTAGAGGCAGCCTCCCGCGACGGCCGGCATGGCGTGGCCGTCGCCCACGGCGGCCTCCCATAGCACCTCCGGCCCGCCCTCCGGCCACTCGGTGAAAATCTCGCCCGCGTCCCGCGCCACGTTATCCCGCAACGCGCCGCGAAAGCCCTGCCATTGCCCCGCGAACGACCCGTGCGGGACATCGGGGAAGGCCTTGAAGCACCCTGCCAAATCCGTCTCACGCTCAGCGGCCTCCGCCACGGCCTCGGCCTGCGACCCTTCCTCTTCGGCATTCCGCACCCCAAGCTCGACCGTCTCGCGCGAAAGCCAGCCGTTCAGCACCACCCCTGCGGCGAGCGCCGAAAGACCTGTCGTCAGAATTGGAATCAGATGCTGCATGGTGTCCTTCAAAATGGCGAGAGCAAGTGGGAATCGAACCCAACCGGGGCCGGTTAAAACCCCACACCGGATTTGAAGTCCGGGAGGCCCACCAGGTACCTATTTGCTCTCCTTCAAAATCGTATTGCTTCGCCCCAGCTTCGGCGCGGCCGTCCGCCCCCTGGGGGGCGGCGGGAGCAGGTCAAGGAACGGCTTGGGCAAGTCGGGCTGCTGCCAGATCGGCGCGAAGCGGGGGTCGTCACGCAAGACCTCGCGCGCCTTGTCGCCGCCGGTCCTCACCGCGTTCAGCCAGGCCTCGTAGCCCTCGGTGCTCTTGCCTTGCGAGATGTGAAGCCAGCCGAGCTCGACCCACCCGCGCGGGTCGCGCGGCATCTGCGTGGTATAGCGCGTCAGGGCCTCCTGCGCAAGCCCCGCCTGCTTCGCGGCGGCGAACAGCATGCCGAGCTCGAAGCTCAGCCGGGGCGGCGCGTTCGTGTTCGCGAGCAGCGAGCGGCCGAGGGTCAGCAGGTCGTTGCGCATGTTCATCCGCGCGTAGATCGTCAGCAGCTCGAACGCGTCGTTGATGTCCGCCGCACCGCCCTCCGCGCGCATCTTCTCTTGCAGCTGGGCGAGGCGGGCGTTACTCTGCGTGAGGTCGTCGAGCTGGTCATAGAAGCCTTTCGCGCTCTGGTTGTACTGGTCATACTTGAGGTACTCCGCAAGCAGGTCGCGCGCCTCCTCGTAGCGCCGCTGGTTCATGTACAGCTCCGCCAGGCGGAAGCGCCCCTCCGGGCTCTCCGGGCAGAGGTCCACGGCCTGCTTGAACGCGTACTCCGCCTCCGCGTACAGGGCGCGGTTGAGGTAGAGGCCGGCGATGGCCGAGCGCATCTTGGCGAAGGATTTCTGCGCGTCCTTGCTGCGGCAGAACTCTTCGCGGGCCAGGAACTCCCCCGTCAGCTGATCCCAGTAGGCCTTGTCCTTCTCGACGATCTCCTTCCACGTCCCCTCCAGCTCCCCGGACTGCCTGTCGCGCTGGGGCGGGGGGAGCGGCTCCTTCTCGATTTTCATGATGACCCCGGCGGGGCGCAGGTACGGGTACATCCACGGGATGACGTAGCTCTCCTCCACGTAGAAGTCGTGCTCCTCCTTGTTCCAGTCGAATATCCACCGCGCGAGGATGCCGTTGATGGCCATCACGCCGAGCGCGCCGGTGACCTGCACCTTGCCGCCGACGATCTTCAGCTCCGCGTTGGGCGGCGCCTTGCCGGCCCGCCAGTCCTCCACGAGCTGGTGGAAGGCCTTCTGGCTGTCCTCCTGCGTCGGGATCCGGATGGGCTTCTTGGGGTAGTCGTTCTGGCGGCCGAGCGCGGTCCAGCCCCACGCGAACACCTTCTGCTGCCATTTGAGGCGGTTCGTGATGTTCCCCGTGGGGACGCCGCCCTCCACGCGCGGGCGGGTGTGGTCGTAGTGGTCGCGGATGTAGCCCATGTAGGTGTTGTCGGCGAGCGCGTTCTGGGTGATGATATAGACGTCCGAGCGGTCGAACGTGCTGCCGTCGTAGGCGGGGTCGGAGGCCTTCATCCAGGGGCTCTGGTAGCGGTGCCTGGGCTTGACCGCGCTCTCGCAGAAGATCATGTACGTCGGGACGAAGCGCCCCGGGTCCGTGCCGCCGAAGAGCACCGCGTCCTTCGCCATGTCGGGGTAGCCGCCGCCGGGGCAGAACATGCGGTAGCCGAACTGGTAGCCGAAGTCGTGCGTGCCGAGCGCGCAGAGGTCCCAGTTCGCGCGGTACGACACGTACGGCAGCGCCAGCAGCGCCGCGCAGCACGCCTTCATGGCGGCCGGCGGCGCGTTGCGCCATGCGTGCAGCACGCCCGCGAACGCCAGCGCGATGCCGTAGCCGATCAGCATCGCGAAGAACCCGTGCGCCGGCGCGAAGAACTTGATGGTGATCTCCTGCTCCTGCGCCGTCACGTCCGGGTTGATGATCATGATCAGCCCGAGGCTCGTCGCCAGGAACGCCGCCCACACGAACACCATCCACGAGCGCCCCAGGCGCCGCAGCCACAGCCACAGCACGATGATCATGCACAGCAGCGTCGGCAGCGCAAGCCCCCACAGCAGGTACGCGTACCGCCACGCCTCCGGCACCGGCAGGGGCGGGTCCGCGGTGATGCGCGGGTGCACCACGAACACGTACCGCAGCGCCCACACGCTGAGGACCGCCACGGGGAGCGCCGCGACCCACACGCCCGCGAGCCAGAGGTATCTCCTGGCGTCCTCGAGCAGGCGCCGGGACAGCCAGCACGTTGACAGCACCGGCGGCACGAGCGCGAACAGGCACAGCCACGGCGAATACTGGCGGCACAGCCCGCGGGTGAAAATCTTCAGTTGCGTGCCGAAGAGCGCCGCGCACGGGTCCGCCATCGCCATCTTCTGGTACTGCCCGCGCGTGATGGCGTGGTGGAAGCCCTCCTTCGTCGCCGCGTAGCCCCAGTTCATCGGCGGGTTCGTCGAGGACGCCACCGGCATGTAGAGGTAGAACGCGCACCCGGACAGGAACAGCACCGTGTACAGGAACGCCATGCGCGGCCGCACCCAGCCGTTCTCAGAGAACCCCACCAGCAGCAGCAGCCCCGCAATGATCGTGCCCAGCGCCACGCGCATCTCCGCCCTGTGGACGACGGCAACCTTGGCCGGCGCGAACTGCGTCGCCTTCTCCACTTCGACGACCGTGAGCAGGACCGGGTCATGCGCGTACCTCCAGTAGGCGAAAATGAACACCGCCGCAGCGGCCAGCGCGATGAGTTTGCGCGTCCGGCTCGCGATGCCCCCCACCTGGAGCTCCGCGAAAACGATCGCCACGGAGACACCCGCGAACGTCACCACGCGCCACCACACGAGCGACCCCACAGACGGGATCGCCTCCGCCAGCGACTTCACCTCCGTTTTGCTGCTCCACAACTTGAGTATCTCATCCGGGACATGCTCAGGCGTGCGCAGCCACGCGAAGAGGATAAAGACCGCCGTAAGGCTCAGCAGCACCGCTACCAGCAGGTTCCAGAACGTCGTCAGCGACGACATCAGCGTCCTGAGCGCCCCCGGCCGGCCCTTCCCCGCGGGCTGCGCCTCGCGCCGCTCGAAAAAGTCATCCACGCCCAGCGCCAGCGTCCCCGCCACCAGCGCCAGCGCCATCACCGCCACCGTCTGGTGGTTCGTCATGCTCAGCCCGTACGCCAGCAGCGCCGAATAGAGGAAGACCTTGCGCTGCGGCTGGATCATCCACGCGAAGAAGAAGCACGCGATCAGCACGAACGAGAACGCGTTCAGCACCCGCATCTCCGACACGCTCGCCCACAGCCACACCCCCCGGTTGAACCCGAACAGCAGCGACGCGCTCATCCCCACCCCCAGCGCCGCCCAGTGCAGCAGCCGCGCCTCAAGGGCCTTCGCCCACGGCAGCGCATGGAGCAGCACGCGCACGCTGCGCGTCATCATCAGCGTCATCACGCCCACCGTCAGCGCCCCCGTGAACGCCGACATCGTCCCGATGCGCCACGCCGGGTTCCCCCAGAACACGATGCAGCGGCTCCACACCCACCCCATGAACGCCCAGATCGGGTACCCCGGCGGGTGCGGCACGCCGAACGTGAACGCCCCCGTCACCAACTCGCCCGAGTCCTGGAGCGTCACCTCCGGCGCCATGTTGCGGAAGAACACCCACGCCGAGAACAGGAACGTCGCCAGCGACGCGAGCCAGTCCTCACGCTTAAAGAAATGCCCCGTCACCGCCGTTGACTCCGCATCCGTCGATGCCGCCGCGCCAATCGCACCACTAACAACCGTCACGTCTTCATTTTTCATCGGAACCGTAAAGCCTCTGATTTGGATAAAGCACATATTATGGGAAATGCCGCGCCAAAGTGCAAGCGCAAGTTTCAACAAGTTGAAAGGCGCGCGGCGGGAGGAGCGCGGAGCGGCACCCGCAACTGACCGGTTTGAACCGAAAGAAAACCCCACCCTCCACCCTCCACCCTCCACCCTCCACCCTCCACACTTCTCCCCGCACTTTCCCCGCCCGCGGCCAACTTTCCGCTTTCACCTTCCCGCCCGCAACTGCTATAATGGCCGCATGATTATTCTACCAGCGATTGACTTAAAGGACGGCAAGTGCGTGCGGCTGCGGCAGGGCAGGGCGGACGACGTCACCGTGTATTCGGACGACCCCGTGGCGCAGGCGCGCGCGTGGGCTGAGCAGGGCGCGGAGCAACTGCACGTCGTTGACCTCGACGGCGCGTTCGCGGGCGAGCCGCGCCACGCGCGGGCCATCGGCGAGATCGCCCGCGCCATCCGCATCCCCGTGGAGGCCGGCGGCGGCCTGCGCACGGACGCGCACGTCGAGCGGCTGCTGGCGGAGGGCGTCGCCCGCGCCATCATCGGCACGCGCGCGCTGGAGAGCGCGCAGGTCCTGCGCGACCTGGCCGGGCGCTTCGGCGACCGCATCGCCGTGGGCATCGACGCGCGCGACGGCTTCGTGCAGGTCAAGGGCTGGGTCGAGACGACCGCCACGAAAGCCGTTGACCTCGCCCGGCAGGCCGAGGCCGCCGGCGTGCGGACCATCATCTACACCGACACCGCGACGGACGGCATGCTGGGCGGCCCGAACCTGAGCGCGATGGAGCAGATGTGCCGCGCGGTGTCGTGCGACATCATCGCCTCCGGCGGCGTGAGCGCGCCCGAGCACGTCACCGCGCTCAAAGCGCTCGCCTGCCCCAACCTCTACGGCGCGATTGTCGGCAAGGCCCTCTACGACGGCAAGACGACGCTCGCGGAGATGATGGCCGCCGCCGCAAGCACTTCCTAATCAGGAGTGCCCAAGAGCGCAAGGCCTCCGCCTTGCATAATGCCGGGAGCGCAGGGCTTCCGCCCTGCCAAGTAATAAATGCAAGGCGGAAGCCTTGCGCTCCCGGCACATGCGTCACCCCTTTCTCCTGCGCAGGAAATAGAGGGCGGCGAGGATGAGGGGCAGGATGGCGAGGTAGAGCCAGCGGCCAGCGGGGGCGTTCGGCTCACGGGGACGTTCGCCCTCCACTTTGCCGGGGTGGGGCGGTTCCGGCGGAACCGCCCCGCTTTGCCCGCCGTTCATGTCT
>WRJS01000157.1 GCA_009778475.1 Kiritimatiellota bacterium | reverse complement strand
TTTTGCATAGGATGTCAAACAAATCCTGCCCCTTGTTATTGAACCTGAACTCACACTCCTTGAGGTACAGCACGAACCTCGCCGAGGCGATGCCGTTGAACTTGGCGAGCCTGCGCTTGGCGTAGCTCCAGAAGCTCTCGATGCCGTTGACATGGCACTTGCCCCGCGCGAACTCGTCCCGCGAGTGGAACACCCTGTAGTGGTCGTGCCCGTTCACGATCAGCCCCTGCGTCCCCTCCTCAGCCCCGCCTTGCGCTCAGGGCATCTCCCCGGCATGGACCACCGTGTCGTAAAGCCCGACGGCTTCGCCGGCGTGGCGGTTGATCCCGGCATACTCCAGCGACGCATCCTCGTAGCGTTTGAACTTGTACACCGCGTCGTTCATCAGGGCGCTGTTGAACACGTCCAGCGACACCAGCAGCTCGAAATCTTTGATCTCTAACCCCGTCACCTTCCTGAACAGCCCCGGCTCCAATTGCGTGATGACGTCGCGCAGGCAACACTCGCGGTAGTCCGTCAGGTACATGAAGATCGGAATGCGCGTCGCGAACTTGATGAGCTTCTCCTGAATCTGCTTGCGGACGCTCTTGTATTGCTTCTCCTCCTCGGTGAGCTGCCTTTTCTCCTTCGCGGAAAGCTCTTCGTCGCTCGCCTTGGCCTTGAGTTTTTTCACGCTCTCGGATTTGTTGATGATGGTCTCGATGTCTTGGTTCAGGCTTCGGAAACCCTCAATGCTCATCAGGGCTTGCATGGCTTTCTCGTTACCCATCAAACGGCGCAGCGTGTTGTTGTCCACGTTGACGAGCAGCGCGCTCTCCCAACGGCGGGCGAGCAGGGTCGCCGTCGTGCCGGACATTGCCATGTCAAGGATCCCCGCCGCGTCGATCTGCTTCATGGAGCTGCCGTCGTAGGCAAGCACGGGCAGGAAGCTGATGAACTCCGCGACCTTCTTCTCGGGGTTGTCCTCGCTGATGTCGAGGCGGCAACTGTAGTCGGCGATCTGCCGCAAGGCGCGGTCGGGCGCGAAGTCGAACACGTAGCATTCGTCTTTGAGGACGGTCTCCGTGCCGTCGGGGTTCGGCGCGACCCACGGCGATTGCACGCGGAACGCCGCCTGAAAATATGTCTCCGGGCTGGATGAGTTGCGGAGCATGAAAATTCCCGACCATGGTCGCACCGTCACGCCCGTGGTCAACTTGCCGCACGACAGGGTGATGGTCTTTGTCTTGAGCGGGTCGTCCATCTCGTTGAACACAGGGAACAGCGCCTGCACGCCGATGCCCGCTGCGCCCCCTGCCGCGACGATCACGTTATAGTCGTGGTAAAAGGTGTTTTGACGCTTGGCGATCAAGTTCCGCATGGCATGGCAACTCGCGACCGACGGCAGGAACCAGAACGTGTGCGTGAGCAACCCCAGCAGACGCGCGTCCGAGAACGGCATAGGCGGCTTCTGTGCGCCCAACTTCAGGTTGTCGAGGGTCGTCTCCATGAACGCGCCGCGGATCAGGTCGAGCCACTTCTGGACTTCGCCCTCGTGCCTGAACGTCGCGCACTCGTCATCGCCGTCAGCCTTGAAAAATTCGTTGAGGTCAAACTCGTTGAACTCGCCTTGCTCGGCAACCTGTTTGATGGCGTCGGGCAGTTGATAGGTCAACATCACCATACGGGGGAGCGAGCCGTAAGGGTTCGGTTTTTTCTTGTCCTGCCATTCGCCCTTCGCCCGCTGCTCGTCGGAATACGTCCAGTTGTAGATCTGCTCCTCGATGAACTCCCCGCTGGCGATGGCGCGGAACGGCGTGCCGGAGAGGTACAGGTACGCGCCCGTGGTGATGGGCATATTGCTCTCGTCATAATAGTCAAGCCCTGTCCCTTCCTCGCGCTTGTCCTCGACCTCGAAAAGATCCTTGGCGTTCTCGCGCCATGCGCCGTAATGATATTCATCCAGAATCACGCAATCCCAGTTGGTCGAATGTACCCACTCGTTTTTGGCTTTGATACCGCCCGCCTTATTCTTGCCCAGCAAATCTTGGAACGACCCGAACGCGACCAACGGATGCGTTTGCTTGCTGCGCCCCTTCGTCTCCTGTGTCCCCTGTGTTTCCTTGCAATCCACGAACCGCCACCCGTCGAAATCGACGTGTGCCTCCAAGTCCTCCTTCCAAGCGTTTTGCACGGCGGGCTTGAAGGTAAGCACAAGGATTTTCCGCCACCCCATCGCCCTCGCCAACTGATACGCCGTGAAGGTCTTGCCGAAACGCATTTTTGCGTTCCACAGGAAATGCGGAGTCTTTGCGGGACTCTCCTTCGCATGGCTTTTGAAATACGCCATCGTCTTCGCGACCGCCGCTTCCTGCTCAGGGCGCATCGCGAAGGACTGTGTGCGCGGCAAATCGAAATCCCTGCGCTCGCGGATGGCAACCACCGCCGACTTTACATCGCGCAGGGTGCATTTGAACCACTCGCCATTGGGGTTGAGGATTTTACGAGCGCGCAAATAACGGTGGACATCATGGTCGGTAAAAGACGAGCCGTCCTCACGCATGGCGGTTTCGATCAGGACGATTTTGTAGGGGGCTTTACCCGGACGCTTGGTCGGGTATTGCTGGGCAACGCGCTCTTCGGCTGATTGCGCGGATGTGTAACCGACTTTCAGCAATCCGTCATATTGCGGGTTGGTGTCCTCGTAAGCATAAATTGTCGGCGAGGTTTCGGGACGCTTTGGGAAGAAAGGGGACTTAGGGGACGAAGGAGACCTAGGGGACACAGGGGCATCAAAAGCCGAGAGCGCAGGGCTTCCACCCTGCCTTGCTAAAACACCTTCCGCCGGGAGCGCAGGGCTTCCGCCCTGTTTCGCCAAAACACCTTGGTCCCCTAGGTCTCCTTCGTCCCCTAAGTCCCCTCCCCCAATCCCCCGTCTCCTCTCGCTCTTGCTTCCGTGCTTTTCAGTTTTCATAAGCGCTTTCCTCCCCTACGTCCCCTAGGTCCCCTAAGTCCCCTCACTTTTCTCCTTTTCCCGTCCCCAAAAAATTTGTTAATCTTTTTCTCATGAATTCCGGCGACAGCATCCTGCCTCCTCACGGGGGCTACGAGCAACTGCTCTCCTACCAGAAGTCCGTGCTGGTCTATGACGGTACGGTTGCCTTCTGCAGGCGCTTTCTGCGCAAGGGCGACCGCACCGTCGATCAGATGACGCAGGCCGCGCGCTCGTGCAAACAGAACATCGTCGAGGCCAGCCAAGCCAGCGGCACGTCCAAGGAGACCGAAATCAAACTCACCAACGTCGCCCGCGCCAGCCTCGAGGAGTTGCTGGAGGACTACCGCGACTTCCTGCGCACGCACAACGCCCCCCTGTGGGACAAGGACTCTGCGGAGGCCGTGTTCGTCCGCGAGGAGAGTAAAAAACCGCACGGGCGCACGCGCTTCCCCGAAGTCTTCGAGACCCGCCCCGCCGATGTTCTGGCCAACGTGATGATCTGCCTCGTCAAACTCACCAACTACCTGCTCGACCGCCAGATTAGGGCATTGGAAGCCGCCTTCATCAAGGAAGGCGGCCTGCGCGAACGCATGACCCAAGCCCGTAAAAAAGCGCGCGGTTTTTAAGGGGGAAGGGGACGTAGGGGAAGGGAGCAGAGGGGACTTAGGGGACGAAGGAGACCTAGGGGACACAGGGGCATCAAAAGCCGGGAGCGCAGGGCTTCCGCCCTGCAGAACGCCTAGGTCCCCAGCGAAAGGGGACATAGGGGGCCTAGGAGACGCAGGGGAAGTTTTCCGTTTGCAGTTTTCAACTTTCATAAAACACCTTCCTCCCTTCTCAAACACCTTCGTCCCCTAGGTCTCCTTCGTCCCCTAAGTCCCCTCTCAAGCATCCCCGTCCCCTAAAGCCATCGGCCGCACCATGCTCTCGATGAACGCGATTTCTTCTTTGCTCAAGCCATACTTCCTGTAAAGTTTCTCGTCCGTCCACGCCTCGGAAAAATCTTGCATGGGGACAAAGGAATATGCTTGCTTTGTGGCGTGCTGAGTATTCTTTTTGAGTAAGGTCAAGAAACGGAAAAACCTTGACCGAATATAGCACATAACATTATCGACTTCTTTTTTCGTGTCAAACGATCCAATTACTAAATATGTTTCGGAACAACAACTGCCTTTTTCGCCGTAGAATGGTTTGCCTAAAACCAAGTACGGAAAACTGCCACGTTCGCCATACGAGTATGCAATTAAGACCTTATGTTGATTAATCCATTCTTGGCTTTTTGAGATTTCGCCTTTTGCGATGTATCCACTTTTTGGGTAAGCATAAATCTTGATGTCGCCAGCACCTTGCTTTGTTTTGACCACGGCATTTGTCGGCACTCCAAACGGTTTTCTCGAACTAACCAATGCGTCAAATGGATGTTCTTTTAATTTCCCAACTTTGCGGACAACAGATATTGCCTCGTTAAAGCGGATAAAGGTATCGCTCCCTTTTTCGAGTAGTGGTCGTGTCATTGCTGATTCCTGTCCGGCACGAACTGATTTGATTTCACATTCACCCTTGTTATCTCTAGCCCAAAGGAAATAGCAAATGCCGCCAGAAATATCCACATTGGGAAAGCACTCGGTAGAATCAAAGTAATCAACGATTTTACGTAATCTTTTGTCATTGAGCATTTCCTCTCTAAAATCATCCAAGCCTTTACCTCCTGCAAACCAGCGGCTCGGTATAATCATCGTCAAATAACGCGGGTTCAATTTCTTCGCTTGCTGGACAAACTTATGATACAGGGGAATCGCGCTCGCTTGTGCGCCCCCATCACTCAACTGATACGGCGGGTTTCCGATAATCACATCAAACTTCATCTTAAACAGTTCCTCCGGTTTGTCGGTGTGGATGAATTTATAGGCGTGGCTTTCAAGCCCGTCCTCGCGCGTGTACTCCTTCTCGGCCGCACCGCAGTATTCGCAACGGCCGCCCGACCATGTGTGCCGTTGTTGCGGGTCAAAGCGGATGTTGCCCTGCTCGTCCTTAAACTTTGTGCAGAGCGAATAGTCCTTGCTGTTCGCCGCCTTGGCGCAATAGACGCTCCGGCGCGAGAGCATGCCCGTCAGTTCGGTTATCGCCAGCCCGAAGACCTGCTTGGAGAGAATATGGTCAATCCGCTTTTGCAAATCGGGGATTTCCTTTTTTAAGCCCTCGTTCAGGCGTTTCACGATCTCGCGCAAAAACACGCCGGACTTACAGCAGGGGTCAAGGAAGGTCGCGTTTTTATCTTTCCAAATCTTTGCGGGCAGCAGATCCAAAATGCCGTTTGCGAGCTGGGGCGGTGTGAACACCTCGTCGTTGGAGAGGTTCGCCAAACACGTCAGCACATCGGGGTTATAGTTCGTCGTGGACATCTACCAGCCTCAAATAATGGGTTAAATCGTGTTCCTTTATCGGCTTGGGGATAAAGACTTCTTTGCCGGAGTCGGATGTGTGCCGGAACAATGTGTCCTCCTCCCGAACCGTGTCTTCAACGAGTCCTTCAAACGTGAAGTCGCGTCGCTTCATCATCGCGCCGTTCACGGGCGACCATTCGCTGAAGATGATCGCCTCGCCCGAGCCGTCACCCCGTCGCAGGTCAAGCGCATCGCCCCAGACGATGTTCTTCCCCAAGATATAACGGGCAGTTGCCGCGTACGCCGCCGATGCGTCGGCCTTGTATGTTTTCTGATAGAAGCCGTTGAAGACGGAAAACAGCCGTTCGCGGCACGCCTCGACGTTATCCCGCAGGATGTCGATGCCGTAGAGGCTGGACACGGCGAGGACGGCATAGCGGTCGAACTCGGCTTGGGATTTCGAGTAGCGGTCGGCGACGACGGCGAGTTTGCGCTTCAAGACTTCGACCAGAAAGTTGCCGTTGCCGCAGGCGGGCTCTAGAAAGCGTGACTCGATGCGCTCGGTCTCCGCCTTCACGAGGTCGAGCATGGCGTTGACCTCGCGCGCGGCGGTATAGACCTCGCCGTGGTCGCGTGTACGCTGGCGTGAGATGACCTGCTGTTCCGCGCTCACGGGTGCCTCCCGTGAGTTTCGGCTTGACAGCCGCAATCTTCTATATGATAGTTATTGCGCCGCGCCGCGCCGCGCCGCGCCGCGCCGCGCCGCGCCGCGCCGCGCCGCAGCGTAGCGTACTCATATCATCTTTTAGCGAATGTTTCATTTAGCGTAAAACATATCACAAACGTTGCGGCGTTACAAGCGGGAAAAATGCCTTGCGGCATTTTTACGGCGCGGGCGGGGTGAGCAGCGCCTTCTGGGCCTGTTTCTCGCGCAGGCCTTTGGCGACGTGGAGCGCCTCGCCCGTGAACGGGTCGGCGGCGGTGTAGTACATGGCGGTTGACCATGTGGAGGGGGTGGGCGTGAAGACCTGCACCTGTTCGGGCGCGAGGCGCAGGCGCTGGGATGCGAAACGCTTCAACTCCCGCATGTCCTCGTCCGTGCAGCCGGGGTGCGCGGCGATGAAGTAGTAGGTCAGGAACTGCCGCTTGCCGGCCTTGCGGCTCGCCTCCTCGAACTGTGCCTTGAACGCGAGCAGGCTCTTGGCGCCGGGCTTGCCCATGAGGCGCAGCACGCGGGCGGAGACGTGCTCGGGGGCGAGTTTGAGTTGCCCCGAGACGTGGTGCCGCGCGAGCTCCTCGATGTAGCGCGCGCCGCAAGAGGTGTCGGCGGCGATGAGGTCGGGGCGGATGCCGGAGGCCACGAAGACGTGGCGCACGCCGGGCAGTTCGCGCAGTTTGCGCAGGAGCGCGATCTGCGCGGTGTGGTCGGGCTTGAGCGAGGGGCATGCGGTGGGGAAGAGGCAGCGCTTGCCGTCGCACGCGCTGAGGCTCTGCGCACGGGCGCACGCGAAGCCGTACATGTTCGCGGTGGGCCCGCCGACGTCGGTGATGACCCCGCGGAACCTCGGGTGGCGCGTGAGGCGTGCGGCCTCGCCGAGGATGGATTTTTCGGAGCGGCTTGTGACGCAGCGCCCTTGGTGCGCGGTGATCGCGCAGAAGTTGCACTCGCCGTAGCAGCCCCTGTGCGTGGTGACGGCGAAGCGTATCGTGTCCCACGCGCGGACGCTGCCTTTGGGCGCGTGGACGGGGTGGGTGTCGAGCGCGAAGGGGAGCGCGTGAACGGCGTCGAGTTCATCCGGCGAGAGCGGCGGCGCGGGCGGGTTGTGCACGAGGCGGCGCGTGTCAACCTCCTGCACGAGCGGCCGCGCGGTGTGCGGGTTCTGGTTCGCGCTGAACAGGCGGAACATCTCGAGGAACGCGGCGCGGCCCGCGTCCGTTTTCGCGGCGACGGCGCTGAACGGCGGGAGCGCCACGGCGTCGGGGATGGCGGGCGCCTGTTTCGGCGCGGCGTAGCAGATGCCCGGCACGTCGCGCCAGTCGCGGGCATGGCGCAGGCGCGTCGCCAGTTCGACGATCGCGCGTTCCGCCATGCCATAGACGAGGATGTCCGCCTTCGCGTCGAAGAGGATCGGGCGGCGGACCGCGTCCGACCAGTAATCGTAGTGCGCGACGCGGCGGAGGCTCGCCTCGATGCCGCCGACGACGATCGGCGCGCACGGCTTGAACGCGGCGCGGATGAGGTTGCAGTAGGCGATGACCGCGCGGTCGGGGCGGGCATCGTTCGCGCCGCCCGGCGTGAAGTCGTCCTGACGGCGGCGCTTCCCCGTCGCGGTGAAGTTCGCGACCATCGAGTCCACGCACCCGCCCGTGACGCCCCAGAACAGGCGCGGCGCGCCCAGGCGGCGGATGTCGCCCGCAGACGAGACGTCCGGCTGTGCGATGACGGCGGTGCGGAACCCGGCCGCGCTCAGGACGCGCCCGACGAGCGCGACGCCCGAAAACGGCGTGTCGAGGTACGCGTCGCCCGAGACGAGGATGATGTCCGGCGCGTCCCATCCGAGCCTCTTCATCTCTTCCGCTGTGCTGGGGAGGAACATGGTTACAGTATGACCGAACGCCCCCCGCATGGCAATCTTATTGTGCGGCGTTTTGACTTCGGTGTTGAGGTGGGCGCGTGGAACGGGTATAATGCTAGGGCATTAAACCTAAACGAAGGAGGATGTTTTATGGCGATGCCGTGTGTTGGGATTGTGATGGGCAGCGACTCGGACTGGCCGCTGGTGCAGAAGGCCGCGGACACGCTGAAGGCGTTCGGGGTGGCGTATGAGGTGCGGGTCATGTCCGCGCACCGCACGCCGGACGTGGCGTGCGAGTATGCGGCCGCGGCGGCGCGGCGCGGCCTGAAGGTCATCATCGCGGCGGCCGGGCTGGCCGCGCATTTGGGCGGCGTGCTGGCCGCGCACACGGTGCTGCCCGTCATCGGCATTCCCATGCCCGGCGGGCCGCTCAACGGCCAGGACGCGCTCCTCGCGACCGTCCAGATGCCGAGCGGCATCCCCGTGGCGACGGTGGGCATCGGCAACGCCACCAACGCCGCCCTGCTGGCCGTGCAGATCCTCGGCACGGCGGACGAGGTCCTGCGCGCGAAGTTCCTCGACCACAAGGCCGCCCTGCGCCAGAAGGTCATCGAGGCAGACGCGAAACTGAACGCCTCCTTGGAATAGCCGGGAGCGCAGGGCTTCCGCCCTGCATCGTGTCGAACGGCTCGCGGGGACGCTCGCCCTCCATGTGCCGGGAGCGCAGGGCTTCCGCCCTGCATCGTGTCTAACGGCTCGCGGGGACGCTCGCCCTCCATGTGCCGGGAGCGCAGGGCTTCCG
>WRJS01000156.1 GCA_009778475.1 Kiritimatiellota bacterium | reverse complement strand
TTCTTCAGGAACACATACGACGGCCAGAACCGCAAGCAGTGCGCGATCATCAGCTGCGTGCCTTTGGGCGCGGCGGCCTTCGCTTTCAGCATCGCGCCGCAATCTGCGGCGTTGAGCGCCATGGGCTTCTCGCAGACGACATGGACGCCGCGTTTCAGCGCCGCCGACGTGAGCGGGACGTGCAGCGGTGTCGGCAGCGTGATGGACACGATGTCCGGCTTCGCCTCCGCCAGCATCTTGTCGAAGTCATCGTAAATCACCGCATCGCCGAAATCCGTCGAGCCGTCCGCCCCGGCGAGATTACCGCTGGTGACGGGCGACTTGAACTGCGACGCATCCTTGTCGCACAGCGCCACCACGCAGCACCCTTTCATCTTTTTCCAATTCGCGTAATGCATCCGGCCCATGAAACCGAACCCGACGATCGCCACTCGTTTTTTCATCCTTACACTTCCTTTCCCTGTTTGTAAAGTCACACTGCTCCAAAATGATGTCACTTAAGTTATCACATTCTCTCAATTTTGTATTGTATAATTCCGACACGTTTGTGTATAATTCCGACAATTTTTGGATATCCCTATCCACTGGAGGCATTATGGCGATACGCAGCATCACCGCGCAACGGCGGTACTTGAACCAGATTGGCGATTTCGAGAGCTTCAAGTTGCTCCTCGACACCCTTCCGGACACCGCCTTTTTCATCAAGGACGTCAAGGGGCGCGTCATGCTCTTCAACCACCGCTCCTGCGAGATTTACAACGTCCACCACGAGTCCGAGATTTTGGGGAAGACCGACTACGACCTCCACCCCAAGCCCCTTGCCGACAAATACACGCACGACGACCGCCAAGTCATGCGTACCCGCAAGCCCATCACCAACGCCATCGAGCTCGCCCCCAACAACTCCAACCGCCTCGTGGTCTATAGCAAGGCCCCCGTGTTCGACCGCAAGGGCAAGGTCATCGGCGTGGCCGGCGTGTACCGCTTCGTGGACGACATCAGTGACGCGCCCGACTGGTACGGCCGCTTCTCGGGTGTCATCGAGTACATCCACGCGAACTATCCCAAGAGCCTCCGCCTCGACGATCTGGCCCAACGCACCAACACCTCCGAGCGGCAGCTCGAGCGGCGTTTCATCAAGGTGTTCGGCATCGGCATCGTGGACTACATCCTGCGCGTGCGCATTAATGCCGCCCTCACGCTGCTCGAGACAACCACCCGCACGGTCAGCGACATCGCCAACGCCGTCGGGTTCTACGACCACAGCCATTTCATCCGCAACTTCAAACGCCTCCGCGGCTGCTCCCCCAAGCAGTACCGCGCCCTCCGCGCGCCCTCGGGACTTTAAGGATGATGCCGCGCGATATGACCATCTGTGTTGTCCATGGAGAAAAACCATCTGTGCCTAAAACAGGCATTTGCAAAATGCCGCACAATATGGTATCGTAATTATTTTCTGTTGGGGGGAGCATGGACAGCGATATTGGAAATGAGCAGCGGTTAAGCGATGAGGCGGCGATAAACGCGGTGGACCCGTTGGAGCTGGCGCACAGGCGGCCGGACTGGAGCGCGTCGCGGCCGATGACGGCGGCGCAGAAAATCATGACGCTGCTGATTGTGCTGGCGCTGGCCGGGGCGGCGTGGCTGTGGCCGCTGCGCACGGCGCAGGGGGTCATCGCGGCGTGTACGCTGTTCTATGTGATGCTGACGGTGTACAAGTTCATCGTCATACGCGCGTCGCTGTCGCCGTCGGCGATATTGAGTTTTTCGCCCGAGGACATTCGCGCGCAGGAGCCGCGTGAGTGGCCGATGTTCACCGTCCTCGTGCCGATGTACAAGGAGCCGGAGACCGTCAAGCAGATGGTCGCCGCGCTCTCGGCCATGGACTACCCGGCGGACAAGAAGGACGTGCAGATTCTGCTGGAGGCGGATGACACGCTCACGCTGGAGGCGGCGCGTAAGCTCGATATGCCGCCGGGCTTCCACATCCGCGAGATACCCGAGTCGTTCCCGCGCACGAAGCCGAAGGCCTGCAACATCGGCCTGCACCTCGCGCGCGGCGAGTACCTTGTCATCTACGACGCGGAGGACTTGCCCGAGAAAGACCAGCTGAAGAAGGCGGTGATGGCGTTCGAGGCCTCGCCCGCGAACGTCGTGTGCGTGCAGTCGCGCCTGAACTATTATAACCCGCACCAGAACGCGCTCACGCGCTGGTTCACGGCGGAGTATTCGGCGTGGTTCGATCTCCAGTTGCCGGGCCTCGCGGCGCTCAACGCGGTCATCCCGCTTGGCGGCACGTCCAACCATTTCAAGACGCGCGTCCTGCAAGAACTCATGGGCTGGGACGCGTATAACGTGACGGAGGACTGCGACCTCGGGGTGCGCCTCGGGCGCGCAGGTTACGCCACGCGGATGCTGGAGACCACGACGTGGGAGGAGGCGTGCAGCAACCTCCCGTTCTGGATCAAGCAACGCACGCGCTGGCTCAAGGGCTACATCCAGACGTGGTTCGTGCACATGCGTAACCCGTGGCGGCTCCTGCGCGAGCTCGGCCCCGCGAACTTCCTGCACTACCACCTGCTCATCGGCGGCGTGATTTTCTCCGCGCTCGCCAACCCCATCTTCTGGCTGATGGCGCTGATCTGGATTATCTTCCGCCCCGAAGGCATCTCGCAGCTTTTCCCCGGCCCCGTGTTCGCGATGGGCGCGTTCTGCCTGTTCGCGGGCAACATCGTGTTCACCTACGTCAACATCGTCGGGTGCTGCAAACGCCAGCGCGACAGCATCATGTGGTGGTCGCTCCTGACCCCCATCTACTGGATGATGATGAGCTACAGCGGCTGGCGCGCCTTCATCCAATTCTTCCGCGCCCCGTTCGTGTGGGAGAAAACCCAGCACGGACTCGTGAAGAAAAATTAGGAATTAGAAATTAGGAATCGCATATTACGCACCTGTTGAAATGGCAAATCCAACCATATCTTTATCTCCAAGCGCAGGGCGAAGCCCTGCCATCAATAGCGTAGGGCAACGCCCTACGTTACGGGACACAGATAATATCAAGGCTGAAGGCCTTGTGTCCAGCAGGGTCGCGCCCAGAGAAACCCCGTTTGATGCAAGGCTTACAGCCTTGAAACCGTTTCCTCGTCTTTCCGTAGGGCGATGCCCTACGCTAGGTGATATAGCCCCTTCGGGGCAGAGAAAAGCTTCTAGCCCCTACACCCAACTCCGAACTCCGAACTTCTAACTCCCAACTCCACACTCCCCATGAACTCCGACCTCACACTTTACAGACGCATCCGCCTCCTCACAGGCGGCATCATCCCTCTTGCGCTCGCGGCCGCACTGCTGGCGTTCGCCCGCTGGCGCGATCCCACGTGGGAGGCGGGCGAGCAGATCGCGGGCATCTGCCGCGAGCTTCTGGCCGGCACAACCGAAGGTCGCCAGGCCCTCTTCGGCTCCTGCTGGGTCGCGCCGCTGCCCGTGCTGGCATACCTGCCCTTCGCGTGGCTGCTCCCCGAACCCCTCGCTGGGTGGTGCGCGTTCGCCGCCGCGTGGCTGTTCGTGTTCTGGTGCGTGCGCGAGGCGCTGAAATCCGCCGACCCCTCCGGCTGGCGCATCGCCGCCGTGCAGGCCGCGCTGGCGGTGTGGCTCATGCTCGGCCTGAACCCCGAGATACTCCAAGTCCCCGCCGCGCTGACCATCGGCCTGATGATGCTCGCGGCCGCAGGCCTCGCGGGATGGATCGAGCGCCGCAAGACCCGCGACATCGTCTCCACCGCCGCCGCGAGCGCGGGCCTCGTGCTGTGCGGCCTCCCCGTGTTCGCCCCGGCCAGCCTCATCGTCCTGTGCCTCCCCCTCGCCGCCCTCGGGCGCCCCGACACGCGCAGACGCTTCCCCGCATGGCTCCTGCTCGGTGGCCTGCCGCTGGTCTATGCCGCCTCCGTGTGGATGCTGATGAACCGCCTCATGCTCGGCGACAGCCTCTTCTTCATCCGCTCGCTCAGGTACCTCCTGCCGCACCCCGAGGGCGCCCGCTTCGCCCTCGCGCTCCTGATACCCGCGCTCGTGTTCCTCCTGCCCACGCTCACCCTCACATGGTGGATAGACGCGCGCGCCAAGGCCCCCAGCGGAGTCCATGCTTCCGCATCGCTCATATTCTTCGCCTACGCGGTCATGGGGTACGCCTTCATCTTCTCCCGCTTCGACATCCGATGGCCCGCGCCCTTCCTCTCCGCCGCCGTGTTCCCTATCGTCCTCCTCGCCCTCGGGCGCCCAAAGCCCGCGTCCCGCCTGATGTGCGTCACGCTCATTACCCTTATGATTCTGCTCTTCTCCTTCGACCTGCCGAAAAAGCTGAGGGACACCGCACCCGCCAACAACCGCGCCGAAATCTGTAGCGGCGTCGAGGCGTACGTCAACGGCCGCACGCCCTACGGCCGCGTGTTCGCGCTCGGCTACGCGGGCATGGACCTGCTGCGCGGCTACACGGGCGAGCTGATCCTGCCCAACCTCGACCTCCAGATGACCGCCCTGCGCCACAACTACAAGGGGCAGAACATCTACGTGCTGGTTCCCGAGCCCGTCGGCGTGAACCGCGCCGAGAGCGTGTTCTGGCGCTACCCCGAAATCTACGCCCTCGGCACTGACCGCCTGACCTACCGCGCCGCGTTCGGCACTTGGAACCTCTTCGAACTCATCGCCGCCCCCACGCAGGAGCAGCTTGACGAATGGAAGAGCGAGTGAGGCTCACCCCGCGCCGACGCGGATTTTGGCGGGTTCGTCGCGGACGGAGTCGCCTTTGGTGTTGAGGGGGCGGGCGTAGATTTTGCCTTGCGGGTCGGAGACGTAGAGGATGTCCATGCCTTTGCCGCCGAAGGCGATCGCCGTCGCGGGCTCGCCGCCGGGGAGCGGGAGGATGGCGGTGCAGCGCCCGTTGTAGTCGCAGACCTGCACGCCGAGGCTGGTGGCGAGGTAGGTGCGCCCGGAACGGTCGCACACCGCGCCGCAGATTCTCGCGCTGTTATACTCTTCCGGCGCGTGGATGAAGAAGAACTCTTGCGTGTGTTTAATCGTGCCGTCCTCCTCGATACGGGAACTATACCCCCGCCGACCCTTCCCGAACGTGTACAGCCATTGCCCCGAAGCGTCCGCCGCCAGCGCAACCATATTTTCCATATCCCACATATGATAGTTGCCTTGGGAAACGGTGCCGTCTGCGTTGACCAGCCATAGGCTTCTTCTAGTGATGTCGTCGCCGTCTTGCCGTGGGTACCTCATTTCCCCCAGCACATAGAACCGCCCGTCGCGCAATGGGATTGCGTAGTGCGGGATAATGTCGAACCCGTCCCTATCTTTGCAGACGACAGGCTCGCCGTTGATGTTCCCGTCGGGATACAACAAGAGCAGCCCTTTTGCCATTTTGCCGTTCATCAGCAGCGAGCCGTTCGCGCCGACCGCCAGCACGCAAGGGGTATCATCAGGTGTCACCTTTCCTTCGGCATCAATGAACAGGGCGCTCTTCACGTTAATCGGCGAACCACTATAGGTAACGGAGACATGCACGCCGCCCTTGCCGTCGGAAACCAAGTGCCAGTCCATATATATGCAGGTCCCCTCCATCTCCGCCACCTCCTCGAACGGCTTGCCGGGGATGAGCAGTTCGCGGAGGAAGTGGTTGCGGTGCTGGCCCGTGGGCGTGACGGGTTCGCGGGGCCAGCCTTTCCAGAGGTAGCGCAGGGCGTCGGGCGCGAGGTGGGTGGCGTGGGCGCCGTTGTGGCCGCCTTTGCCGAAGGCGTGGCGGAAGTCGTAGCCGGCGAACTCGAGCGCGCGCACCATGGCGTTGTTCGCGCTCCACCAGTCGCCGAACGCGGTCCACATATCCTGCTCGCCGCTCTGGAGGAAGAGGCGGATGGGCTTGGCCTCGGTCTTGTGCAGGAGGGTGGGGTGCTCGTAGGAGGCGCGCAGGCCGGTGTACGAGCCGATGGCGCTGAACACGCGGGGGAACTCGTCGGGGAACGCCCACGCGGCGTTGTACGCGGCGGCGCCGCCGCTGCTCGCGCCCGCGATCATGCGGTCGTTGCCGTCCTTGGAGAGGAGCAGTTTGCGGCCGTCCTGCGTGGCGAGGTTTTTCTCGATGAAGGGGAACACCTCTTCGAGGATGAAGCGGCCGAGGGCGGGGGAGGGGGTGTCGTATTCGAAGGTGCGGTTGGCGCGCGCGGAGTCGGGGTCGCCGCGCGCGCCCGGCACGCGGCCGGGCGGCACGACGACGATGAACATCATGGGCAGTTCTTTCGCGGCGATGAGGTTGGAGATGAGCGTGGGCATGTTGAAGCCCGCGTTGTCGAGCATCACGCACACGCAGGCGGGGGTCTCGCCGTCCCAGCCGTCGGGGACGTAAACCTGTATCTCGCGCTCGGTGCCGGGGAAGGCGCCCCTGCGCCCGCCCGTGAAGGGGGCCTTGACCCATTCGCCGTAGGTGACGCCCTCGCGGGGGCGGCTCTCCTCGGGGACGGGGTAGAGGGCGGCCTCGTCCACTTGGGCGTGGAGCGGGAGGCTTGCCAGCAGAAGGAGGATGAGTTTTTTCATGGCCGCTTGGGTTTCGACTTTTTCGACTGAAACCGACTGAACCGACGAAACTCGATGCCAGTCGGATTCAGCCGGTTCAGTCGAGGCCCCTTGCCTACACGCCCCAGCCGTCGCGGCAGTTGCGGCGGACGAAGGCGTTGGCGTCGTCGCAGTTGGTGACCTTCATGTTGGCGCCGTCCCATTGCAGTTTGCGGTCGGGGAAGCGCACGGCGAGGTTGCCCATGAGGATCATCTCGGCGAGGGGGCCGGCCTGCTCGAAGTTGGAGCAGGCGGGCTTGGAGGGGTCGCGGATGGCGCGGAGCCAGTCGCGCTCGTGGCCGCCCATGCCGCCGGGGACGCGCTCGAGGGTCTTGGGGGGCTGCTTGAATTCCTTCATCGCGGTCTCGGGGATGAGGCGCGGGCTCTGGCCGTAGCAGCCGACCATGATGATGCCCTTGTCGCCGATGAAGAGCACGCCGCCGTCGGAGTCGCCCATCTTGCGGCCCTCCTCCAAGACCTCGGGGCGGCGCGGCATCAGGCCGCCGTCCCACCACGTGAGGCGCACGGGCGGGAAGCCCGGCCGCGCGGGGTACTGGTAGCGCACGACGCTGGAGCGCGGGAACTGCTCGTTCTTCGGCGCGTCGTATTTCCAGAGGCTCTTCCAGAAGGTGGAGATGTTCGCCTCGACGTGCTCGGGGAAGCCGAGCTTGAGCGCGAAGAACACGCAGTCCACGATGTGGCAGCCGAGGTCGCCCAGCGAGCCGGTGCCGAAGTCCGCCCACGCGCGCCACAGGCCGTAGTGGTAGAAGCGGCTGTAGGGGCGGTCCGCGGCGGGGCCGAGCCAGCGGTTCCAGTCCATGCCCGGCGGCGGGGTGTCCGGCGTGAACCAGTCCTTCTCGGTGATGAAGCGGTCGGGGTCGGCCTCGCCCGGCAGGGGGACGTAGCGGTACGGGGGGATGGGGGCCTTGCCCGGCTGCCCCTCGCCGGGGCGGCCGATCTCGACGCCCTGCGGCCACACGGGGCGGTTCGTCCAGGCCTCGACCTCGCGCACGTCGCCGATGGCCCCGGCGGCGATCCACTCGGCCACGAGGCGCGTGCCCTCGTCGGAGCGGCCTTGGTTGCCCATCTGCGTGACGACCTTGTTGGCGCGCGCGACCTCGGTCATCTTGCGGGCCTCATAGACGGAGTAGGCCATGGGCTTCTGGACATAGACGTGCTTGCCGAGGCTCATGCAGTCGATGGCGATTTTCGCGTGGGTGTGGTCGGGGGTGGCGATGACGACCGCATCGATCTCCTTGGCCTGCTTGTCAAGCATCTCGCGGTAGTCGATGTACTTCTTCGCGTCGGGCCAGCGGCCGAGCGCGCCCTTGGCGTAATTCTGCGGGTCCACGTCGCAGAGCGCGACGATGTTCTCGCCCGCCTCCGCGCACTTGGCGACATTGTTCTGCCCCATGCCGCCCACGCCGACGCCCGCGACGTTGAGCTTGCCGCTCGGCGGCGTCTGGCCGTTCAGCCCGAGGATGAACCCCGGGACGATCTGGAAGCCCGCGGTCGCCAGCGCCGAGTTGCGCAACAGCGCCCTGCGGGAAAGTTTGTTGTCCATCATACCCTTCGCCGTCTGTTTGCCTGCCTGCTCTTTCATGTCTCCTCCTAAAGATGAGTTTGCACAAGATGGTTTTTATTATGGGGCGATGCGGCGGGAAAGTCAATGGGGAAGTTGCGCGTGGCCGCCGGAATGCGCTTCACCGCTTGACACGCCCGGCCGCGCTGTTATATAGTAGCACCCAATCTCTTACGAAAGGACAGGCCATGAGGGACTATACGCAAGAGACCCGGCAACGGGTCGAGTTCATCCGCGACGCGCTCAACTCCGCAGGCGCGGCCGGCATCGTCTTCGGCAACAGCGGCGGCAAAGACAGCGCGCTCGTCGGCATCCTCTGCAAGATGGCCTGCGAGGACACGCTCGGCGTCATCATGCCCTGCGGCACCCAGCGCAACTACGGGGCGGACAAGGCAGACGCCGAGGCCCTCGCGGCGCAGTACGGCGTCGCCACGCGCGTCATCGACCTGTCGGGCGTGAAGGACGCGCTGGCCCGGAGCGTCGGCGAGGCGGCCGCGCCCAGCGCGGCCGCGCTCGCGAACATCGCCCCGCGCCTGCGCATGACCGCGCTCTACACCGTGGCCGCGAGCGAGAACCGGCTCGTCGCCCGCACCGGCAACCCCACCGGGGGCTCTATGGGGCACCTCCCGAAA